>NZ_JBIMKV010000016.1:0-106752 GCF_051860985.1 Nevskia sp. | reverse complement strand
TCGTCGCGCCAATGGAACAACCATTGGCCGCTCCTCGTTCGTTGCACTGGGCAAAAACGACCTCCGCCGCAACGAGCAAAGCAATTGATGACAGGCCCTAGGGTCCGTTAACGCGGCGTCGGCGCGACGGCATACTCCGGCCTTCCAATTTTCCTGAGGGCCGACCGGCCATGCATCGTTTTCTTCGCTCGATTCCCTGCGCGCTCGCGCTGATCCTCGCCGGCTGCGGCAGCAGCGACAACCTGGCCACGCCCCGGCCACCGACGGCGGCCTGCGCCAGCCCGACGCCGGCCCAGGCGATCGACCGCAGCCTGGTGGTCGACCTGCCGTCGGACAGCGATCCGTCGACCGATCCGACGCCGACCTCGACGCTTCACTACACCGTGCTGCTGCCGGCGCGCTGCCCGGGAGACCGCTTCCCGGTGGTGCTGCACAGCCACGGCTACGGCGGTTCGCGGCTGAAGGCACTGGCGGCCAGCGGTGATCTGTCGGCGGTGCGCAATGCGCCGCATTTTCCGTCGATCGAGCAGCTGGCGGCGGCGCTACCGTTCCACGGCTACGCGGTGATCAGCTTCGACCAGCGCGGCCACGGCGATTCCGCCGCCAGCAGCAACGCCCGGATCATCGACCCGCTGCTGGAAACCCAGGACAGCCGCCGGCTGCTCGACTGGGCCTACGACAATGCCGACACCTTCAACTTCGAGCGCCAGACCGGCACCGGCATCGCCAAGGATCTGAAGGTCGGCACGCTTGGCGTCAGCTACGGCGGCGGCTTCCAGATGACCCTGGCAGCGCTGGATCCGCGCATCGACGCGATCGTGCCGAACGGCACCTGGAACAACCTGCTGTACAGCCTGCTGCCGGGCGATGCCGTGAAGCTCGGCTTCGACGGCCTGCTGTGCCTGCTCGGCGCCACCGGCGGCGTGGTCAACACGCCGGTGGTTGCCGCGCTGTGCAACCAGGTCGGCCCCGGCAACCTGCTGGCCTCGACGATCCGCACCCGCGACGACCTGGTCACCGCGCTCGGCCGGCCGACCACCCAGCCGCGGACGGTGACGGCGGAGGAGATCGACCCGTTCTTCTTCACGCATGGCATGCGCTACTTCGAAACCCGGCAGGCCGCCAGCGCGCCCTGGGGCTTCGGCGAGGCGGAGGCGCGACTGCGCCCGGTACCGGCGCTGTTCCTGCAAGGCAACCGCGACGTGCTGTTCAACCTGACCGAAGGCGTGCACAACGCCGAGTACTTCGGCGCCGCCGGCGCCGACGTGCGGCTGCTGAGCACCGAGGGCGGGCACATGAACCCGCTCGCCAACCAGGTGGAAGGCACGGCGAGCTGCGGCACGGTGAACGGCATCGACGCGGTGCTGGCCTGGTACGAGCGCTGGCTGAAGGATGGCCCGGCCAGCGGCGTCGACGGGATTCCGAAGGTCTGCCTCAGCGTCGCCGCCACCGTCGAGGGCCAGCCGGGCGGCACGCCGGCGGGCCTGGCGCTGGAGCGGATGCCGGCCGGCAGCCTCACCGGCGCCGGGGCGCTGCCGGCAACGCTGGCCAGCGGCACCGCCAGCGTCGGCCAGCTGCTCGGCAGTGCGCCGAGCTTCGTGCCGGTGCTGACCGTGGCCGACGCCGGCTACGCGCTGGCCGGCGTGCCGCGCCTGGGCCGCATCGAGGTGACGCCGGGGCCGAACCTGCTGCCGCGCCCGGCGATCGCCTTCGTCGGTGTCGGCATTCGGCGCAACGGCAGCCTGATCCTGGTCGACGACCAGCTGACGCCTTTCGTCGAAGGCATTCACGACAGCAACCGCAGCCAGCAGAACGGCGTGGTCGAGCTGCCGGCGGTCGGCGAGCTGCTGGAGGCCGGCGATGAAGTTGGCCTGCTGTTCTACGAGCAGCAGGTGCAGTACGCGGCCGTGGTCAGCGCGCTGAGCCTGCCGAATCTGACCAATGTCGTGAACTTCGCGCTCGGCACCGCGATTCCGCCGATCGGCTCGGCGCTCGACGGCAGCCTGCTGGCGGCACCGAATCCGTACGAGGCGACCGTGACCGACGTGGCGCTGCCGATCCTGCGGCCGGGCGAGTACCCGGGTTCGTCGCTGCGCCGCTGAGGCGCGCGGCTTCAGATGTGCTGGTCGACCAGGATCACGTTGCCGTCCGGGTCGGCCAGCATGAAGCTGCCGGGGCCGCTGCCGGCCTCGTCGACCTCGGTCATCAGGGCAAGGCCGCGCGCCTTCAGCTGCCGCTGCAGGTCGCGGACATCGGTGTAGGCGTCGAGCGTCTTCGCATCGGCGGTCCAGCCCGGATTGAAGGTCATGATGTTGGTCGGGAACATGCCCTGGAACAGGCCGATCACGTGGTCGCCATTCTTCATGATCAGCCAGCCCTGCGACTGCTGGCCGTGGGCCACGGTGAAGCCGAGCTTTTCGTAGAACAGCCGGGAGGCCTCCAGATCCTTGACGGCGAGGCTGATCGAGAACGCTCCGAGATCCATGGTCGTTTTCCGCAGGCGGGCAGGGCGGCGCAGCCTGCACGGCCGGCGGCGCGTTCGGCAAGCCTTGCCGGCAGCGGACGGCCCGTTGCTACGATGTTTGCCCCTTGCGACGGAAGCTCATCGGCATGTCCTGGCAGCAGAACCTGATCACCGATGCCGACGGCATCACCGCGCTGCTGGCCGCGACCCGGCGGATCGCCGTGCTCGGCATCAAGCCGGAATCGCATGCCGACCAGCCGGCGCACTACGTGCCGGCGGCGCTGGCGCGGGCCGGCTACGCGATCGTGCCGGTGCCGGCCTATTTCCCGGAGGTCACCACCATCCTCGGCCAGCCGGTGTTCCGGAAGCTGGCGGAGGTGCCGGGGACGCTCGATCTGGTCGACGTGTTCCGGCTGCCGTCGGCGCTGGCCGGCCATCTCGATGACCTGCTGGCGGCGCGGCCGAAGGCGGTCTGGCTGCAGTCCGGCATCCGCCACGATGGCTTCGCCGAGGCGCTGGCCCGGGCCGGCATCGCCGTGGTGCAGGACCGCTGCCTGATGGTCGAGCAGCAGCGGCGCGGCGCGCGGCCGGCGCTGCCCTGACCGCCGCCGGACCGGCCTGGCGATGAGCCGGCGGAGCGCCGGCATATACTTCGCGGCCCTTTCACTCGTCGCGATCATGCTGGCCCAGCCCGTTTCCACCGTCGTTGCAGCGGCCGAGCCGCGATGAGCGAGTCCCGCCATCCGCACAGCGAGCGGCGCCTGCGCCTCGGCCTCGAACGGCTCGGCCTCGATGTCGAGCTGACCGCGCCGCTGATGCGCTATCTGGCCGAACTGGAAAAGTGGAACGCCACCTACAACCTTTCCGGCATCAAGATCGTCGACGACATGGTGCTGCGCCACCTGCTCGATTCGCTGACCGTATTGCCGGCGCTGCCGCAGCTCGCTGACGGCGCGCGGCTGATCGACGTCGGCAGCGGCGCCGGCATTCCCGGCCTGATCCTGGCCATTGCCCGGCCTGGCCTGCGGGTCACCACGCTGGATTCGGCGGGCAAGAAGGCGCGCTTCATGCGTCATGCGATCCGGGCGCTGAATCTTACGAACGCCGAGGTGTTCGAAGGCCGCGCCGAGGATCACGTGCCGGAGGACACCTACGATTTCATCATCAGCCGCGCGTTTGCCAGCCTTGCCGACTTCGTCACCGTGACCGAGCACCTGGCCGGCCCGGACAGCTGCTGGCTGGCGATGAAGGCGCATGTCGACGATGCCGAGCGCGCCGCGCTGCCGGCACGCTGGCGGATCGAGTCGACCATCCGGCTGCCGGTGCCGGGGCTCGACGAGATGCGGCAGTTGCTCGTGCTGCGCGCCGCGTAAGCTGCGCCCGTTTCCAGTCTCCCGTTCCCCGGACCCAGGCCCATGACCCGCATCATCGCCATCGCCAACCAGAAAGGCGGCGTCGGCAAGACCACGACGACGATCAACCTTGCGGCCTCGCTGGCGGCGACCCGGCGGCGCGTGCTGCTGGTCGATCTCGATGCCCAGGGCAACGCGACGATGGGCTGCGGCGTCGACAAGTACCGGCTCCAGTGGAGCGTCCGCGACGTGCTGCTGGAAGCGGCATCGGCGCGCGACACGACCACCACCAGCGAAGGCCTGGGCTTCAACGTGCTGCCGGCCAATGCCGACATGACGGAAGCCGAAATCAAGCTGCGCGACATGCCGGCCGGCGATTTCGCGCTGAAGCTGGCGCTGGAAACGGTGGCGGCGGACTACGACTACATCCTGATCGACTGCCCGCCGGCGCTCTCCAAGCTGACCGTCAACGCCTTCGTTGCCGCCGACGGCGTGCTGATCCCGATGCAGTGCGAGTACTACGCGCTGGAAGGGCTGACGGCGCTGGTCGACACCATCAAGAAGATCCAGCGGGTGATCAATCCGCGGCTGGAGATCGACGGCCTGCTGCGGACCATGTTCGATCCGCGCAACAACCTGTCGAACGAGGTGTCGGCGCAGCTGATCGAGCATTTCGGCGACAAGGTCTACCGCACGCTGGTGCCGCGCAACGTGCGGCTGGCCGAGGCGCCCAGCCACGGCATTCCGGTGATGGCCTACGATGCCGCCTCCGCCGGGGCCAAGGCCTATCTGGCGCTGGCCGGTGAATTGCTGCGTCGCCACGATGGCGGCCAGCTGCGTCTGGGGAGCGAATAAGTGTCTGTGAAGAAGCGTGGACTCGGTCGCGGGCTCGATGCCCTGCTCGGCAGCTCGCAGCCGCAGAGCGTCGAGGCGGCGGGGGATGAGCTGCGCGAGCTGCCGGTGCACCAGCTGAGTGCCGGCCGTCACCAGCCGCGTCGCGTTTTCGACCCGGCCCAGCTCGAAGCGCTGGCCGAATCGATCCGCGCCCAGGGCGTGGTGCAGCCGATCATCGTCCGCGAAGTCGGCGAGGCGGCCTACGAGATCGTCGCCGGCGAACGCCGCTGGCGGGCCTCGAAGCTGGCCGGGCTCAGCGTGATTCCGGCCGTGGTGCGCAAGATGGAAGACCGCACCGCGATGGCGGTCGCGCTGGTCGAGAACATCCAGCGTGCCGACCTGAACCCGCTGGAAGAAGCCGAGGCGCTGCGCCGGCTGATCGACGAATGCGGCCTGACCCACGAGCAGGCGGCGGAAGCGGTGGGCAAGTCGCGCGCCGCGATCTCCAATCTGCTGCGGCTGATCGATCTCGATCCAGGCGTACAGGCGCTGGTCCGCAGCGGCGCGCTGACCTTGGGCCATGCCAAGGTGCTGCTCGGCGCCAGTCCGTCGAAGCAGGCCGAACTGGCGCGGCAGGTGATCGAGCGGGATCTGACCGTGCGCCAGACCGAGGCGCTGCTGGCGGCCTCGCTGCGGCCGCTTCCGCCGGGACCGGCACCCGCGCCGCCATCGCCGGTGGCGGTCGAACTCAGCGAACGCCTCGGCGTGCCGGTGAGCCTGAACCAGACGCCGCGCGGCAAGGGCAAGCTGGTGATCTCGTTCGACAACAACGCCCAGTTGCAGCAAGTGCTGAAGCTGCTGCGCTGAGGCCGGCGGCAAGCCTGTCGCCCGGTCCCGATCCGCCGGCGCAGGCGATGGCTTGAGGTAATCCCGAATTTCGAAACCTGCTGCGTACACTGCCGCAGTGCAGCATCGTGCTGCGTGTTCGACTCGAGACTTGCCCATGAATGCGTACAAGACTGCCCTGATCACCGGGGCTTCCAGCGGTATCGGCGCCGCCTTCGCCGCGACCTTGGCCCGCGCCGGCAGCGATCTGATCCTGGTGGCCCGCTCCGAGGACAAGCTGCGCCAACTGGCCGGCGAACTGACGCGCGAGACCGGCCGCAACATTCAGGTGATCGCCGCCGACCTGTCGAAGCCGGACTGCGGCGCCAGGCTCAGGAAGCAGGTCGACGCGCTGGAAATGTCGGTCGACCTGCTGATCAACAACGCCGGCTTCGGCACCCAGGGTGCGTTCGAGCAGCAGGATGCCGCCCGCGAGGCGGAGGAAATCCGCCTGAACGCGTCGGCTGTCGTCGATCTGTCGCATGCCTTCCTGCCGCCGATGCTGGAAGCCAGGCACGGCGCGATCATCAACATCGCGTCGTCGGCGGCCTTCCAGCCGATGCCGTTCTTCGCGGTCTATGCCGCGACCAAGGCCTTCGTCTATTCGTTCAGCGACGCCCTGAACGAGGAACTGCGCGGCCGCGGCGTCCATGTGATGTCGGTCTGCCCGGGCCCGGTCGACACCGCGTTCTTCGAAGCCACCGGCGCCCACAACCTGCGCAAGAAGGTGCCCAAGGGCTCGATGGTGTCGGCGCAGTACATCGTCGATGCCTCGCTGGCCGGCCTCGCCAGCCGCAGCCGGGTGGTGGTGCCGGGCGGCATGACCAAGATCGCGGCGCTGGCGACGGCAGTCGCGCCGCGCGGCGTGGTGACGCGGCTGGTCGGCCGGATCATGCGCGGCTGATGCGCAGCCGTTAGCGCCGATGGCCGGCGCTGACGGCTGTCCCGTGCCGATTTTGTGGCGGCGCAACAATCGGGATTGTCCCGCCTGCGTGACGGTCGACATCTCCCGATCGCCAGGATCCGCAGCGCTGCCAAGGCCTTGATTGCGCGTTATGCCGCTGACGAATTGGCGACATCACCCGGACAGAACGGCGACCCGGAAGCGCCGGAAATCGGTCCGGAATATGGCCGTCATCGCGTCGTCGGGGTGACAGGTGACATATGCAGAACGCAGCCGATGGATGACGCAAAGCGCGGAGATTGCAGGGATTTCCGAGCGAGATAGTTGAAGATCGACACCGTAGATGCGTATACTCCGCGCGCTTTGACGCCCCCGGCGCTCATCGCGACGCTACAAAGCTCGCATGAAAACAGCCAATCGCATCGCACTACGGCAGCTGCTTATCGGATTGCTGGGTGCGGCACTCTGGGTATGGATACGGGATATCCAGGCAGGGGGTGCAGCGCTAGCAGGCGGCGCAATCGCGGCAACGCTCACGTTTTACGCGGCGCTCAAGACGTTCGGACGACATTCCGATGACCCCAATCAGGTGGTCGCGAATTTCTACCGGGCGCAGATGCGCAAGTTCGCATTGGCAGTGGTGTTGTTTGCAGTGGCAGTAAAAGTTTTCGGCAGCAACTTCGCACCGTTGATCACAACGTTTGCCGTTGCGCTTTTGGTTTACTGGTGGGCTCTGACCTGGGATTCGTGATGTCAGCAGAAAGCGGCGCGGCCAAGACTCCAGCGGAATACGTCTCGCATCATCTGATGCACATGACGTCCAATCACGACGCCGGTTTCGTCTCCATGACGAACTGGCACATCGATACCCTATTCTTTTCGACCGTTCTCGGGTTGATTTTCCTGACCCTGTTCCGGCTGGCTGCCGTGCGCGCCACCAGCGGCGTGCCGGGCAAGCTGCAGAATTTCGTCGAGATCATCATCGAGTTTGTCGACAACTCGGTGAAGGATTCGTTCAAGGGCGACCGCAGCTTCATCGCCCCGTTTGCGCTGACCATCTTCTGCTGGGTGTTCCTGTGGAACTGCATGGATCTGGTGCCGGTCGACCTGCTGCCGCTGTTCGGTGAGCACGTGCTTGGCCTGCATGCGCTGCGCGTGGTGCCGTCGGCCGACATGAGCGCAACCTTCGCGCTGTCGCTGTCGGTGTTCTTCTTCATCTTCTGGTACAGCTTCAAGTCCAAGGGTGTCGGCGGCTTCGCCAAGGAATTCCTGACCCATCCGTTCGGCGCCAAGCTGCTGCCGTTCAACATCATCCTGAACACCGTCGAATATCTCGCCAAGCCGCTGTCGCTGGCGCTGCGACTGTTCGGCAACCTCTATGCAGGCGAGCTGATCTTCATCCTGATCGCGCTGCTGCCCTGGTGGGCGCAGGTCATCCCCGGCATGGGCTGGATGATCTTCCACATTCTCGTCGTGACCCTGCAGGCGTTCATCTTCATGACGCTGACCATCGTGTATCTCAGCATGGCCAACGAGAATCACGACGACGCCGAGCATCATTAAGCAGTCGCCATTCCGCAGCGTCCGATTCCGCTGTCGCAGCAATCCCTCAAACGCTTTTCAACGCAGAACCCCAACGGAGCACTTCATGGAACTCGTCGCCCAAATCCAAGCCAACACCGCGCTGACCATCGGTCTGATCTTCGGTCTGGCCGCCCTCGGTACCGCCATCGGCTTCGGCCTGCTCGGCGGCAAGTTCCTGGAAGGCGCCGCGCGTCAGCCGGAACTCGCCAACATGCTGCAGACCAAGATGTTCATCATCGCCGGCCTGCTTGACGCCGTCGCGATCATCGGCGTCGCCATGGGCCTGCTGATGATGTTCGCGAACCCGCTGCTGGCCGTTGTCCAGGCTGCCGCGCAGTAAGCACATCGTCGCAAGACACGTCGGTTGATCCTTTTTTTCGGAGCCTAAGCGATGCAGGCCAGTATTCCATCCATCGTCGGCCAGATGATCGTGTTCGCGATCTTCGTCTGGTTCACGATGAAGTTCGTGTGGCCGCCGATCACGAAGGCCCTCGACGAGCGTCAGAAGCGCATCGCCGATGGTCTGGCTGCGGCGGAGAAGGGTCAGAAGGCGCTTGCCGAAGCGTCGAAGAGTGGCGACGAAGCGCTGAAGGCCGCCCGGGCCCAGGCGCAGGAAATCGTCGCCGCCGCCAACAAGCAGGCCACCCAGATGGTCGAGCAGGCACGCGCCGATGCCGAGTCCGAGAAGGCGCGCATCGTCGCCGCCGGCCATGCCGAAGTGGTTCGCGAAATCACCCAGGCCAAGGACGCGCTGCGTCGCCAGGTCGGTGAGCTGGCCGTCGCCGGCGCTGCCAAGATCCTCAAGCGCGAAATCAACGGCGGTGCCCATGCCGAGCTGATTTCCGAGCTGGCGGCGAAAGTCTGATGGCCGAGCTGAGCACACTGGCGCGGCCGTACGCGAAAGCGGTGTTCGAGCTGGCGCGCGACACGTCCCGTTTCGGCGACTGGTCCAACGTGTTGCGCGGCCTCGCTGACGCCGTCAGCGATCCGGCCGTCGCTGCCGCGATCGGTCATCCGGCGGTGGGCAAGGGCCAGCTGTCGCAGGCTCTGATCGATGCCCTCGGCAGCCAGATCGGTGCCGAAGGCGCGAACCTGCTGCGCCTGCTGATCGACAACGGCCGCCTCAAGCTGGCTCCGGCGATCGCGGCCGAGTACGAAGCGCTGCGCGCCGAAGCCGAAGCCACGATCGATGTCGAGATCACCACGGCGTCGCCGGCAGCTCCCGAGCAGCTGGCTGCGCTTGTCGATGCCATTGCCCGCCGGCTGGCGCGCAAGCTGAACGTCACCACGAAGGTCGACGAAAGCCTGATCGGCGGTGCGGTGATCCGCGCTGGCGACCTGGTGATCGACGGCTCGTCGGTGGGCGAGCTTGAGCGGCTGCGCCTGCAACTGGTTGCCTGACCTTATTCCCATCCGGCCAATTCCCGGCTGCCGCGGCCTGTCGCGGCGAGCTAGCACCGAGCACATGACATGCAACTGAATCCCTCCGAAATCAGCGACCTGATCAAGGGCCGCATCCAGAATTTCGCGGCCGCGACCGAAGCCCGGAACACCGGCACCATCGTGTCGCTGGCCGACGGCATCGTCCGCATCCACGGTCTGTCCGACGCGCTGCAGGGCGAAATGCTCGAATTCCCGGGTGTCGACGGCGAGCCGACCTACGGCCTGGCGCTGAACCTGGAACGCGACTCGGTGGGCGCCGTCGTGCTCGGCGACTACAAGCACCTGACCGAAGGCGACACGGTGAAGACCACCGGCCGCATTCTCGAAGTGCCGATCGGCCGTGCGCTGCTCGGTCGCGTCGTCGACGCGCTCGGCCGCCCGATCGACGGCAAGGGCCCGATCGCCGCCGAAGGCACCAGCCCGATCGAAAAGATCGCCCCGGGCGTCATCGCCCGCCAGTCGGTCGACGAGCCGGTGCAGACCGGCTACAAGGCCGTCGACGCGATGATCCCGATCGGCCGCGGCCAGCGCGAACTGATCATCGGCGACCGTCAGACCGGCAAGACCGCGATGGCGATCGACGCGATCATCAACCAGAAGAACACTGGCATTAAGTGCGTCTACGTGGCCATCGGCCAGAAGGCGTCCTCGATCGCCAACGTCGTGCGCAAGCTCGAAGAGAACAACGCGCTGGCGCACACCATCGTCGTTGCCGCGTCGGCCTCCGACGCCGCCGCGCTGCAATTCGTCGCCCCGTACTCGGGCTGCACGATGGGCGAGTACTTCCGCGATCGCGGCGAAGACGCGCTGATCGTCTATGACGATCTGTCCAAGCAGGCCGTCGCCTACCGTCAGGTGTCGCTGCTGCTGAAGCGCCCGCCGGGCCGCGAAGCCTATCCGGGCGACGTCTTCTATCTCCACTCGCGTCTGCTGGAGCGCGCCGCGCGCGTCAACGCCGACTACGTCGAGAAGTTCACCAACGGTGCGGTGAAGGGCAAGACCGGTTCGCTGACCGCGCTGCCGATCATCGAAACCCAGGCCGGCGACGTCTCGGCCTTCGTGCCGACCAACGTGATCTCGATCACCGACGGCCAGATCTTCCTGGAAACCGATCTGTTCAACGCCGGTATCCGTCCGGCCATGAATGCCGGTATCTCGGTGTCGCGCGTCGGTGGTGCGGCCCAGACCAAAGTCATCAAGAAGCTGTCGGGCGGCATCAAGCTGGCGCTCGCCCAGTACCGTGAGCTGGCAGCGTTTGCCCAGTTCGCGTCAGATCTTGACGAAGCCACCCGCAAGCAGCTCGAGCGCGGCCAGCGCGTCACCGAGCTGATGAAGCAGAAGCAGTACGCACCGATGTCGGTCGCCGAGATGGCGGCGTCGATCTACGCCGCCGAAAAGGGCTTCCTTGACGACGTCGCGGTCGACAAGATCGGTGCGTTCGAGGCCGCGCTGCAGCAGTACCTCGTCACCAACCAGAAGCCGCTGCTCGACAAGATCAACGTCAAGGGCGACTGGAACGACGCGATCGAAGGCGAGCTGAAGGCCGCGATCACCGCGTTCAAGAAGCAGTCCGCGATCTAAGCGATTCCTGAGCACGACCGAGAAATACAGTGGCAGGCGCCAAAGAAATCCGCAGCAAGATCAAGAGCGTGAAGAACACGCAGAAGATCACGCGCGCGATGGAAAAGGTGGCGATCTCGAAGATGCGCCGCGCCCAGGTCCGGATGACCGAAGCGCGTCCGTACGCCGAGAAGATCCGCCGCACCATCGCGCATCTGTCGCAGGCGAACACCGAAGTCACCCATCCGTTCATGGCCGACCGGCCGGTGAAGCGCGTGGGCGTGCTGGTGGTGTCGACCGACCGTGGCCTCTGCGGCGGTCTGAACACCAACCTGTTCCGCCAGCTGACCCGTTCGATCCGCGAATGGCGTGACGCCGGCATCGAGGCCGAGTACGCCGTGATCGGCAACAAGGGCCTGTCGTTCTTCCGCCGGGTCGGCGGCAAGGTCGTCGCGCAGAACGCGAACCTCGGCGACAAGCCGCACCTCGACCAGCTGCTCGGCGCCATCAAGGTGCTGACCGACGCCTACCGCGAAGGCCGCATCGATCGCCTGTACCTGGCCTCGACGCAGTTCGTGAACACCATGACCCAGCGTCCGGGCGTTCGCCAGGTGCTGCCGGTGCAGCCGGATGCCGGCGTGCAGAAGCTCGCCGACAACTGGGACTACCTGTACGAGCCGAGCGCTTCCGAGCTGCTCGATACCGTGCTGCAGCGATACGTGGAGTCGCAGGTCTACCAGGCCGTGGTCGAGAACGTCGCCAGCGAACAGAGCGCCCGCATGGTCGCGATGAAGGCGGCCACCGACAACGCCGGCAAGATCATCAATGGCTTGCAGCTCGCCTACAACAAGGCTCGCCAGGCCAGCATCACCAAGGAACTGGCGGAAATTGTCGGCGGCGCGGCAGCGGTCTGAGCGCGCATTTTTAGAGCGGTACCCCAAGAATTCCGGATAGAGAAACAGCGATGAGCAACGGCAAGATCGTTCAAATTATCGGCGCGGTCATCGACGTCGAATTCCCGCGTGATGCGATCCCGAAGGTCTACGACGCGCTGAAGGTGACCGGCACCGAGCTGACGCTCGAAGTGCAGCAGCAGCTGGGCGACGGCATCGTGCGCTGCATCGCGCTCGGTTCGTCGGACGGCCTGAAGCGCGGCCTCGTCGCTTCCAATACCGGCGCCCCGATCTCGGTGCCGGTCGGCAAGGCCACCCTGGGCCGCATCATGAACGTGCTCGGCGAGCCGATCGACGAAGTCGGTCCGGTCGAATCCGAACACCACTGGGCGATCCACCGCGACGCGCCGAGCTACGAAGACCAGTCCGGTTCGACCGAGCTGCTGGAAACCGGCATCAAGGTCATCGACCTGCTGTGCCCGTTCGCGAAGGGCGGCAAGGTCGGTCTGTTCGGCGGTGCCGGCGTCGGCAAGACCGTCAACATGCTCGAACTGATCAACAACATCGCCAAGGAGCACTCGGGTCTTTCGGTGTTCGCCGGCGTCGGCGAGCGTACCCGCGAAGGCAACGACTTCTACCACGAGATGTCGGATTCCAAGGTCATCGTCCGCGACAACCTGCCGGAATCGAAGGTGGCGATGGTGTACGGCCAGATGAACGAGCCGCCCGGCAACCGTCTGCGCGTGGCGCTGTCCGGCCTGACGATGGCCGAGTACTTCCGCGACGAAGGCCGCGACGTGCTGTTCTTCGTCGACAACATCTACCGCTACACGCTGGCCGGTACCGAAGTGTCGGCACTGCTCGGCCGTATGCCGTCGGCAGTGGGCTACCAGCCGACGCTGGCCGAGGAAATGGGCGCGCTGCAGGAGCGCATCACCTCGACCAAGACCGGCTCGATCACCTCGATCCAGGCCGTCTACGTCCCGGCGGACGACCTTACCGATCCGAGCCCCGCGACCACCTTCGCGCATCTCGACGCCACCGTCGTGCTGTCGCGTGACATCGCTTCGCTCGGCATCTACCCGGCCGTGGATCCGCTCGACTCGACGTCGCGTCAGCTTGATCCGAACGTCATCGGTTCGGAGCACTACAACACCGCCCGCGACGTGCAGGGCGTGCTGCAGCGCTACAAGGAACTGAAGGACATCATCGCGATCCTCGGCATGGACGAATTGTCGGAAGCCGACAAGCAGGCCGTGTCCCGTGCCCGCAAGATCCAGCGCTTCCTGTCGCAGCCGTTCCACGTCGCCGAAGTGTTCACCGGCTCGCCGGGCAAGTACGTGTCGCTGAAGGAAACGATCCGCGGCTTCCGCGAAATCGTCGATGGCAAGCACGATGCGTTGCCGGAGCAGGCGTTCTACATGGTCGGCTCGATCGACGAAGCGGTCGAGAAGTCGAAGAAGCTCTGATCAGGCGCGCCTGATCCGTACCGAAGGCAACCGAGCAAGCTATGGCAACCATCGAAATCGACATCGTTTCCGCAGAAGGCCAGATCCATCATGGCCAGGCGTCGATGGTGTTCGCGCCGGCCGAGCTGGGCGAAGTCGGCATCGCGCCGCGCCACGCCCCGCTGCTGGCTCGGCTGAAGCCGGGCGCGGTCCGCGTCAAGGGCACGGACGGCGTGGAGCAGGCGTTCTTCGTCGGCGGCGGCATCCTTGAGGTGCAGCCGCACCTGGTCACCGTGCTGGCTGACACCGCGATCCGCGCCAAGGATTGCGACGAGGCATTGGCCACCGAGGCCAAGCGCCGCGCCGAGGAAAAGCTGTCGAACGCCAAGTCCGACGTCGACCTCGCCAAGGCCCAGGCGGAGCTGCTGCAGGCCGCCGCGCTGGCCGAGTTCCTGACCAAGATCAAGAAGTCGACGCACTGACGCACTCGCCCTGCTGGCCGTTGAAAACGCCGACCTCGTGTCGGCGTTTTCATGTCCGGGCCCGGCAGCGGCGACGGCCTGATCGCACCGGCACCGGTGCCGCCCCGATGTCGAGATGTCGCCGGGTTGAAACGGCAGCGGGATAAGCTTGGAACGAATGCCAGCCGTCTGGCGTTTTTGCAGTGCCGTTGACGAATCCTTGCCATTTGCCGGCCGCGCTTCGCGTAGAGTCAATGGCGGTGCACTTTTTGCTCATCCTGCTGTCACTGGCAGACCACACCCGAGACCTCCTTCAAGCCCCATGTCGCTGTTTGCCCACATCCGACGACTGTCCACTGCACGCTGGGCGCGTGTCGTGGCGATGTTCATGGTCGTGATGTGCTCGGTGACCTGGGTGGCGCAGGCGGTGTCGTCGGTGCAGGACAGCAAGGTGCTGGTGACGCTGGCAGCCATCGCCGATGCGTTGCCGCCGGCGCCGGACACGTTGCCGGATGCGCAGCCGGCCGATTGCGCCGAAGAACCTGAATGCGAGTCCGTGCCGCTGGTGGCGCTGGACGAGACGCATGACGTCAAGCTGTTCTTCCTGCGCGAGTTCACCCATCTGTTCCAGCCGGTCGTCGCCCGCATGGCTCGTAATCGGGACCTCGCGGCGATCCTCCGCATGTCGTCGGAAACCTTCCGCCCGCCCGATCAGCAGATCGGTTTGACCGGGCGTTCGCTCGCGTCCTGATTCGACGTTGCCGCCGGCAGCACCGGCGGTCCCCGTCAGCCGGCGCGATCCCTCGCAAGCACTTCGGGCCCCCGGCCCGGCGTGCGCGCGAGCCAGCAGGTTTCCCATTTCCCGTTGCAGCGCCGCTGACGTCCCGTCGACGCCGGCGCTGCGGCCATACGACATACGAGGCATCCCGTGGACAAGCTCATCGAAGGTTTCGCCCAGTTCCGCAAGGTCACCTATCCGACCAAGCAGCGGCTGTTCAAGAAGCTGGCCAGTGGCCAGGCCCCGCACACCCTGATCATCACCTGCGCCGATTCGCGCGTGGTGCCGGAGTACTTCACCTCGTCCGATCCGGGCGAGATCTTCGTGGTCCGCAACGTCGGCAACATCGTGCCGCCGTACGCGCAGTTCGTCGGCGGCGTGTCGGCGGCGATCGAGTACGCAGTGGTGGTGCTCGGGGTGAAGGACATCGTGGTCTGCGGGCATTCCGACTGCGGCGCGATGAAGGCGACGCTCAAGCCCGGCAGCACCGATGGCATGCCGGCTGTCACCGCCTGGCTGCAGCACGCGCAGATCGCGCGCCATGTGCTCGAGGAGAACTTCGACGAGAGCGGCGATCGCTCCCGGCTGCTGGCACTGACCGAGGAAAACGTCATCGCCCAGTTGGACCATCTGCGCACCCATCCGTCAGTGGCGGCGCGGCTGGCGTCCAACCGGCTGCGCATCCACGGCTGGGTGTTCGACATCGAATCGGCGGACATCCACGTCTTCGATGCCGAGCAGCGCTGCTTCCGGACCATCGAGGTCGAGGAAGGCAGCGAAGGCGCTGACGACGAACTGGCGCCGGTCGCCAGCCGGCCGGCCTCGGCGCCGCGTGCGGGCGCGCTGCAGGCGCCGATCCGCAAGGGTGACGTGCGATGAGCGCGGCAGCCTCGCAGCCGGCGATGGCGGCCGAGGCGCCCGCCCGTCAGAACCTGATGGCGGACGTCCTGGCCTCGATCGTCGTGTTCCTGGTGGCCGTGCCGCTGTGCATGGGCATCGCGATCGCCTCCGGCGTGCCGCCGGCGGCCGGCCTGATCACCGGCATCATCGGCGGCATCGTGGTCGGCAGCATCTCCGGCAGCCCGCTGCTGGTCAGCGGTCCGGCCGCCGGGCTTGCGGTGCTGGTGTTCGAGCTGGTGCAGGCACACGGCATCATCGCCCTCGGGCCGGTGGTGCTGATCGCCGGCCTGATCCAGGTGGTGGCCGGCGTGACCGGCCTCGGCATGTGGTTCCGGATGGTGTCGCCAGCGGTCGTCAACGGCATGCTGGCCGGCATCGGCGTGCTGATCATCGCCTCGCAGTTCCACGTGATGTTCGACGCCAAGCCGCTGCCGACCGGCTTCCTGAACTTCTTCGCCGCACCGAAGCTGATCTTCAACGCGCTGACCAACGGTGCCGGCGCGCAGGCGGCGGCGCTGGGCCTGGCGACGATCGCGATGATCGTCGCCTGGGAGAAGTTCCGGCCGGCGCGGGTCAAGCTGCTGCCGGGCGTGCTGATCGCGATCATCCTGGCCACGCTGATCGCCGAATCGCTGCAACTCGGCGTCAACCGCGTGACCTTGCCGGACAACCTGATCGCCGGCATCGAATGGGTGACGCCGTCGAAGCTGCTGGGCCTGTTCACGACACCGGCGCTGCTGGTGTCGGCGGCGGCATTCGCGTTCATCGCCAGCGCTGAAACGCTGCTGTCGGCGGCGGCGGTCGATCGAATGCACGACGGTGCGCGCACCCAGTACAGCCGCGAACTGACGGCGCAGGGCGTCGGCAATGCGCTGTGCGGGCTGATGGGCGCACTGCCGATGACCGGCGTAATCGTGCGCTCGGCGGCCAATGTCCAGGCCGGTGCCAAGACGCGGCTGTCGACGATCCTGCACGGCAGCTGGATTCTCGCCTTCGTGCTGCTGCTGCCGTGGCTGCTGCGGATGGCGCCGGTGTCGGCGCTGGCCGGCATCCTGGTCTACACCGGCTTCAAGATGGTCAAGCCGTCGCAGATCCGGGAACTGGCCGAGTTCGGTCGCGGCAACGTGTCGGTCTACGCGGTGACCGCGCTGACCATCATCGCCACCGATCTGCTGATGGGCGTCATGGTCGGCATCGGCTTCGCATTGCTGCGGCTGGCGCTGCGCTCGGCACGGCTGCACCTGCACCTGAAGAAGGGCGATGAGGCGAATGCCCGGACGCTGCGCCTGGTCGGCTTCGCGACGTTCCTGAACATCCCGTGGATCGCCAAGATCCTTGACGAGATTCCGCCGGGCACCCAGCTGACGCTCGACATCGAGCGGCTGCGCCACGTCGACTACGCCGTGCTGGTGCTGCTGCAGGACTGGGCGCGCATGGCACCGGTGACCGGCTCGGCGCTGATCGTCGACTGGGCTGTGCTCAAGAGCCGTTCCGAAGGCGGCAACGAACGCCGCGAGCTGGCCCAGGTCACCACCTGAGTCCCGCTCGCCCCGGCCTGCGCCATGACGCACGCAGACCGGCGCGACCGCTGTCCTGAAGGCCCGCCGGCTCAACCCGGCGGGCCTTTTCGCAGGCGGCGGGCCTTATCATCGGCGTCCGCCCGCTGCCGCCGAAGCCATGTCCGACCGCGTTCACGCCATCATCCTTGCCGCCGGGCAGGGCACGCGCATGAAGAGCGCCCGGCCGAAGGTGCTGCACGCCGTGGGCGGCAAGCCGATGCTCGGCCATGTGCTCGATGCCGCGACCGACGCCGGCATCGGCCAGGCGCATCTGGTGCTCGGCCATGGCGCCGAGCAGGTGCGCGCCTGGCTTGAAACGCGGCCCGGCGCTGCGCCGCAGGCGGTGATCCAGGCGCAGCAGCTCGGCACCGCGCATGCGGTCGGCCAGGCGCTGCCGGCGGTGCCGGACACCGCGCTCGTGGTGGTGCTGTATGGCGATGTGCCGCTGATCAGCGCCGCTACCGTGCAGGCGCTGATCGAGGCGGCGCAGGACGGCCTGGCGCTGCTGACCGTGACGCTCGACGAGCCGCGCGGCTACGGCCGCATCCTGCGCGACACGGCCGGGCGGGTGACCGGCATCGTCGAGGAAAAGGACGCCAGCGACGCGCAGCGGCAGATCCGCGAGGTCAACACCGGCCTGATTGCCGCACCGGCGCGCCGGCTGCGCCGCTGGCTGGCCCACGTCGGCAACGACAACGCCAACCGCGAGTACTATCTGACCGATGTCGTCGGCCTTGCTGCCCGTGACGGCGTCGCCATCCGCACGCTGCAGGCGGCGAGCGCGGCCGAGGTGGAAGGGGTCAACGATCCGCTGCAGCTGGCCCGCGCCGAGCGCCTGTACCAGCGTCGGCAGGCCGAGCGCCTGCAGCGCGATGGCCTGTACCTGGCCGATCCGGCGCGCTTCGACCTGCGCGGCCAGCTCCACATCGGCCGCGACGTGCAGATCGACATCGGCTGCGTCATCGAAGGCACGGTCACGCTCGGCGACAACGTGCGGATCGGGCCGTACTGCATCCTGCGCGATGTCGAGGTGGCGGCCGGCACCCGCATCGAAGCCCATTCGCTGCTCGACGACTGCCGCGTCGGCCCGGGTTGCGTGATCGGCCCGTACGCGCGGCTGCGGCCGGGCACGGAGCTGGGCCGGGACGTGCACATCGGCAACTTCGTGGAGCTGAAGAAGACCACGGTCGGAGACGGCTCCAAAGCCAACCATCTGGCCTATCTCGGCGATGCGGTGATCGGCGCACGGGTCAACGTCGGCGCCGGCGTGATCACCTGCAACTACGACGGCGCGCACAAGTTCACCACCACCATCGGCGACGACGCCTTCATCGGCACCGACAGCCAGCTGGTGGCGCCGGTCCGCATCGGCCGCGGGGCCTACATCGCCGCCGGTTCGACGATCGCCAAGGACGCGCCGGACGATCAGCTGACCATCAACCGCGCCCGCGACCAGCGCTCGCTGCCCGGCTGGAAGCGGCCCCGCAAGGCCTAGCCATCGCCGCGGCCGTAGCCCTGGCTCAGCCGGCTGCCGGCGGCAGCGTCGGCGTGAACGGCGCTGTGTCGCCACCGATCAGGCCGTGCTGGCGCAGCCAGCCGATGGCGTCGTCGCTGTCGCCGACGAACCAGGCTGCCGCCGAGCCCAGGATGAACGTGTAGCCCCAGGCATCCATGTCGGCAAATGCCTGCGCGCGCGAGTAGCCGGCCAGCTGCTCGGCCAGCAGGCATTGCAGGTAGCAGACGGCGTTTTCTTCGGTGTCGGTGCCACCGGCATCGGTGTGCAGACCGGCGCGGCGAGCCTCGTCCATGCACAGCCAGTGACAGGCTTCATGCAGCGCCGAATGCACCGGCGTGTCGCGGCGGACGTACAGCCGCCGCCCGACCAGCCCGGCTTCCGGCTCGCCCCAGTAGCTGCCCGGAATCGCATCGGCCTCGGCGAGCCAGGCCAGTTCCAGCCCGGACCGGCCGAGCAGGGCAGCCAGCGCGCCATCGGGCAGGGCATCGCAGCGTGTGACGTTCATCCGGGCCAGGCGAAATAGCGGAGCCGGAGGGTAAGCGCGGTACGGCGATGGAGCAATCATTGCCAGTGCGCCAGGCGCTTGGCGATGGCCGGCATCGGCTACATTCCGGGTCCTATACCAGCGCGCCGCCGACGTCGCGGCCCGCCTTCGAGGAGAGCGAAGATGACCCGGTCGAACCTCTGGCGCCGCCGTGCGCGCCCGCTGTGGCTGTGCGCTGCCAGCCTGATGCTCGCAGCCTGCGGCAGTTCCGGATCGCCGGACGGCGGCGGGACTTCCGGCGGCACCACGGGTGGCACGACCGGCGGCAGCACCGGCGGCAACGTGCAGCAGCCCGGCGCCGACCTGTTCCTGAACGTGCTGCCGCCCGGCTCCAACGGCAATTCCGCCGGCGGGCTCGGCGCGCCGGTGCCCGGCCTGCCGGTGCTGCGCTATCCCGACAACTTCGTCGACCAGCTGTCGCTGTACGGCGACCTGAGCTACGCCCGGCCGAACCTGCAGGCCACGCCGTGCAATCCGCCGCTGGCCATCGATGCCCACACCGCGTCATCGAATCTCGCCTGCAACTACTTCAAGGCCGAAGGGCTGGAGCCGGCCGACGGCAGCGTGGTCTCGAGCCTGAACCTCAGCGCGCCGGCCGGCGGCAACGTGACCCTGCGGCGCGACCGCTGGGGCGTGCCGTTCATCGTTGGCGACACCCGCCAGGCAGCGATGTACGGCTTCGGCTACGCCTCCGCGCAGGACCGTCTGTGGCTGCACGACGTGCTGCGCTCGATCGGCCGCGGCACGTTTTCCGAGTTCCTCGGCCCGGCGGCCGACACCTTCGACTTCGACGGCAACATCGCCGTGGTCGCCGGCTACACCGAGGACGAGCTGACCGCGATGGTCGAGCTGGCCCGCACCCGCTTCGGCGCGCTTGGCGAACTGGCGATCGCGGATCTCGACAGCATGGTCGCCGGCATCAATGCCTACATCGCCACGCTCAGCGGGCCGGCGCTGCTGCAGCGGCCGCCGGAATACGTGAGCCTGCGGCTGCCCGGGCTCGGTGATGGCGTGCTGCCGTTCCCGCCACGGCCGTGGACGCGCAACGACATCGTCGCCTCGGCGATCCTTATCCAGTCGATCTTCGCCGTCGGCGGCGGCAACGAGGCCACGTCCGAATTGCTGCTGCAGCGGCTCGATCCGTCGTTCACGGCCGGCGCCACCACCATCCCGCGCGCCGCCTGCGAGTTCTGGCGCGACGTGCGCCACGCCAGCGATCCGGATGCGCACCGGACGATCGCGGCGAACTTCGCCACCCAGTTCCCGGGCTCGGTCAACGAAGCCTGCCCGCAGGCGCTGCCGGCCGGTGCCGCGATCTGGGACGTCGGGAGCGTGCAGCCGCGTGTGGTGCTGACCGCCGGCAACGAGCCGATCGCCAACCCGGCGCTGCCGCTGCCGTTCCCGGTGACCACGCCGGTGCTGACGCCGCTCGACCGGCTGCGGATGATCCCGTCCTTGTTCGGCCTGGCGCCGACGCGCACCGCGAGCCTCGCGGTGGTGCCGTTGCGGGCTGACCTGCCGGCGCCGGCCAAGCGCACCGTGTTCGCCGATCTTTCGCCGGGCAAGGCCGCGCGACTGGCGCTGGCGGCGGCCGGCATCCCGCTGCCGGAGCGGATGTCGAACTTCATCGCGGTCAATGGCAGCGAGACCGCCAGCGGCCATCCGATTGCGGTGATGGGCCCGCAGGCCAGCTACTTCGTGCCGCAGCTGCTGTGGGAAGTCGCGATCCGCTCTAACGGCGGCACGCCGCAGGACTTCGCCGGCCGCGGCATCGTGTTCGCCGATCTGCCGTACATCAACATCGGCCGCGGCCTCGATTTCGCGTGGAGCGCGACCTCGGGTTCGTCGGATCTGATCGACACCCGGGTGTCGCGGATGTGCAACCTCGACGGTCGCCCGGCCTCGCGCGATGACGCCGATGGCGACGGCTTCCCCGATGCCGACGGCTATCTCTACGACCGTGGCGACGGTGCCGGCATGGTCTGCCGCCGGTTCCTGAAGCGGGTCGACGAATGGCGCGCCCGGCCGACCGTCGCCAGCCTGGCGCTTGGCGGGCCGCTGCTGCCGCAGGACGTGCGCCGCTATGTGCTGCGCACGCACTACGGCCCGGTTTTCGCGACCGCTACCGTCAACGGCCAGCCGGTGGTGATCAGCCAGCAGCGCAGCACCTTCTTCGACGAGATCGGCACCATCGCGCCGTTCGCACTGGCCTCGACCCGCGTGGTCCATGACGCGACCAGCTTCCAGCAGCTGTTCAACGGCGTCACCGGCAGCTTCAACTGGCTGTATGTCGACAAGGATGACGTCGGCTACATCCACTCCGGCCTCTATCCGCAGCGCGCCGCCGAAGCGCATCCGGAGCTGCCGGTCTGGGGCGATGGCCGCTACGAGTGGGCCAGCCACCGCAGCCTGCCGGCCGACTACTTCGCGCGCTTCGAATCGGGCGCGGCGTATTCCACCAGCCGCTCGGTGCCGGTGGTGCGCGGCAGCGGCGATCCGCTGCAGGGCTTCTTCGAATGGCCGGATTTCATGTCGTTCGCCGGCCATCCAAATGCCATCAATCCGCCCGGCGGCCTGATCACCAGCTGGAACAATTCGCCGGCCGGCGGCTGGTGGGCCGCCGACTTCGATGGTAGCTACGGCCCGACCCATCGCGTCGACCTGCTGGCCGAGCGCCTGAAGGCTTTCCAGGCCAGCGGTCGCCGCTTCGATTTCGCCAACATGGTCGAGATCATGGGCGACGCCGCCTACGCCGATCTCCGGGGCCAGGAGGTGCTGCCGGAACTGCTGGCGCTGATGCAGACCGGGCCGCTGAACGCGGCGCAGCAGCGCGTCGTCACGCTGATGCAGGGCTGGCTGAACGGCCAGGACTCGCGCGACTGGATCGGCCTGGCCGCCAATGGCAGCCGCTACCCACTGGCGCTCGGCGCGCTGCGCCGCGACCGCAACAACGATGGCCGCTACGACTTCCGCCCGGCGGTGGTGCTGATGGACGCCTGGTATCCGTACCTGATCGATACCGTGCTGCCACAGCTGGTCGCCCACGACGGCTTCGTTGCCCAGGGCCGCTACGATGCGCCGCGCGCCCAGGGTTCGGCCTACATCTCCGGCTGGTACGAGCACCTGAAGCGCGTGCTCGATACCGCCCTGGCGGTGCCCGGCACCACGCCGTACCGGCAGCTGCAGTGCGCCGGCGGCGGCGATGCGGCGGCCTGCCGCGCGGCGGTGCTGACGGCGCTGGATTCCGCACTCACGCGGCTCGGCGGCATCGACAACCTCGCCAACTGGGATGGCACCACGCTCGGCGTCTACAGCGCGAACAGCAGCGATCCGGCCGCCGACCAGACGGTGGAGGACTACGACGCCACCCGCCACATCGGCTTGAGCCTGCTGCCGGTTCCGGCGATCCGCTGGATCAACCGGCCGACCTTCCAGCAGGTGGTGGAGATCCGCAACCGCCGACCCTGATCGCCGGACAGCTGCCGGCCGCGCCGCTACCAGCAGGCGCTGGCCGCTGCGCCGCCGCTATCCAGCGCCGCCCGTACGCCAAGGCTGTCGAGGCTCATCGAGGCGCAGGCGCGGTCGGCGGCCTGCACGCCGGATGCGTCGGCGCGCAGCCGGTAGCTGCCGGCATCGACCCGCAAGCTGATCGTGTAGTAGCCGTCGGCGCTGGCGAAGCTGGCGGCGACCGGGCAGGCCGGGTCGTCATAGCGGCCGAACTGGGTCTGGCAGCGCTCCAAGGTCTGCGCGGTTTCGGTCAGCGCAATCCGGGCATCGCTGCGCCGCGCCTTGCGGACGCTGCTCTGGTAGGCGGGCAGGGCGATCGCGGCGAGGATGCCGACGATCACCAGCACCACCATCAGCTCGACCAGGGTCACGCCACGCTGGGTCCTGTGGTTCATCGGATCTGCCGCCATGACAGGCGCCCTCCCGGCTCGACACCGGGCGGCGGCTCGATGGTGGTGTCGATGCCGCCGGTGGTGCCGGAGGCCAGCTTCACCTCGAAGGCGCCGGCCGCGATGATCGCCGGCGTCTTGATGATGCCCTCCTTCGACTGCCGTCCGCTGACCACGTAGCGCACGCCGCCGACCAGCACCTCGTCGCTGCTGTTGAAGGCGGTGTCGCGGTTCAGGTCGAACGGCGTCGTGGCACGCCGCGAGCCGCTGATCGCGTCGATCTCCATCAGGAAGCTGTCGCCGCCGAAGCCGCAGGCGGCGGTGTTGGGGATCAAGGTGGTGAAGATGATTGCGCCGCCTCTGAGGATCGGTGTCGACACCTGGCGTTCGCCGGACGAGGGCAGGTCCAGGTACCAGCCGAGATCGCCGGTCGTGCGCGCATTGTTGCTGGTCACGCGGACCTTCTCGGTGCGGCTGCCGAAGTCCTGCTGCAGCTCGGCGATCACGGTTTGCCGCAGCAGGCTGTTGCGGCTGCTCGGCCGGGTGCTGCCGTCGTCACGGTCGACGATCGCGTAGAAGCTGTTGCCGATCGTGCCGGCGGTGTTGTCGGTCGCCGTGAAGTAGGAGCCGGTGCCGAAATAGACCATGTAGCCGCCGTCCGGCGCGATGCCCACTTCCGGCCGCGCGGTGATCGGCTGGCGGTTGCTCGCCGAGCAGGGCGCGGCGCTGCAGGCGGTGAACAGCGGCAAGGGCGCTGCGGCGGTGCCGAAGTCGAAGGCCCAGTTGGCGGCATTGGCGTCGCGCACGTCGATCTTCCAGAGATTGCCCTTGAGGTCGCCGGCGTAGATCAGGTCGGTGATCCGGTCGCCGTCGGTGTCGACCGGGATCGGCGAGGACATGCCGTTGTCACCGGCCACGAAGGTGTCGAACTTGCGGATGACAGTGCCGTTGTCGAGATCGACGACGTACAGCACGGCCTTGCCGGCAGTGGAGTTGTAGCCGTTGCCGATCAGCGCCACCCACTTGCCGTTGGCCATCCGGGCGATCGATGCCTGCGGGTAGGAGTAGCCGACGTCGGCATCGGTGCTCGGCGTGAATTCCCACAGCACCTGGCTGGTGCCGAAGTTGGCCGGGTCGGTGACGTCGAGCGCGAACACGCCCTTGCCGCCGCCGCCCAGCGTGCCGAGCAGCACGGTTTTCCAGTTGCCGTCGATGCGCGCGTCGAGCACCCGCACCGCGCCGTCGACCAGGTAGCGGTGGTTGGTGTTGTAGGTCTGCGCGGTCAGCGGGCTCAGGCCGCTGAAGACCGCGTTCGGCACATAGGCCAGCAGCTCGTCGCCGTTGGCGGCCTTGAAGCCGTGCAGCATGCCGTCGTTGGCGCCGACGTAGAGCATCGGTGGCCGATTCAAGTAGCTGCTGGTGGCGCGGAACGCGGTGTAGCTGCTGCCCTCGCTGCCGGGCAGCCGGCCGAAGCCGTAGTCCTGGCTGCCGGCGAACGCCGGATCGGAGTTGACGATGTCGCCCAGCACCGTGGTGGCGCTGCGCTTGCGGAAATTGCCGGCCGCTTCGCCTTCGTTGCTGCGGTCGCCTCTCAACCAGGCGAGCCGCGTGCTGCCCAGGTTGTCGACGACGCCGTTGCCGTCCTGGTTCAGCGCCGCCTGCTGGCTGCTGTTGAGCTGCGACCACGCGAAGCTGCGGCCGCGGCTGCGCGAGGCCAGGTTCGGGTCGTAGGTCAGGATGTTGCGGCTGCCGGGCACCGGGATGCGGTTTGCCGCGTCCCACAGTGGCGTGCCGACGCTGCCGTCGAGGTTGACCGGCAGCGCCAGCAGCTGGCCGCTCCAGTCGCCGGTCGCGAAGCGCGCCTGGTAGATCGAGGTGTCGGCGGTCAGCCGCGTCGAGTTGGTGGCGATCGACGCCGCCGCGCTGGTGCGCGAGGCGATGTCGTTCAGCGCCGCCTGCAGCGCGCTCTGCAGCTGCGCGGCGTTGTTGGCCGTGTACGACTTGCCGGCGCCGTACTCGGCGGCGTCCTGCAGCATCTGGTTGTTGATCGCCAGCCCGATCGAATAGGTCTGGATGCGCTGGATCTTGAAGTTGGCATCCTGGTAGCTGGTGCCGGTCAGGTCGTTGCCGGAGGTCTTGAGATCGGTGTCGTAGCCGAACTTGGCGAGGTCGTCGAGATACAGCGACCAGGCTTCCATCGCCTCGGTCGTGCCGCTCTGGCCGCGAAAGCCATCGGAGTAGCGCGGAAAGAACGGATAGGTCGAGGCGGTGGTCGACGGTGCCTTGGCGTCCCAGTTCGGCAGTGCCACGAAGCCGTTGGCGAGATCGTCCGGGTCGTTGGTCGGGAAGCTGGAGTCGTAGGTCGGGAAGCCGTCGGTGACCACGATCACGAAGTTCTTCTGGCAGCGGTACTGCACCGGGCTCGTGTAGCTGGTGCCGCTGTTGTAATAGGAACTCAGGCCCCGGAAGTAACGGGTCACCTCGTAGAAGGTTTCTGCCAGCGGCGTGTTGCTGTCGGCGTTCAGGCCGCTGATCGCGTTGGTCACCGTGGTCTGGCTGCTGCCGCAGGCGGCCACCACCTTGCCGCCGGGGCCCTGGTCTCCGCCGGAGATCGGCGGATTGAAGCGGGCCAGGCCCCAGCGCAGGGTCGGATTGGCGCTGACGATGTTGGTCGCCACCGTCTTGGCGGCGGCCAGCCGGGTCACGGTCGGGATCGCGCCGGTGGTCAGGTTGCTGTTGGTCGCGTAGGTCTGGAACAGATAGTTCAGGTAGTTGCCGGTGTAGCGCGTGCTGGTGCCTTCCGGCGTCGGCAGCAGCAGGCACTTGGTGGTGCCGCCGCCGTTCAGGCGGCCGGCGCGGCGGCCGCTGGAGCAGCTGCCGGTGCCGATCAGGTCCATGCCGACATTGCCGTCGGTCGGCAGCCAGCAGCGCGTGCTGCCGTTGTTGCCGCAGTTGCGCGGGCTCCAGTCGGCGTAGGTGACGGCCGGGTCGTAGCCATCGGCCCAGGTCATGTTCAGCGTGCTGCCGGAGTTGTCGAACAGCAGCATCACGTTCGGCGCCACCGAGGTCGACAGGAACAGCGGCTGGGTGGAGGCAGTGATCGCCGCCTGCGCGTGGCCGACCATCAGGCTGGCAACGACGAGACTGCGGGCGAGCAGGCGCATGGTCGGCTTCCGGGCGGGGCGCATCAGCGCTTGAAGGTGGATTGCAGCAGCACCGCCGGGGCCGCCTGGTCGGCGGTCGCCGCGCCCCAGGCGCGGGCGGTGATCCGGTAGATGATCCGTTCGCGGCGGTCCTCGGCCGAATCGGCCTGCAGGCTTTCGCCGGGCGAGGCTTCCTCGTTGCTGTCGAGCTGTTCGATCAGGTATTCGCCGCGCGCCCGGTCGATCGGCGGCGGCGGCGCATCGGTGGTCACCGTGGCGCTGCGCCAGACCGGGTTGCGGGTGTCGGCGGCGGTGCGCAGCCACAGCGGGCGGTAGCGGCTGGCCGCTGCGCTGCTGTCCGGCGGATCGGCCAGATAGAAGCCGGCGGCGCCGGTGCTGCCGACCGCCACGAACGCCGGCAGCATCGGCTGGCCGAGAATCGCCTCGGCCTCGCGCAACGCCGCTTCGGCGACCTGGAAGGCGATCTGCTGATCCTGGCTGTTGCCGGTCATCCGCTCTTCCAGCGTCGTCGAGCGGATCGAGCCGAGCGCCAGCAGCGACAGCACCAGCAGCACCACCAGGCCGACCAGCAGCACCACGCCCCGCTGGCGTTGCGGACGGCGGCTCACGGCAGACGGTTCCGCAGCGCCAGGGTCAGGGTCACCACGCGGCGCATCCGGCCATCGCCGAACGGCCCGACGCTGACGCCGAGCAGATCGAAGCGGCGGCTGTCGGTGAAGCCGGCGCGGTCGCGGGTGCCGGAGAACAGTAGCGCCACCCGCACGGCGACCACGCGCCGCCAGGCGGCGGTGTCGGCGAACTGGTCGGCGCGGCGGTAGGCGTCGGCCACCCCGTCGCCGTCGCTGTCCTCGCCGTAGAGCACCTGCAGGTTCTCGACGCCGGCGGCGATTTCGCGGCTGTCGCTGTCGACGCGCCGCCACAGCGCCGGGCCGCTGCCCTGGGCGCTGTCGGCGATGTAGAAGCTGACCACGCCCATGCGGAACAGCTGCGCGCCGGCGGCGAACGCGCGGTCGAGATCGTTGCTCCAGTTGCCGGGGCTGCTGCCGGTGGCCGCATGGGCCAGCGTAGCGATGCTGGCGCTGCCGCCGGACGGCAGGGCGACGCTGGCCACGCCGGTGCCGCTGATCTGGAAGATCGCCGCGCCGCCGCAGTCGCTGGCCATCACCACATCGCCGGCCGACAGCGGTGCTGGCGTGATCAGGTTGATGCCCAGGTCGGCGCTGGTGGTGGCCATGTTGCGGACCGTGAACAGTTCGTTGTCGATCGGGCCGCGCACGGTCAGCACGTCGGTGCCGGCGCGCGGTGCCGGGAAGCCGCTCGGCAGGCCCGGCGACCAGCCGCCGCTGACCGCCTCGAAGCCCTCGGCGTAGCGTTCGTAGCGATAGCGGAAATCGGTGTGGGTGAACGCCGTGCGCGTGCCGCCGCTGGTCGCCGGATTCGGATTCAGGGTGTTGCGCACCGCGCCGGTGTCGCTGAGGCAGCCCCGGTAGCCGGCCATCCGCACGTCCTGCGCCAGACGGGCGCTGACATAGCGGATCGCTTCCTGCCGATCACCGAGCGCCTGCGTGGTCTGCGCGGTGCGCGCGGTCGACAGGAACACCCGGTAGATGCCGGCCAGCAGCAGCAGGCCGATGACCATCGCGATCATCACCTCGACCAGCGAGATGCCGGCCTGCCGGCGTGTCACAGCTGCGTCCGCAGGCTGACGGTGGCCGGCGCGGCGGTATCGGCCACGCCGATGTCGCGCCAGCGCACGGTGATGGTCACCACCTGCGCTTCGACCAGCACCTGGCCGTCGCCGTCCGGCAGCGCCGCATCGAGTGCGGCCTTCCAGCTGGTCAGGTCCTGGCTGGCCAGCGTGCCGCCGCTCGGCGCCTGCGCGAACGGCAGGTTGTAGAGCCCGCCGATTGCCTGCGCGCGGTTAGCACGCATCCGGTCGAGGAGGTCGTAGGACTGGCCGACCGCCTCGGTGCGCAGCGCGGCGCTGCTGCTGCGGCCCAGGCTCAGCGCCTGCAGCGAGGCCAGGGTCAGCAGGCCGATCGACACCAGCACGGTGGCGACCAGCACCTCGATGAGGCTGACGCCGCGCTGGCCGCGCGCGCTGCGGCGCCGCTCAGCAGTGCGCCGAGTCGACATGCGCCTGGCCCTGCAGACTCAGCGACACGTTGCGCCGCTGGCTGGCCGCACAGGCCTGCGGGACCAGCGAGAACTGCGGGCTGCTGCCGCCATCGGCGAGAAAGCCGGTCGGCAGATAGGTGACGGTGCTGACGGTCGCGGTCAGTGCATCGCCGCTGGCCAGCGGACCGAACACGCGCAGCACCTCGCGGCTGCCGGTGGCGTTGCCGGCCTCGTCGAGCACGTTGCGGAACACGATCCAGCCCTGGCTCCAGGTGGTGGTGCTGCTGCAGCGGTAGCGGTCGGCCGGCGCGCTGGCGGCGGTGTTTTCGAGGTAGGGACACAGCGACACCTCGCGGGCGCTGCTGACGGCCTCGCTGCGGGCGTAGTTCAGCGCGGCGATCAGCGTGTTGACCTGGCCGGCCGCGCGGTTGCCGGTGACGAAGCCGTTCAGCGCCGGCACGCCGACGGTGGTGGTCACCGCGACCACGGCGACCGTGGTCAGCATCTCGATCAGCGTGAAGCCGCGCGCGCGGCGGATGGCGGCGACGCGGCAGGCGAACGGCAGGGACATGGCGCGGGCTCCTCCGGTGACAGACCCGTCCCGCAGGCGTGGCGGGCCATCGGGGTGTCGGCACCATGCGCATTCCCTTGAGCCCGGTCGGCCCGAGACCGACAGGCGGACCGTTCCGGGGGCGCGTAAGGTCAGGCCCCGGAGCCGGTCGCCGGATCGGCGTCAAATATCTGACGCGATTCAGAATTTTCCGCGCATGACGAGCGCCGGAAGCGGTGCCGGAGCCGGCGCGTCGGGGGCGCCCGCCCGGTGCTCAGCCGGTGGCCGGGCGATCGATGCCGTGGGCGAACAGCTGCGCGCGGTCGACCCATTCCAGCGCCCGCTGGTTGGTCGCCGCCAGCACCACCGGCGGCGCCACGCCGGCATCGCAGGCTTCCTGCCAGCGCCGTGCGCAGAGGCACCACTGGTCGCCCGGCTTCAGGCCCGGGAAATCGTATTCCGGCCGCGGCGTGCTGAGGTCGTTGCCGACCGCGCGCGAGAAGGCCAGGAACTCGGCCGTGACGCGGGCGCAGACCAGATGGCGGCCGACATCCTGTGGCCCGGTATGGCAGTGGCCGTCGCGGTAGAAGCCGGTCATCGGGTCGGTGCAGCAGCTGGCCAGCAGGCCGCCGAGCACGTTCAGCGCGGGTTCGGGACGGGAAGCGGAGTCGGCCATGCGGATTGCGGAAGCGGGTGGGCGAAGGGCGCGGCGATGATAGCGAGCCCCGGCCCGCTGCCGCTTCCCTGCGCTGCCGCCTGCGGCGATGATGGCGCCCCGCAACAGCCGTACACCTGCCTGATCCCGATGACGCCCACCCGAATCGTTACCCGCGGCGATGTCCGCCTTGCCGTCTACGAATGGGGCTCCGCCGCCGACGGCAAGCCCACCCTCGTGCTGGTCCACGGCTATCCGGATTCCGCGCGGGTCTGGGATGCCGTGGCGGAACGGCTGGCCGGCCAGTTCCATGTGGTGAGCTACGACGTGCGCGGCGCCGGCCAGTCGAGCGCGCCGAGCCGCGTCCGCGACTACCGCATCCTGGAACTGATGGGCGATCTCGCCGCCGTCTTCGATGCCGTCGCACCCGGTCGCAAGATCCATCTGGTCGGCCACGACTGGGGTTCGATCCAGAGCTGGGAAAGCGTCACCCTGTCGCCGATGCGCGACCGCATCGCCAGCTACACCAGCATCAGCGGGCCGAGCCTGGACCACGTCGGCTACTGGCTGCGCGCCCACGCCCGGCCTGGCTGGAAGGGCCAGCAGCTGCTTCGCCAGCTGGCCCGCAGCTGGTACATCGCCGCCTTCCAGCTGCCGCTGTTCGCCCCTGCGGCGTGGCGATTCGGCGTCGGCCGCTCGTGGTCGAAACTGGTCCGGGCGATGGAAGGCACGGTCGTCGACGCCAGCCCGACGCAGACCGCCGACGGCCGCAATGGCATCAACCTGTACCGCGCCAACGTGCTGCCGCGCCTGCTGCGGCCGGAGCCGCGCCACGCGATCGCGCCGGTACAGCTGATCATTCCGATGCGCGACCGCTTCGTCAGCCCGGAACTGTTCGAAGGGCTGTCGCGCTGGGTGCCGGTGCTGCGCCGCCGCGCCATCGACGCCGGCCACTGGCTGCTGCTGAGCCATCCGGACAAGGTCGCCAGCTGCATCGGCGAGTGGGCCGCCGAGCACGCGGGGCGTGCACCGGGCCGCTAGCCGCGCGACAGCAGCCGGGCGTTCTCGAGCCGGTAGATCAGGCCGTCGGCGCTGCGCGCGACCAGCCGCAGCCGGCCTTCGATGACCACCGCGTCGAGGCTGGTCTCGATGCCGTTGCCCGCCTGCACGTCGACCACCGATGTCGGCCCGCCGGGCGGATGGAAGAGGCAGGCCGGCGGGTTCGCGGTCAGCAGGAAGTGGCGCTGGGTCAGCGCTGATTCCAGCGGCAGCATGAAGCCGGCCAGCCGCACCGGCTGGCCCTCCATCGCCTGCAGCGCCGCCGGGAACCGCGCCGTGACGCCGTCGCGGCCGTAGTCCAGCGGCGTGTCGATCAGCAGATCCCAGGGCGTGACGCCGCGCAGGTCAAGCTCACCGAACCATTCGCGGCTCGGCGGCCGCTGCACGTCCAGCACCAGCCGCGTGCTGACGCCGGCCGCCGTGACGGTCAGCGTGTCGCGGCCGGGATGACGCACCAGCACGCGGAAGTCGATGTAGCCGCTGGCGTCGGTATGGTCGGTCATCACCAGCACCGGATTGCCGCGCGCCGACTGCACGCTCAGCGGCTGGCCGGCGATCGGCCGCTGCGCCTCGGTCTGCAGCTGTGCGGACAGATAGCTGACATCGCCGACATAGGCCGGCACGGTCAGCAGCCCGTCCTGCGTTTCGCCGAATTCCGAGCTGAGCAGGATCACCGGCGGCGTGCTGTCCTCGACGAGCTTGCCATTCCGGTAGCGGACCATCGGCCGCGGCGGGCTGGCGGCGACGCTGCTGTCGGTCGCCGCTGCGGCCGGATCGGCCGGGTCGGTGTCGGGCCCGCCGTCCGGAGACGGCTGCCCGGTCTGCGGCGGCATCGCGACGTTCTCCGCCGGGTCCGTTGCAGGTGCGGCGCTGGCGGGCGTCGCGCGGTGGCGGGCGGTGCCGAACCAGAAACTGGCAGCGGCGACGGCGGCGACGGCGGCGACCGCCGCCGCAACGGCAAGCCGACGACTTCGGGACGGCGGGTGGCTCATCAGCTGCGGGTCCGCGCCAGCGTCGCCGCGACATCGCTGCGGTAGACCCGCCAGGCCGGGCCGAGTACCGCGAGCGTCGCCAGCAGCAGCGGCAGCGCGGCGAGCAGCGCTTCACCAGTCGCCGGTTGCAGCGGGTCCAGCGCCAGCGAACTGGCCGCCTGCGAGCCGGCCGCGAGCAGGCCGAGCCCGGCGTGACCGAGCGCAAGCCCGATAATGGTCGCCAGCAGCGCCGGCAAGGCCGCCGCCAGCCACAGCAGCCACAGGATCGCGCTGCGGCGGGCGCCGAGGCTGCGGAACAGCGCCAGGTCGTGCTGGCGTTCGTCGAGCGTCTGCACCATCGCCACCAGCAGCGACAGCGCCGAGGCCGCGAGCAGCAAGGCCGCCAGTGCCTTCAGCGCGCCGATGCCGACGCCGATCAGGCCGAGCAGCCGCGCGGTCTCGATCGCCGGCACCGCCGCCAGGTGATCGCTGCGCTCGTTGATCTCGCGCGGCAACGACAGCGCGGCGATCGGGCTGCGGTAGCGGATCAGCGCGGCGGTCACGCGAGGGCCGGCGGACTGGTTGTCGTTGTCGTCGTCGTGGTCGTCATCGGCTGCGGCAGTTGCGGCCGTCGCAGCCGGCCGGCGCGTCGCCGGTGCGGCGTGCAGCGCCCAGATGCTGTCGAGTCCGGTCAGCACCAGCCGGTCGACGACGCTGCCGGTGCGCGCCAGCACGCCGACCACGCGGTACGGCGCGCCGCCGTGCGCGCGGCCGCTGCCGAGGCCGTGCACGCCGTGAAAGGCGTCGCCGATCGCGATGCCGCTGGCCGCGACATCGGCGCCGATCACCGCTTCCATCGGCGCCTGCCAGGCCCGGCCGTCGGCAAGGCGCGCGCCGTAGTGGGTGATCAGCGCCAGCGTGCTGCCGACGATCCGGTAGCCGCGCAGGTTGTCGCCGAGGGCGATCGGAATCGCTTCCGCCACGCGCGGATCGCGGGCGAGACGGTCGACCTCGTCCAGCGGCAGCGTGCCGGTGGGAACGTCGAGGTGGTGGACCGTCGACAGGATCAGCTGCAGCGGGCTGCCTTTGGCGCCGACCACGGCGTCGATGCCGCGGCTGTTGCGATCAAGCCGGTCGCCGACTTGCGTGGTGACGCCGAGCAGCACCACGAGCAGCGCCAGCCCGGACGCCATCAGCAGCACGTGCAGCGCCTGCGCGTACTGGCGGTGACGCAGGTCGGCGAGCGCCAGGCCGAGCAGGGTCATGGCTGCGTTCCGCCGAGCTTCGGCAGCAGCCGCTGCCGGTCGATGCGCGCCCGCGCGCGCTGGTCGTGCGTGGCGATCAGCAGCGCCGCGCGGCAGCGCGCCGCCTGCGCGAGCAGCAGGTCGAGCACCCGGGCGGCGTTGTCGTCGTCGAGATGCGCGGTCGGCTCATCGGCCAGGATCAGCCCCGGCCCGTTGACTACCGCCCGGGCAATGGCGACCCGCTGCGCTTCGCCGCCGCTGAGCGCGGCCGGCCGCTGGCCGGCGAGGCGGTCGAGATCAAGCGCCGCCAGCGTCGCCGCGATCGCCTGCGGATCGGGCGCCAGGCCGGCGAAGTGGCGCGCGGCGCCGAGCTGTGCCGCGACGGTCAGCGACGGCACCAGATGCAGATGCTGGAACACGAAGCCGATCCGCCGGCCGCGCCAGGCGTCGCTGGCGGCCGGCGACAGCGCGGCGAGCGGCTGGCCATCGATCGCGACCTCGCCGTGCTGCGGGGCCAGCAGGCCGGCGGCGATCGCCAGCAGGGTCGACTTGCCGCTGCCGGACGGACCGAGCAGCAGGCAGGCCTCGCCGGCCGCAAGCTGCAGGGTGTCGAGCAGGATCTCGCCGGCGCCGGGCGGCCGGTGGCGGATGGCGGTCAGGGACAGGCGCAGGGTCACGGGCGGCGGGATGGGCGGAACGCGGGGTGGGGCGTGATATCGGCCAGCAGGTGCGGCCGTCCGGAATCGGCGGCGGACAGCGTTACGCGGATGTGGTCGGGACAACTCGGGTCGAATCGATGTTACTGTATAACAAAACCCGCCTCATCACAGGACTGCTGCCGCCATGACTGCGCCCGTTTCCCACCCGGTTGCACCGCGACCTCCGCTGCCGGTGACCGTGCTGTCCGGCTTTCTCGGCGCCGGCAAGACCACGCTGCTGAACCACGTGCTGCGCAACCGCGAAGGCCGCCGCGTCGCGGTGATCGTCAACGACATGAGCGAGGTCAACATCGACGGCGCGCTGATCCGCAACGGCGACGCGGCGCTCAGCCGGACCGAGGAAGCCCTGGTCGAATTCTCCAACGGCTGCATCTGCTGCACGCTGCGCGAAGACCTGATGCGCGAAGTCGCGCGCCTTGCCGCCGAGGGCCGCTACGACTACCTGCTGATCGAATCGACCGGCATCTCCGAACCGCTGCCGGTCGCCTCGACGTTCCGGGTTCGCGACGAGGCCGGTTTCTCGCTTGCCGATGTCGCCCGGCTCGACACCATGGTGACGGTCGTCGATGCGGTGAACCTGCTGCGCGACTACGTATCCACCGATTTCCTCCGCGATCGCGGCGACACTGCGGGCGACGACGACCAGCGCACGCTGGTCGACCTGCTGACCGACCAGATCGAGTTCGCCGACACCATCGTCATCAACAAGTTTTCCGAGGTCAGCGAGGCGCGGCGGCGTGACGTGATCGCGGTGGTGCGGGCGCTGAATCCAGGCGCCGTGATCGTGCCGGCGGATCACGGCCAGGTGCCGATGACCGACATCTTCGCCACCGGCCGCTTCGATTTCGAAGCCGCTGAACGGAACCCGCGCTGGGCGCGCGAACTGGCCGGCGAACACCTGCCGGAATCCGAGGCCTACGGCATCGGCAGTTTCGTCTGGCGGGTCCGGCGGCCGCTGCATCCGGAACGCTTCATGCAGTTCCTGAACAGCGACTGGGAAGGCGTGCTGCGGGCCAAGGGCCATTTCTGGCTGGCGACGCGCATGGACTGGGCCGGCGAGCTGCATCAGGCCGGCGCGGCGCTGCAGCATGAGGCGGCCGGTTTCTGGTGGGCGAGCCCGCTGGCGGCGCTGCCGGACGAAGCCGACATGCGTGCCGCGATGATGCGCGACTGGCATCCGCAGTTCGGCGACCGGCGGCAGGAAATCGTGTTCATCGGCATCGACATCAACGAAGCCGCGTTGCGCGCCCGTCTGGACCGTTGCCTGCTCGACGAGCGCGAGATGGCGCTCGGGCCGCAGGGCTGGCAGGCGCTGCCGGACCCGTTCCCGGCGTGGTCGCTGGCATCGGCGCCGACTGCCGAGGAAGACGCGGCCGCCTGAGCCCCGGCGGGACGCCGCAGCGGAGGCGATGCGACACTGCCGGCGTCCTGCCGCCATCACCTGCCATGCCCAGAGCCGCGAAACCTGTCATGCCCGTCGCGCCCGCCGTCCCGACTCTCGGCCGGCTGAAGCCGGCGCGCGGGCAGGGCGCCGCAGCCCGCACGGCGGCGGCGACCTGCTGTCCCGGCCACCCGGCCGACGCCGCGCTGCTGGCCGAGCTGCCGGACCTCGCACGCCAGGCGTACGCCGAGCTGCAGGCGTCGCCGCAGGCGCGCACCGCGTACGAGCTGATCGAGACGCTGCAGCCGCAGGTGGCCCAGCGCATCTATCCGCAGACCATCTACCGCACGCTCGCCCAGCTCACCCAGCACGGGCTGGTGCACCGCATCGCCAGCACCAATGCCTACCGCGCCTGCAGCAGGCCGGGCACGGTTCACGACGGCATCCACTTCCTGTGCACCCGCTGCGGGGCGGTCGACGAAGCGGTGGATCCCGGCATCAACGCGCTGCTCAACCGCCATGCCGACGCGCACCGCTTCGCGATCGATCAGCGGGTCATCGAGATCAGCGGCATCTGCGCCCGCTGCAGCGCCGGCGGCTGAACGGCGCTCCGACGCGAAGCCGCCGCTACACTGCGGCCCGGCCATTTTTGATGACGCGCATGCTCAGGATCGGCATCGACCTCGGCGGCACCAAGATCGAAGGCATCGTGCTGCGCGGCGCGACCGAGGTCGTCGCCCGGCAGCGCATCGCCACGCCGGCCGGCGATTACCCGGCCACCGTGGCGGCGGTCGTGGCACTGGTGGCCGATCTCGAACGTCAGGTCGGCGCGCAGCGGCTGCCGGTCGGCATCGGCCATCCGGGCGCGATCTCGCCGTTCAGCGGCCTGATCAAGAACGCCAATTCCACCTGCCTCAACGAGCGGCCGCTGAAGGCCGATCTGGAAGCCGCGCTGGGGCGTGCGCTGCGGATGGCCAACGACGCCGACTGCCTGGCGCTGAGCGAGGCGCAGGACGACGGCGCGGCGGCCGACGCGGCCTGCGTGTTCGCGGTGATCCTCGGCACCGGTGTCGGCGGCGGCATCGTCATCGACGGCCGGCTCAGAAGCGGGCCGAACGCGATCGCCGGCGAATGGGGCCACAACCCGCTGCCGTGGCCGCGCGTCGACTGGAACGAGGTGCCCGGTCCGCTCGGCTGGGACGGCCGCTTCGGCGCGATCGAGGACTGGCTGTCCGGGCCGGCGCTGGCGCGCGACCATCGGGACGTGACCGGCGTGGCCTGGAGCGGCGAGCAGATCGTCGCGGCAGCGGCGGCCGGCGATATTGCCTGCAACGCCACGCTGGCGCGTTACGAGGAGCGGCTGGCCCGCGCGCTGGCCAGCGTCATCAACCTGCTCGACCCGGACGTCATCGTGCTCGGCGGCGGTCTGAGCCGGATCGAACGCCTTTACGAGACGGTGCCGGCGCTGTGGGCCCGCTGGGTGTTCAGCGACCGGGTCGTGACCCGGCTGCTGCCGGCCCGCCACGGCGACGCCAGCGGCGTGCGCGGTGCCGCCTGGCTGTGGCCCGGATGAACGCTCAGCGCGGCAGCCCGCGCACGAAGGCGCCGATCGCGGCGATCGACTGATCGGCTTCCGGCATCCAGCCGGCCATCACCTGCCAGACGTGCCAGAGCCCGAGCCGATGCTCGAGCGTCACGTCGACGCCGGCCTTGCTGGCTGCCTCGGCCAGGCGCAGCGAATCGTCGAGCAGCACTTCGTCGTCGCCGACCTGGATCAGCGTTTTCGGCAGGCAGTCGAGCTTCGCGAACAGCGGCGACAGGCGCGGATCGGTCAGCGGCAGCCCGCCGGCGAACTGGCGGGCGGCGCGGTCGATGCCGCGTACGGTCAGCAGGCGGTCGCGCTCGGCGCGGGTGCCCATCGAGCTGCCGCTGGACGACAGGTCGGTCCACGGCGACAGCAACACCAGGCCGGAGGCCTGCGGCAGGCCGCGATCGCGCAGCGCGATCGCCGTGACCAGCGCCAGGTTGCCGCCGGCCGAATCGCCGCCGATGACCAGATCCGCAGGCTGCAGACCCTGCGCCAGCAGCGCCTGCCAGCCCGCCACGGCATCGTCGAGCGCCGCCGGGTATGGATGCTCCGGCGCCAGCCGGTAATCGATCGCGATGACGGTGGCCGCCGCCGCCTTGGCGATGTGCGCCAGCATGCCGCGATGGGTACGCGGGCTGCCGCCGAGGTAGGCGCCGCCATGCAGGTAGTAGATGACCTGGGTGCCGGCGCGGTCCTTCGGCGTCAGCTTTTCGGCCGGCCGGCCAGCCAGCGTGATCGGCTCGACCGTCACGCCGCGCGGGATGCGCGTGATCAGCCCGGCGATGCGCTCCAGCTTCGGCCGCATCTGCTCGGCCGGTGCCGCCAGCACGGGCTGCAGCAGGAACTGGGAAACGGGGCCGAACAGGCGGGCGCGCAGGCTGAGGGAGTCGGTCATCGGATCGGCAAACGGGGCGGGCGAACGGGCTGCGAGCGTAGCGGAAGCGCTGTGCTGACGGGCATGGCCGGCGCTGTCAGCGCTGAACTGCGGGCCGACGGAAATGTCACTGAAGGGCCGTTATGATGCCGCCGACCCGGACCCGCCGGCACCCGCCCCGAACAGGACTCCCCGATGCCCTTGCCCCGCTTCCGTTTCCTGTTGCGCGCCAGCCTGCTGCTGGCGGCTGCCGCAGCGATCACCGGCTGCATGAATGGCCGCGATGCCTATGCCGTCACCGATAGCGGCACCTTGATCAAGTTCCAGACCGACGACCCCGGTTCGATCGAGAACGAGGTCACGATCACCGGGCTCGATAGCGGCGAATCCGTGCTGCAGATCGATTTCCGGACCGAGAACGGGCTGTTGTACGGTCTGACCAGCAGCAGCCGCATTGCCACCATCGACGCCGATACCGGCCTCTCGACCCTGGTCAGCGCGACGCCGTTCCTGACGGCGCCGGCAGTGCTGAACCAGCCGGTGATGGATATCAATCCGTCTCAGGATTTCATTCGGGTGATCGATTACCAGCCGGGCGGCAGCACCACCGACACCAATATTCTCAGGATCAATCCTGACACCGGTGCGCTGATCCAGAGCGACGGCACGGTCCTGCGCTACAACGACAGCGACACCAACGACGGCGAGATTCCCCAGCTCGCAGCGATCGCGCATTCCAACAACGATGTCGATGCCACCACGACCACGCTCTATGGGCTCGACTTCACGACCCAGAGTCTGGTGCGGATTACCAATGCCGGCGTATTGACCTCGCTCGGCGTGCTGGATCGCCAGTTCGTGTCGGCCGCCGGTTTCGACATCGTTCGGGAGCGCGGTGACCAGCCGCAAGACCTGGGCATTGCCTACGTCGCGATTGCCGAGCGCAACAACACGGCGCGCTTTTACGAGATTGATCTTGCCGACGGCAATACCTCGGGCGCCGCCTCGAACAACGGCGGCTCCACGATTGGCGGTGACCGCCAGATTCGCTCGCTGGCAGTGTCGCCGTCGCCACCCAAGCGCAACGGCTTCCTGTACTGATCACGCCCGCTGCACCGACGTTGAAGTCGCCTGAAGGCCCGCCGCAAGGCGGGCGTTTTTCATGGCGTCGGCAGCGATCGGCGGGCCGCCAAAGAAAAAGCCCGCCGGCTTGCGCCGACGGGCTTTTTCCACATGTCTCCGCCGTGAGGCGGAAGCTGCTTACAGGCCGACGATGCCGAAGTCGTCCTTGACGATCGCCAGGGTCGCGGAGCGCGGACGGCTCAGGCCACCGCCCGGGAAGTGGCTTTCGTACAGCTCGGGGCTGCCGATCTGCGAAGCCGGCGTGTTCTCGCCCGGATGCTGGATGTTGACGAACAGCACGCGGCCATCCGGCGTGGTGTCGAGGCCGGTCAGTTCGCAGCCCTTCGGGCCGACCAGGAAGCGGCGCAGCCGTGAGCCGCTGGCTTTGGCACCGACGAAGGTCTGCTGGCCGTTGATCGTCACCGCGCCGCCGTCACCGACCTTGCCCGGCACCGCCGCCAGCAGCATGCAGTTGGTGACATCGGTGTAGGCGCCGTCGTCGGTCTGGATCCAAAGCAGACCGTTCGAGTCGTTGGTGTCGCGGCCGAACCACAGGCCGTCCGGGCTGGAGAAGTCGTTGACGTCGGTCAGGCCGGACAGGTTGACGGTGGCCGGATCGCTGCCCGCCTCGGCGCCGAAGCCGAAGATGTCCCAGCGGAACGCGGTTGCCGACGAATTGTTGCCGGCCTCGCGGAACCGGATGATGTGGCCGTTGACGTTGCCGCGCTGGGTGACCGCGCCCTTCTGGTCGGCATACGAGCGCGGGTTCGCCGCATCCACCACCGGGCCGGTGCCGACGCCGCGCTGCGAGTTGTTGGTCAGCGTGAAATAGACCTCGCCATTGGTGCGGTTCACCGCGCCCCATTCCGGACGATCCATCTTGGTCGCGCCGACCGAATCGGCCGCCAGGCGGGCGTGCAGCAGCACGTCGGCCTGCGAGCTGAACGGGTAGATCGCGTTGTTCGGGTCCAGGCCATTGGTGCCGAACACCAGCGGAATCCAGCTGCCGGTGCCGGTGGCATCGAAGCGGGCGACATACAGCGTGCCGCGGTCAAGGTACTTGTCGCCGACCGCGAGACGGTCGCCGCGCGCGAAGTCACGCGGGTCGAGCAGTGCTTCGGAGACGTACTTGTAGATGTACTCGCCGCGCGAATCGCAGCCCATGTAGTAGACCAGCGGACGGCCCGGCACGAAGTTCGCCGGCCAGGCGCCTTCATGGAAGAAGCGCGCCATCGCGGTGCGCTTGCGCGGGGTCGACTGCGGATCGTACGGATCGATTTCGACCACCCAGCCGAAAGTGTTCGGCGCGTTGCGGAAGTCGTCGGCCGCCGTGGCGCCGGTGACGGTGGCGTCCCAGCGCGAGAAGCGGGTGTCGTTCGGGTCCTGCGGGACGACCGTGGTCCAGCCGTAGTTGCCGGCCGCGCCCTGGGTCAGGCCGTAGCGGTTCAGCGCGACGACTTCGGCGGCGCTGCGGCTGGCGTTGTCGGTGGCCGAGCGGCGGAAGTAGAACGCCCAGTTTTCCTCGCAGGTCAGGTAGGTGCCCCAGGGCGTGAAGCCGTTGGCGCAGTTGTTGACCGTGCCGCGCGTGCGGGTGCCGTTCGGCGAGTAGCGGGTGACCAGCTGCGGATCGCCGGCCACCGGGCCGCTGAGGACCATGTCGGTCAGCGAGGTGATGCGGCGGTTGAAGCGCGAGTTGCGGTTGAACGCGACCGGCGTGGCGCGCGACGGGCCCGGCACCAGTTCGGTGATGCTGACGCCGTGGGCGTTCATTTCCTTGATCACTTCATCGGCGACCGTGCGCACGCCGCCGACCACGGTGGCGCCATTCGGGTGCAGGAACGGCTGGGTGATGTTCTCGTGGTTCACGCACAGCAGGCCACGGCGCGAATTGCGCGGGTCCGGGCGGCTGCCGTCGGCGCTCAGGCCGAAGTAGTACATGCCGTCGTGGTGATCGCCGGAGCGGAAGGCGTAGGAATCGCCGGTTTCGCTGCCGTCGCCGACATAGGCCGGCGTCGACGGCGTCAGCGCTTCGCCGGTCGGCGTCAGCACGGTGACGCTGTAGCCCGCCGGCACGCTGACCACGTCGGCCAGGCTCTTGGCGACCGGGTTGAAGCTCAAGCTGAAGCCGGCCGGCAGCGCCTTGGCGTCCGCGCTGGTCAGCAGGCCGGCGCTGCCGGCGGTGAAGGCGGCGGCGGCACCGAGGCCGCCGACCAGCATCTCGCGGCGCGACAGCCGCGCGTTGACCATGCTTTCGAGCGTCGGGTTGTTCGATTCGTTGGTGCAGATGTCATCGTCGTGACGATGGGCGGGTCGCTCGCTGTTGTCGCTGTCGTGCATGGCTGGCTCCTGGGCTGACCGGATGGAAAGGCGCGAGGTCGTCGCGCGCTGAAACGTCAAGAGCCCCGGAGGCTAGCCAGCCGATGTTTCGTTTCCTTGTCAGTTTGCGGACAGTTCTCCGGCGCGCCGGCAGCCCGGCCCGCAGCGGCCGGCGCTACCATCACGCATCCCCGCCGCCGGTTTCTCGCGAGCCCGTCTTGTCCACCATCCGTTACCAGGTCAGCGCCGATCCTGCGGCGCATCGCTACCACGTCACCGTGCAGTTCGACAGCCCCAGTGCCGCGCCGCTGCTGCGGCTGCCGAACTGGATTCGCGGCAGCTATCTGGTGCGCGATTTCGCCAAGCACGTGCAGGGGCTGAAGGCGTTCGTCGATGACCGGCCGGCGGCGATCACCCGGCTCGACAAGGGCCGCTTCCGGGTCGAAGGGCAGGGCCGCATCCGCCTGGAATACGCGGTGCACGCGCTCGACAGCTCGGTGCGCAAGGCCTGGCTCGACACCCGGCGCGGCTTCTTCAACGGCAGCTCGCTGTTCTACTGCCCGGCCGGCGCCGAGACTGCAGGCTTCGAACTGCAGATCGAACGCCCGGACTCAACCCTGTGCCCCGGCTGGAAGCTGGCCACGGCGCTGACGCCGGTGGACGTCGCCGACGACGGCTTTGGCCGCTACCGCGCCGACAGCTATGAGGAGCTGATCGACTGCCCGGTGGAGATGGCGGCGTACCAGAGCATCGTCTTCGATGTCGACGGCATTCCGCACAGCCTGATCCTGTCCGGCCGCTGCGAGCCGGATCTGCCGAGGCTGGCCGCCGACATCGCCAGGGTCTGCCACGTGCAGCGCGAGCTGTTCGGACAGCAACCGCAAATGGCCCAGTACCTGTTCCTGACCCAGGTCACCGGCAACGGCTACGGCGGGCTGGAACACCGCACGTCCACGGCGCTGGTCACCGCCCGTGATGCGCTGCCGCGCCCGGGGCAGAGCGGCCTGCGCAAGGGCTATCGGAGCTTCCTCGGGCTGGTCAGCCACGAGTACTTCCACCTATGGAACGTCAAGCGGATCACCGCCGCCCGCTTCGCCGACAACGACCTGTCGGCCGAGGCCTACAGCGAGGACCTCTGGGCCTATGAAGGCGTCACCTCGTACTACGACGACCTGATGCTGCTCCGCGCCGGGCTGATCGACGCGCCCGTCTATCTCGACCTGCTGGCCGAAGCCGCCACCCGCCTGCAGCGCACGCCGGGCCGCCTGGTGCAGACGCTGGCCGACGCCAGCTTCGAAACCTGGATCAAGTACTACCAGCCGGACGAGCAGACGCCGAACGCGGCGGTGAACTACTACGTCAAGGGCGCGCTGGTCACGCTGTGCCTCGACCTGTGGCTGCGCCTGCATGCGCGCGTGACGATGGACGACGTGATGCGCACGCTGTGGACGCGCTATGGCGCGCAGGACATCGGCGTGCCCGAAGGCGGGCTGGAAGCGGTGGCGGCCGAGATTTCCGGGCTCGATCTCAAGCCGCAGTTCGACGCCTGGCTGCGCGGCACCACCGAGCTGCCGCTGGCCGAACTGCTGGCGGCGTTCGGCGTCACCGCCAGCCTGCGTCCCAGCGCGGGCGCCAGCGACGAAGGCGGCCGCAGCGATGCGCGCAGCAGCCCGGCAACGACGCTGGGTCTGAGCCTGCGCAGCGGTGACGTGACCATCGCCACGGTGTTCAGCGGCTCGCCGGCCGAAGCCGCCGGGCTGGCCGGCGGCGACCAGCTGGTCGCCATCGACGGCCTGAAGATCACCGCTGGCAACTGGGCGCTGCGGCTCGAAACGCTGCATCCCGGCGTGCCGGTCTCGCTGAGCTGGTTCCGTGGCGACGAACTGATGAGCGCGCCGATCACGCCGGCCGTGCCCGCCGCCGACACCTGGACCCTGACCCTGGCCGAGGTCGACGGTGAGCCGCTGGCGCGCCGCCAGGCCTGGCTGGGCGCCTGACGATGGCGGAGCTGATCGCGAAGTTCCTGCTCGCCTACCTGCTCGGCGGCGTCATGGGTGGCGATGTCATGCGCCGGCTGGCCGGCGGCAGCGACCTGCGCGCCAGCGGCTCCGGCAATGTCGGCGCCACCAATGCGCTGCGTACCCGGGGTGCCAAGTTCGCGCTTGGCGTACTGGCGATCGACATCGGCAAGGGCGTGCTCGCTGCACTGGCGCTGCCCGGCCTGCCGTGGCCGCTGCCGGGCGCGGCGGCCGATCCGGCCGTGCTGCCCTACCTCTGCGGCGTCGGCGCGGCCCTCGGCCACTGCTACCCGGTGTTCCAGAAGTTCAAGGGCGGCAAGGGCGTGGCGACCCTGGCCGGCGTGTTCGTCGCGCTGCTGCCGGCAGCCGCGCCGTGGCTGATCGCTGCGTTCGCGCTGGTGGTGATGCTGAGCGGTTATGTCAGCCTCGCCTCGATCAGTGCCGGCGTTGTCGCCCTGTTCTATGTCGCCTGCTTCGGCCCCGGCGCACTCGGCGTGCAGGGCCTGTTCACGGCGGCCATGCTGGCGCTGATCCTGTTCAAGCACCGGCAGAACATCGTGCGCCTGTTCCAGGGCCGCGAATCGCGCTTCGAGAAGGCCCGCGTGCTCGGCCGCCTGTTCGACCGCAAACCCGCGGCATGACCCGCGCGCTCGACGACGACGCACTGCTGCCGCTGGTCGACGCGCTGGCCGGCGGCGACTGGCTGTCCGGCGAAGCGCTGGCCCAGGCGGCTGGCGTCACCCGCGCGGCGCTGGCCAAGCGGATCAGCCAGATCGAGGCCTGGGGGCTCGACATCGAGGCGCGTCCTGGCCTCGGCTACCGGCTCGGCGCGCCGCTGGAACGGCTCGATACCGCGCGCATCGGCCTGCCGCCGCCGCTGCGCAAGGTCGCCGTCGCCTTGCGGGTCGACTCGACCAACCAGCGGCTGATCGAAGCGCCGCCCGCCGATGATCCGCAGGTGCTGTTCGCCGAAGCCCAGACCGCCGGCCGCGGTCGGCGCGGGCGCGACTGGCGCTCGCCGTTCGGCGCCAACCTGTACCTGTCGCTGGCCTGGAGCTTCGCCGGCTGGCCGCCGAAGCTCGGCTGCCTGCCGCTGGCGGTCGGCGTGGCCGCGACGCGCGCGCTGTCGGCTGCCGGCCTCGACGGCGTGCAGCTGAAATGGCCGAATGACCTGCGCATCGGCGACGCCAAGCTCGGCGGCATCCTGATCGAAAGCCGCAGCGAGATCGGCGGCAGTTGCCGGGTCATCATCGGCCTCGGCCTGAACGTGTCGATGACCGCCGCCCAGGCCGCCGACCTCGGCCAGCCGTGGATCAGCGTGCACGCCGCGCAGGATGCCGCCGGCCGGCCGCGCGCCAGCCGCAATGAACTGGCCATGCAACTGCTGGTGGCGCTGGGCGCAGCACTTCGCGACTTCGAGGCCAGCGGCTTCGCCGGCTTCCTCGAGGACTGGAACCGGCTCGACCTCGCCGCCAATCGCCCGGTGCGGATCATCGGCGCCGGCAGCACCGAGATCGACGGTATCGCCTGCGGCATCGACGACGATGGCGCGCTGATCGTCGAGACGCCGGATGGCCGCCGCCAGCACCTGCATGCCGGCGAAGTCAGCGTCCGGCTCGGGCCGGGCGCATGAGCGCGCGGCTGCTGATCGATGTCGGCAACACCCGGCTGAAGTGGACCGTGGCGGGCGACGACGGCGCGCTGGCGCCGGTGCAGGCGCTGGCCCACGGCGGCGATCCGGCGGCGCTGATCGAATGGCTGCCGCTGCCGGACGGCCTGCACGAGGCCTGGATCGCCAACGTCACCGGCGACGCGGCCGGCGAGCGGCTGGCGGCGGCACTCGGCGTGCGCCACCGGCTGACCACGCAGTTCGCGCGGCCGGTCGACGGGCTGGCCGGCCTGCGCCTCGCCTACGGAGATGCCAGCCGGCTCGGTGTCGACCGCTGGCTGGCGCTGCTGGCGATCTGGGGCCGCGAACGCGCGGCGAGTAGTGTGGCCAGCGCCGGCACCGCGCTGACCTTCGATGCCGTCGACGCGCGCGGCCAGCATCTCGGCGGCGTGATCGCGCCGGGTCTGGTCACGGCCCAGACCGCCGTGCTCGGCGCGACCCGTTTCGCGGCATCGGGTCCGTCGCAGCAGTTCACTCGCGGGCTTGGCCGCGACACCGACGCCTGTGTGCGGCAGGGCGCGCTGCATGCTTGCGCCGGCCTGCTCGACCGGCTGGCGGCACGCCATCCGGGCCCGCGCTACCTGATCGGCGGCGACGCCGAAACGCTGGCGCCGCATCTCGACGGTGGCTGGCAGCTGCGCCCAGACCTGGTGCTCGAAGGGCTGGCGGCGCTGGCGGCGGCCGGGCCGGCCTGAAGCCGTCGGCTCAGCGCTTGACCGGCACGGTGCCGGTCGGCGCGATGCCGTTCTCCTGGTACAGCACCGGTCCGTCCTTGGCCCACAGGAAGTGCGGCATCTCCGCCGGCGCGACATAGACCGCGCCTTCGGGAATCGCTACCAGCGCCGCGTCGTTCGCCGCTTCGCCGAAGCCGACGTACAGCGTGCCGCGCAGCACCGTGGTGGCCCGGGTGTCCGGGTGGCGGTGCGCGAAGATCCGCGTGCCGGCGGCCAGTTCGACGCGCATCAAGTACGGGCCGTTGCCCTGCTCGGTGCCGATCAGCCAGGCTGACTGCAGGCCGGGAATCAGCTTCGACGCCGTCCAGTTCAGTTCGGCCGGCAGGATCGGCTGCGGACGCGGCGCGTCGGCGGCCCCGGCCAGCAGTGGCAGCGCGAGGAGCGCGACGGCGGCGATTCGCGCGCCGCTCATGGCTGCACGCCCGATGCGGCTGCGGCGGCGCAGCCGGCCGGCTTGAAGACCCGCTCGGTCGACGCCGGCCAGCGCGCCAGCCGATCGGCCGGGCGACGCGGCCGGGCCAGCAGTTCGCCGCCGCAGTTCGGGCAGCGGCCGGCCAGCACCGTGGTCGCGCAGTCGGCGCAGAAGGTGCATTCGAACGAGCAGATGCGGGCGTCGGCGGTGTCCGCCGGCAGGTCGCGGTCGCAGCATTCGCAGTTCGGTCTGAGGCTCAGCATGGTCAGGCTCCGGTCAGGCGCGCATCGGGCTGGCGATCATCGCAAGCGCCCGTGCGGCGCGGCAATCGGCGGCTCAGCCGAGCTGCGCGTAGGGCCGGTGCTGGAAGTACTTCGGCCGCTGGTCCAGGCGTACGTGCAGCCAGTTGACGCCGAGCCCGGCGGTGCTGAGCCAGACCGGCCCGGCGGCCAGCCGCGCCGGCAACAGCGCGGCGATGCGCTGCCACAGCGCCTCGGCATCGGCGGCCGGCGCGCGGCGCAGGAATTCCAGCAGGTGGCGGTAGTCGCGGCCATCGGCCAGCGGGCGTGGCGCGATCAGCAGCGCGTCGCCGCCGAGGTTGTCGAAATGCGCGAACGGCGTGCCGTCGTCGATCACGAAGGCGCGCCGGAAGCTGTCGCGATCGGCCGGGCCGCGCACGGCCGCCAGCTGCGGGGCATCGAGCGCCACGCATTCGAACGGCTGCGCCAGCATTGCCGGCTGCAGTGCCGGCACTTCCAGAAAGCAGGCCTTGTACGGCAGGCCCCTCAGCGTGTCGGTCCAGCGGCGGCGCAGGCTGTCATCGTCGGCGGTGCGCCAGCGCGCCAGCACGGCGTCGACGCTCAGCGGCCGGCCGTGGTCATCGACGATGCGCAGGTGGAGGCCGGGCGCGGCGGACAGCGGCTGGTGGAGAACAGCGGGCATCGGTCGCAGCGGGCAGGGAAGGCGGGGGCCGCGATGATCGCATCCGCCGGCGGGTGCTGGCCCGTCTGGCTGCCGGTGCGGCGGGCTCGCTACGATCGCTGCGCCAGCCCGGCAGACCGCTCTAGAGATTCCGCGCCATGACCCCGACCGAGATCGTCACCGCCTTCATCGCCGAATGGCAGCAGCCCGATACCTTCAAGACCTGCGTGCATCGCTGGTTCGCGGCCGACTGCGCGTACGAGAACGTCGGCCTGTCGAAGACCACTGGGCCGGACGAGGCCGTCGCCTTCTTCGCGGCGATGGGTAGCCAGATGGATCTAGCGACCATCGGTGTCGACATGCTCGGCGTCGTCGCTCACGGCGATACGGTGATGACCGAGCGCATCGACTACCTGAAGAATTCGGCCGGCGTCACCCTGTTCACGATCCCGCTGATGGGCGTGTTCAAGATCCGCAACGGCAAGATCGCCGAGTGGCGCGACTACTTCGACGTCACGCCGTTCCGGGGCGGCTGAGCCAGCCGCAGCGCCAGCCAGCTGAGATAGACGCCGATCGCGACATCGACGCTGGCGCAGTACAGCGGATACCAGGACGGCATGCCGGGGTTGACGAACCACTGCGGGTGGATCGCGTCATAGCCGCCGTGCAGCAGCCACAGCGCGGCGACCAGCGCCGTGACCGCAACCGGATGCCGCCGGCCGAGCAGCGCCAGCACCACGCCGCCGAGCAGGTACGGCAGGCCGAGGCGCAACTCATGAACCGCGATGTCCGGCGCATCCGCCAGCAGCGCGAAGCCGGCGTACAGCGCCGGCAGTACCAGCAGGCTCAGCGCGTACAGCCAGCGTTCGGCGCGCAGCGCACGGCTGATCGCGATCAGGGCTGCGGCCGACAGCAGACCGGCGATGACGGCGATCATGCGCGGACCCCTGCCGTCGCCCCGGCGCAGGCCGCGCACAGGCAGGCGAGGCCGCGCTGGTCTTCCGGCACGCGCGCCAGCGTGGCCGGCGGAATCTGCAGGTCCTTGCACCAGCAGGCCACGTCGAAACGACCGCAGGCGGCCGGCGCGCAGCCGTTCGGCCCGCCGCACAGCGGGCACTGGTGATTCGCCAGTGGGATGCCGGGTGCGCCGCCGCTGCTGCTCATGACGGCCGCCGCAGCACGGCGCGGCCCTGGGCGATGGCGCCGGCCAGTTCGGTGCCGACGAACAGCCACAGCACCGGAATCGCGCCTTCGACGAGCACGTAGTAGGCGATCAGCGCCGACACCAGCAGCCGGCCGACGGTGTCGATCAGCGCCAGCACGCCGACCGGATGCAGCAGCCGGGCGGCGATCCAGACCAGCACCATGACGCCGCTGAGGTTGACGAAGAACAGCGCCAGCGGGTCCAGCGGCGGCGGTGTCGAGGCGCCGCCGAGCAGGCCGTTCAGTGCGTACAGCGCGCCAACGAACAGCGGCGCGGTGAACGGCAGCGCCAGCGACAGCACGCCGGTGTCGAGCAGCGCCCAGAAGCGCACGGTGGCGGCCGGCACATGATCGGTAGTTGGCAGGCGCATCGCCTTACTGCGCCGGCACGGTTTCGAGGCTCGACGCCCGCGCCAGCAGCTCGGCGGCCCAGCGCGCGACATTGGCCGGCACGGTGGCCGGGTCGACCATCAGCGGCAGGAAGTGCAGGAACGGGATGTAGGCGATGTCGGCCAGCGTGTAGCGGTCGTGGACCAGGAAATCGACGCCGTCGAGCTGGCGGTCGAGGATGGCCAGATGCTTCGCGATCTCGGCCGAGGCCTTGGCGATCGCCTCCAGGTTCCAGCGGGCTTCCGGGAAGAAGCGCTTCTGGAAGATCACCGTGCCGGCCGGCGCCGCCATCTGGGCGTCGCAGAGCCGCAGGTGCATGTCGACCTCGGCGCGGCCGCGATTGCCGGCCGGGATCAGCGCCGGTTCCGGATGCTCGTCCTCCAGGTACATCAGGATGGCCGAGGATTCGTAGAGCACGAAGCCATCGTCTTCCAGGGTCGGCACCCGGCTGTACGGGTTCAGCGCCAGATACTCCGGCGTGCGCTGCTGGCGCCGGGCGAGATCGACGACGATTTCCTCGAACGGAATGTTCTTTTCCAGCAGCGCGATCTTGACTCGGCGGCCGAAGGTCGAGAACGGATGGTTGTGCAGGCGGATCATCTGAGGGCGTTCCGGGCGGTCAGGGAAGTGCGCGGATCATAGCCGCCGGATACCGGATAATTGCGGTCTTTCCTGCGGCCGACCGATTTCATGCGCTTCGAACTCCTTGCCACCGATGGCCACGCCCGGCGCGGCCGCGTGCACTTCCCGCGCGGCAGCATCGAGACGCCGCAGTTCATGCCGGTCGGCACCTATGGCACGGTCAAGGCGATGACGCCGGGCGAACTGCGCGCGGCAGGTAGCCAGATCATCCTCGGCAACACCTTCCACCTGTGGCTCAGGCCCGGTCACGACACGATCCGCGCGCTCGGCGGCCTGCACCGCTTCATGAACTGGAACGGCCCGATCCTGACCGACTCCGGCGGCTTCCAGGTCTGGAGCCTGGCCGAGCTGCGCAAGCTGACCGAGGCGGGCGTCCATTTCGCGTCGCCGATCAATGGCGACAAGGTGTTCCTGTCGCCGGAGAAGTCGATCGAGATCCAGCACGGCTTGGGCAGCGACATCATCATGCAGTTCGACGAATGCACACCGTACCCGGCGACACCGGACGAGGCCCGCAAGTCGATGGAACTGTCGGCGCGCTGGGCGGCGCGCTGCAAGACCCAGCATCTGGCCTGGACGCCGGAGGGCGCACCGCCACCGCCGGACGGCACGCCGCTGCCGGAAGCCGGGCCGCGCGGCGCGCTGTTCGGCATCGTCCAGGGCGGCATGCATGTCGACCTGCGCGCCGAATCCTTGCAGCGGCTGACCGAGATCGGCTTCGACGGCTATGCGGTCGGCGGCCTGTCGGTCGGCGAGCCGGAACCGGAGCGCCTGAAGGTGCTTGATGCCATCGGTCCGACCCTGCCGGCGAACCATCCGCACTACCTGATGGGCGTCGGCACGCCGCGCGATCTGGTGCAGGCGGTCGGTCGCGGCATCGACCTGTTCGACTGCGTGATGCCGACCCGCAACGCCCGCAACGGCCACCTGTTCACCTCCGAGGGGGTGATCAAGCTGCGCAACGCCCGGCACCGCAATGATCCGGGGCCGCTCGATCCGGCCTGCGACTGCGAGACCTGCACGCAGTATTCGCGCGCCTACCTGCACCATCTCGACCGCTGCGACGAGATCCTCGGCGCGCGGCTGAACACCATCCACAACCTGCACTACTACCTGAACCTGATGAAGCGGATCCGCGCGGCGATCGAGGCCGGCCGCTTCGCGGCCTTTTCGGCGGCGTTTCTCGCCGGGCCGGAAGGCCAGTCGCGGCGCGCGGCGGAAGCGGCGGCCGCGCCGTGAGCGGGCAGCCGGGCTGAACTTTGCCGGCTGCATCGGGGTCGGTAACAGGTACCCGCAGCCGCTGCCCCGCACGGGGCATGCCGGTCCGATGGCCAGGTATGGCGGCGCGGACGACCCCAACGCGGGCGCTGGGACAGGCCCGCCCTTGCGAGGACACACCATGAAGATTCGCCACATCGCGCCGCTAATGGCGCTCGGCCTGTCGCTGGCCGCCACCGCTGCCACAACGCCGGCTGCGCCCAGCGATCGGGAACTGCAGCAGTTCGTGCTGGCCTCGGTCGAGGTGAACCGGATCAACACCGCGCTGCTGGCACGCCGCGAAGCCGCGACCACGGCCGCCGAGGCCGAGAAGCTCGAGGACGAAGCGACCGACAAGATGGAAAAGGCCATCCAGGCCAAGGGCATGAGCGCCGATCGCTACGCCGAGATCTTTGCCGCGATGGAGCGCGATCCGGCCGTCAAGGCGAAGGTCGATGCGCTGGCGAAGCCGCATCGCAAGTAGCCTTCGGCGATTGCGGCCGAACGCTGCGACAGCCGGCCGGTGCCGGTTGCCGCAGCGCGTTCAGAACACCGCGCGTTCGATGAGGAAGTACGACACCACCAGCGCGCCGGTGTAGAACACGCTGACCGCCGCCGCTGCGGCGATCCGCACGGCGATGCCGGAATGGCCGGTCTCGCGGTAGGCGTAGGCGGCGGCGGCGCCGAGCAGCGCTTCGGGCAGCAGCACGTAGTCGGCGATGCCGTAATGGCTGCCGACACCGCGCGGCCGCCACAGATCGAAGATCGGCGCGGCCCATTCGGAGGCGCCGAACACCAGCAGCGCCAGCACACCGGCCAGTGGCACCGAGCCGCGCGCCGCCAGCAGCACCCAGAACAGCGGAATCACCCACATGCCGGCCATGTAAGCCGGAACATGCTGGCCGATCCTCGGTGCCCCGAGATCTGGAAAGTGCAGGATGCCGACCAGCTGCGACAGCACCCAGTCCGGCACCACCTGGAACACCGACAGCGGCAGCAGGAAGGCCCACAGGCCGAACCAGTGGCCATGACCGCTGCTGCGCGCGAACAGCGGCAGCAGCAGGTTGTAGCCAATCACCAGCGCCAGCACCGCCAGCCCGAGCTTCGGCGCGTGCAGGTACTGGAACGCGGCCCAGCCGCCGGCGGCGAGCAGGCCGTTGAGGATCAGCGCATCGCGCAGTTCACGCATGGGCGGCTGCTGGGTCCGGCTCAGGCGGCAAGCAGCTTCTCGATGTCCTTGGCGATCGATGCCGGCGTGTCGATCGAGCCGTAGCGCTTCAGCACCTCGCCGTTCTTGCCGACCAGGAACTTGGTGAAGTTCCACTTGATCGCTTCCGAACCGAGGATGCCCTTCTCCTCGCTCTTCAGGAACTTGTAGAGCGGGTGGGCGTCGTCGCCATTGACCTTGATCTTGGCAAACATCGGAAAGCTGACGTCGTAGGTCAGCGAGCAGAACTGCTGGATTTCCTTCTCGTCGCCCGGCTCCTGATGGCCGAACTGGTCGCAGGGGAAGCCGAGAATCTCGACGCCCCGGTCCTTGAGCTTGCGGTAGCTCTCTTCCAGACCCTTGTACTGCGGCGTGAAGCCGCACTTGGACGCGACGTTGACGATCAGCAGGACCTTGCCCTTGTAGTCGGCAAGCGACACGGCCTTGCCGTCGATGGTGTTGGCGGTGAAGTCGTAGATCGAGGCCATCGGATGCTCCGGAACGTGGATGCGCGGGGAGTGCAACGAAAGCGGGCCGACTTGTCGTCGGCCCGCCGGGTTCATCGATGATGCCGCGGGGCCGAACTCAGAAGTTGGCTGCGTCCAGCGCCATCAGTTCGCTGGCCGGCTGGCGCACGTTGGCGCACAGGCTCATCACCTGCGGCAGCATGCGGGCCGCGAAGAACTGCGCGGTGTTCAGCTTCTGGGCCTTGAAGATCTCGTCCGACGAGTTGATCGCCGCCTTGGCCATCCGCAGCCAGTTGTAGCCGAGATAGGTCAGGCAGAACGCGCGCTGGAAATCGACTGCGCCGAAGCCGGCATCGTTCGGATTGGTCTTGAACGATTCCTGCAGCCAGGCGGCGGTCTTTTCCAGCTCGTCGAGCGCCTCGCGGAGCGGCTTGGCGATGAAGCCGAGCGGCGCGTCGGCGGTCGATTCCGAACGCACCTTCGCGAAGAAGCGCTTCGGCAGGCGGCCGTTGTCGATCATCAGCTTGCGGCGCACCAGATCCATGGCCTGGATGCCGTTGGTGCCCTCGTAGAGGCAGAGGATCTTGGCGTCGCGCATGATCTGCTCGACGCCGTGCTCGCGGATGAAGCCGTGGCCGCCGTAGACCTGGATGGCCAGGCTGCCGAGGTCGACCGCCGAGTCGGTGCAGAAGCTCTTGACCAGTGGCGTGTTCAGCTCGACCCAGTCGTTGGCTTCCTCACGGACCGCCGGGTCCGGATGGTGATGGGCGATGTCGACATACATGCCGGTCTCGTAGGCCAGCACGCGGGCGCCCTCGGTGGTCGCGCGCATGGTCAGCAGCATGCGGCGCACGTCGGGGTGGTCGATGATCGTCGCGCCGCCGTTGAAGGCCTTGCCCTGTTTGCGGTCCTTGGCGTAGGCGATGGCGTTCTGGGTGGCCAGCTCGCACAAACCCAGGCCCTGCATGCCGACCAGGATGCGCGCCAGATTCATCATCACGAACATGTTCTGGATGCCGGTGTTCGGCGCGCCGACGAGCCAGCCGGTGGCGCCCTCGAACTGCAGCGCGCAGGTGCAGGAACCGTGGATGCCCATCTTGTGCTCGATGGACGTGCAGGTGACCTTGTTGCGGGCGCCCAGGCTGCCATCGGCGTTGACCAGGTACTTCGGAACCACGAAGGTGGTCAGGCCCTTGACGCCGGCCGGGCCGCCTTCGATGCGGGCCAGCACGAAGTGGACGATGTTGTCCGCCATCGTGTGCTCGCCGGAGGTGATGAAGATCTTGCCGCCTTCCAGCGAGTACGAGCCGTCGCCGTTCGGGATCGCCTTGGTCTTGATCGACGCCAGATCGGTGCCGGCCTGCGGCTCGGTGATGCACATCGTGCCGGTCCACTCGCCGGTGGCGAGCTTCGGCAGATAGGTCTGCTTGACCTCGTCCGAACCGGCCGCGAGGATGCCTTCGAAGCAGCCGACGGTCAGGCCCGGATACAGCGCGAAGGCGACGTCCGCCGAGCAGAGCATCTCGTCGATGACCTTGCCCAGCGTGTACGGCAGGCCTGCGCCGCCCCATTCGCTGGGATTGGCAATGCCGACCCAGCCGGCTTCCTGGTACTGCTTGTAGGCTTCCTTGAAGCCTTTCGGCACGGTGACATCACCGTTGCTGAGCTTGCAGCCCTCGGCATCGCCGGGTGCGTTCAGCGGTGCGATCTGGTTCTGGATCAGCTTGGCGGCTTCCTCGATCAAGCCGTTCAGCGTGTCCGGCGTGGCATCGGCCAGGGCCGGCATCTCGGTCAGGGAAGCGACGTTCAGCACGTCGTTGAGGACAAACTGGATTTCGCGCACGGGCGCAGCGTAGGTCGCCATGACTAAAGCAACTCCGGTTCAGGATGGAATGGGTTTATCGGCGCCGCCTCGCGCCTGGGCACCTGACAAGGCGGCGCGGATAAACCGGTCGTTCAGGCGGAAGGCTAGCACGAAGGCCCCTGCCTTCGGCCGGTGCTGCGTCATCTGCGGGACAACCCGGTGCCGGGAATGTCCCGTTTCGGAACTTGGGGCCTACAGCGGCGGGCTCGCTTCCGGGTAGGCGACGAAGCGGAGTTCCACGCCGGCGGCACGGGCCGCGCTGGCCACCTCGGCGCGGTGCTGGTCCGGGCCGAGGTAGATCAGGATCATGCCGCTCAGGTCCTCGCCATGGTGGGCTTCGAGCGCCGCCAGCAGCGTGCGCCGGTTGCGCTCCGGGTCCGGCCCGGCCACGCCGAGGTAGTCGCGTTCGCGGGCGGCCGCCTGCATCTTGCTGCCGAGTTCGGCGATGTCCTGCGCTTCCGGCGCCGGCTCCAGCATCGCAAAGAAATAGAAGCTGTCGAGATCCGGCGGCACCTGGGTGCCGGCCAGCCGCATCGCGGTATCCAGATCGAACGCGGCTGCCGGGGCCACCGCCGGTCCGGGTGCTGGCGCGCTGACGGCTACCGGCGGCGGCAGGTCGGACGGCGCACGCCAGGCCAGCGCCAGCGCGGCGGCGATGCCGACCAGGATCAGCGCGGCGGTCCGGAAATCGCGCGAGGGCAGCGGGGGCGTTGCGGTCATCGGAAGGCAGGGCGAGCGGAAAACGGGTCGGCATGCTAGCACTGCCGCAGCCGGCTTCCGGCTGCGGACGACCGCCGCAAACCGCCGCTGCGGCGTGCTTCCAGCGCGGACGGCCGGCAAAAGGCCGTATGGCATAATCCAGCCCCATTTGCCGCCTGCCCAGGTTTCCGACGTGCTGGAATTGCTCGATCTGCTGATCCCGGTTGCCCATGCCCAGACTGCCGCGCCGCAGCCGCCGGGCCTGCTGGCGTCCATCTGGCCGCTGCTGGTGATGCTGCCGCTGTTCTACTTCCTGCTGCTGCGGCCGCAGATGAAGCGTTCCAAGGAAACCCGCGACATGTTGTCGAAGCTCGCCAAGGGCGACGAGGTGGTGTCCAGCGGTGGCCTGGCCGGCCGCATCACGGCGATCGGCGAGAATTATCTGACCGTCGAAGTCGCCGACAAGGTCGAGGTCAAGTTCCAGAAGGCCGCGATCACCACCGTGCTGCCGAAAGGCACGCTGAAGAACCTGTAGTTTCCCCGCGCCTGGCAGTTGCCCCGGCGGCCTGCCGGGCCGACCGCCGCCGACCGACCCGCTGACCGCGTATCCCGGCGCGCCGTCAACGCCGCCGTCCCCCGCCGCCCGACGAACCGCCATGCATCACTACCCTTTCTGGAAGCCCGTGACGCTTGTCATCGTCACGCTGCTCGGCGCGCTGTACGCGCTGCCGAATCTCTATGGCGAAGACCTCGCGGTGCAGATCAGCACCAGCTCCGGTGACCCGCTGCCGGCGAGCTTTGGCGATACCGTGGCCAAGACGCTGGACACCGAGAAGCTGAGCACCTCCGGCTCTGCGCTGGAAGGCAGCCAGTGGGTCGTGCGCTTCGGCACGCCGGAAGCGCAGCTCAAGGCCGTGGATGCGCTGAAGCGCGACCTCGACGGACAGGGCTACGTCACCGCGCTGAACCTCGCGTCGCGGACGCCGAAGTGGCTGTCGGCGCTCGGCGGGAAGCCGATGGCGCTCGGCCTCGACCTGCGCGGCGGCGTGCACTTCCTGCTGCAGGTGGCGGTGGAGGACGTCAAGAAGGCCGCCGTCGAGCGGCTGATCAACGACGTGCCCAAGCTGCTGCGCGACCAGGACATCCGCTACACCGGGCGGCGCAAGGCCGGCGAGGCGATCGTCATCGAATTCGCCGACGCCGAACGGCTCGACAAGGCGCGCAGCGCCATCGCCAAGGAAAACCGCGACCTGACTCTGAGCACGCCGCCAGATGCCGCTGGCCCGGCGCTGCAGGTGGCGCTGTCGGACATCGCCGCCAAGAAGCTGATCGACGACGCCGTCGACAAGAACCTGATCACGCTGCGCAATCGCGTCAACCAGTTCGGCGTCGCCGAGCCGATCGTCCAGCGCCAGGGCGCCGACCGCATCGTCGTGCAGCTGCCCGGCGTGCAGGACCCGACCCGGGTCAAGGAGCTGCTGGGCGCCACCGCCACCCTCGAATACCGCGCGGTCGACGAAAACGCCGACGCCAATGCCGCCGCCGCCAGCGGCGTGATCCCGCTCGGCGACGAGCTGTACTACGAGCGCGGCACACGCCGGCCGTTCCTGCTGAAGCGGGAAGCGATCGCCAGCGGTGCCGAGCTGACCAGCGCCCAGCCGACCGTCGACCATGAGTCGGGCACGCCGGCGGTCAGCGTCACGCTCGATGCCAGCGGTGCCAAGCGGATGCTCGATTTCACCTCGAAGAACGTCGGCAAGCTGATGGCGGTGGTCTATCGCGAGACCGAGATCAAGACCACCTACAACGCCCGTGGCGACGCGATCCGCGAGCGCCGCGACGTGCAGGAAGTGATTTCCGCCGCCACCATCCGCGGCGTTTTCGGCAGCCGCTTCCAGACCACCGGTCTGTCGAGCCGCGAAGCCCGCGACCTGGCCGACCTGCTGAAGGCCGGCGCGCTGGTGGCGCCGATCGAGATCATCGAGGAGCGCACGATCGGTCCAAGCCTCGGCGCCGACAACATCCGCCGCGGCATGTCGGCGGCACTGCTGGGCCTCGGCCTGGTGATGGTGTTCATGGTCCTCTACTACCGCGTGTTCGGCCTGTTCGCGATCGCAGCACTGACCGCCAACCTGCTGCTGCTGACTGCCGTGCTGTCGCTGTTCCAGGCCACGCTGACGATGCCCGGCATCGCCGGCATCGTGCTGCACATGGGCATCGCGGTGGATGCCAACGTGCTGATCTACGAGCGCATCCGCGAGGAACTGCGCGCCGGGCTCAAGCCGCATCAGGCGATCGACGCCGGCTACGACCGCGCCTTCCTGACCATCGCCGATGCCAACGTCACCGTGCTGATCGGTACCCTGATTCTGTTCTTCCTCGGCGCCGGTGCGCTGAAGGGCTTCGCGATCACCCTGGCCATCGGCATCGTGACCTCGCAGTTCACCGCCATCGTCGGCAGCCGCACGCTGGCGCATTGGGTGTTCGGCAAGCGCAGCAACCTCAAAGATCTGCCGATCTGGTAACCCGGAGCTGAGCCAATGAAAGTGTTCGCGAATGTTCCGAAGTTCGACTTCATGCGCCAGCGCAAGGTCGGCCTGGTGCTGTCGGCGCTGCTGACCACGGCGTCGATCCTGCTGGTGATCTTCCGGGGCCTGAATTTCGGCATCGACTTCACCGGCGGCGTGCTGGTCGAAGTGGCGTTCCCGCAGTCCGTGCAGCTCGAGAAGGTCCGCGAGGACCTCGCCAAGGGCGGCTACGAGCATGGCGTGGTGCAGTATTTCGGCGGCTCGTCGACGGTGCTGATCCGCCTGCCGCCGAACTCGGAAACCTCGGCCTCCCTGAGCAGCAAGGTGCTGGCGGCGGTCGGGGCCGGCGAAGCCGGTGTCGAGATGCGCCGTGTCGAGTTCGTCGGCCCGCAGGTCGGCGAGGAGCTGAGCGAGAAAGGCTCGATCGCGATGCTGGTGGCCTTCGGCCTGATCGCAGCGTTCATCGCCTTCCGCTTCGAATGGAAGTTCGCGATCGGCGCGATCGCCGCCCTGGTCCACGACGCGGTGATGGTGCTCGGCTTCCTGTCGCTGGCCTGGGTCGAATTCGATCTGACCACGTTGGCGGCGATCCTGGCGCTGATCGGCTACTCGAACAACGAAACCATCGTCATCTTCGACCGCGTCCGCGAAAACCTGATCCGCACCCGCAAGGCGTCGGTATTCGAAGTGGTGAACCTGTCGGTCAATCAGACCCTGCTGCGCTCGATCATCACCCACGTCACCACCTTGCTGGTCTGCGTCGCGCTGTTCTCGCTCGGCGGTTCGACGGTGCACAGCTTCTCGGTGTCGATGATCGTCGGCGTGATCGTCGCGACCTATTCGTCGATCTACGTCTCCACCGGGCTCGCGGTCGCGCTCGGCGTCACCCGCGACGACCTGCTGCCGCCGGAAGAAAAGGACGAGAAGGTCCGCGCCGAGAAGCAGGCCAAGGCCGAGAACGATGGCGCGGTGGTCTGAGGGGCGACGACGTCTGATACGAAAAGCCCCGCTTCGAGCGGGGCTTTTTCATGGCGGCTGACGCCGTTATTCGACAGCCGGCTCGATCGGCCGCGCCACGCCGCGCAGGGCCTCGGCCAGCTGGGCGTGCAACTTGTGCGGGGCGGCCAGGATGTGGCCGCTGCTCATCACGTCGCCCCGGGCATCGTAGAGGTCGGTGACAGTGCCGCCGGCTTCCTGCACCAGCACGATGCCGGCGGCCATGTCCCAGGGCTTCAAGCCCAGTTCGAAGAAGCCGTCGAGACGGCCGGCAGCGACATAGGCGAGGTCGAGCGCGGCCGAGCCGGCGCGGCGGATGCCGGCCGAATTGCCGGCGATGGTCTTCAGCATCGGCAGGTAGGCATCGAGCAGTTCCGGCTTCAGCGGCACGCCGGTACCGATCAGCGCGCTGTCGAGTTCCTTGGCGGTGCTGCCGCGGATCTTGCGGTTGTTCAAGGTGGCGCCGGAGCCCCGGGTGGCGCAGTACAGGTCCTGCGTGCAGGGCGCGTAGATCACGCCGTGCTCGAGCTTGCCGCGCACCTGGATGCCGATCGACACCGCGAAGTGCGGCAGGCCATGCAGGAAGTTGGTGGTGCCGTCGAGCGGGTCGATGATCCAGACCACTTCGTTATTGCCACTTGCGCCGCCTTCCTCGCCGAGGATCGCGTGCTGCGGATAGGCCTTGCGGATCACCTTGACGATCTCGGCTTCCGCGCTGCGGTCGACCTGGGTGACGAAATCGTTGCGGCCCTTGCTTTCGACGGTCAGCTGGTCGACCCGGTCGAGGCTGCGCATGATGAAATTGCCGGCGGAGCGGGCAGCACTGACGGCGATGTTGACGAGCGGATGCATGGCGGGGAAGCGGGTCCGGTGAACGAGGCTGCGGCGCAAGACTGGCGTCCGCACGATCAAAGCCGGAAACTTCCGGCTTTGCCGTCGATGAATCAGATAGTGGAACTATTATCCCGCATCCGCGTTGTACTCGTGGCGACCCATCATCCGGGCAACATCGGCTCCGCTGCCCGCGCCATGCGCAACATGGGTCTGCGCGACCTGGCACTGGTCGCGCCGCACCGCTTTCCCGATCCTGAAGCCACTGCGCTGGCCTCCGGCGCCGACGACATCCTGGCCGGCGCGACGATCCACGAAACGCTGGCCGATGCGGTGGCCGACTGCGAGCACGTGATCGCCACCACGGCGCGCGTGCGCTATGTGCAGATTCCGTTCTCCGAACCGCGCGAATGCGTGGCCCGGCTGGCCGCCGGCCAGCACCCGGGGCGGATCGCGATCGTCTTCGGCCGCGAGCGCACCGGGCTGACCAACGAGGAGCTCGACCACTGCCGCGAAGCGGTGGCGATCCCGACCGACCCCGAGTTCGGCTCGATGAACCTCGCTGCCGCCGTGCAGATCATGGCTTACGAGCTGCGGCTGGCCGCCGGCGCCAAGCTGCCGGAAATGCCCGAGCACCAGCCGGTGCCGCAGGGGCAGATGGAACACCTGTACGGCCATCTGGAAAAGGTGCTGATCGCGACCAGCTTCATCGACCCGGAAGCGCCGCGCTACATCATGCGGCGGATGCGCCGGATGTTCGGCCGTGCCGCACCCGACAGCCACGAGTTCAACATCGTGCGTGGCATCCTGACCTCGGTCGAGGAGGCGCTGGGCCTGAAGCCGACCAACAAACGCTTCCCGCATCTGCCGCAGGAGCCGAAGTACCGTCCGCCCGAGGCCGTCGAGCCGCAGCCGTGAGCGGCGTCCCGACGCTCGATTTCCGGCGCTGGCAGCACGACCGCGCCGCCTTCGTCGCCGAACTGGGCGCGGCCTATCGCGAGTACGGCTTCTGCGGCATCCGCCACCACGGCATCGCCCCGGCGCTGATCGACGAGGCCTACCGGGTGTTCCGGCTGTTCTTCGCGCTGCCGGAAGACGTCAAGCGTCGCTATGCCGCCGGCCCCGGCGGTACGCGCGGGCTGACGCCGTTCAAGATCGAGACCGCCAAGGGTGCATCGCTGCCGGACCTAAAGGAGTTCTGGCACATCGGCCGCGAGATTCCGCGCGATTCGCGCTACGCCGCGATCATGGCGCCGAACCTGTGGCCGGCCGAAGTACCGGGCTTTCAGGCTTGCGGCTACGCGCTGTACGAGGCGCTCGGCGAGCTGGGTCGGCAGGTGCTGGCGGCGCTGGCGCTGAATCTCGGCCTTGACGAGCACTGGTTCGACGACAAGATCGACCACGGCAATTCGATCCTGCGGGCGATCCACTATCCGCCGATCACCTCGGCCGACATCCCCAACGTCCGCGCCGGCGCCCACGAGGACATCAACCTGATCACCTTGCTGGTCGGCGCCAGCGAAGGTGGGCTGGAAGTGCTGAGCCGGCGCGGCGAGTGGCTGCCGATCACCACCGAGGGCGACACCATCGTCGTCAACATCGGCGACATGCTGCAAAGGCTGAGCAACCACGTGTATCCGTCGACGACCCATCGGGTGGTCAACCCGCATGGCGCTGCGGCACGCCGGGCCCGGTACTCGGTGCCGTACTTCCTGCACCCGAATCCGGATTTCCTGATCGACGTGCTGCCGTCCTGCATCACGCCGGGCAACCCGAGCCGCTATCCGGTGCCGATCACCGCCAACGACTATCTCTGGGAGCGGCTGCGGGAGATCAAGCTGGGCTGATCGTTCAGGCCGGCGGCTGTCGCCGGTGCAGTGCCGGCGCGGCGGTAAACTTCGCGTCATGCCGATCTACCTCGATCACAACGCCACCACGCCGCTGGACCCGCGGGTGCTGGAGGCGATGCTGCCGTACCTGTCCGGGCCGTACGGCAATGCCTCCAGCGTGCACCGCTACGGCCGTGCGGCGCGCGATGCGATCGAGGCGGCGCGCGTGCAGGTGGCTGCACTGGCCGGCGCGGAAGCCTCGGAAGTGACATTCACCAGCGGCGCCACGGAATCCAACAACCTGGCGCTGAAAGGCCTGACCGAAGGCCGCGCGCCGAGCCGCGTGCTGTACGGCGCGACCGAACACCCGGCGATTCTCGAAACCGCCGAATCGCTGCGGCCGCACGGCTGGCAGGTCGAAACGATCGCCATCGACCGCGCCGGCCTCATCGACTGGCCGGCGTTTGAAGCGCAGCTGGCGCGCGGGCCGGTGCAGGTCGCGGCGCTGATGCTGGCCAACAACGAGACCGGCGTGATCCAGGACTGCGCGCGCGCCGCGCGGCTGGTCCACGACGCGGGTGGCCTGTTCCATGTCGATGCCGTGCAGGCCGGCGGCAAGCTGGCCTTTTCGTTCGCCGACACCGGTGCCGATCTGATGAGCCTGTCGGCGCACAAGCTGTACGGGCCGAAGGGTGTCGGCGCGCTGCTGGTGCGCTCGCATGTCGAGCTGCGCACCCAGCTGCACGGCGGCGGCCAGGAGCGCGGCCTGCGCGGCGGCACCGAAAACCTTGCAGCGATCGTCGGCTTCGGCGCGGCCTGCGAACTGGCCGTCGCGGAAGTCGGGCAACGCGTCACCCGCTGGGCCGAGTTGAAGGCGCGGCTCGAAGCTGGCCTGCGCGCACTGCCCGGCATCACGATCTTCGGCGATGGCAGCCCGCGTCTTGCCAACACCGTGCAGTGCGGGGTCGCTGGCTGGGAAGGCGAGGCGCTGCTGATGGCGCTCGACCGGAAAGGGATTGCCGTTTCGAGCGGCTCGGCCTGCGCCGCCGGCACCGGCGAGCCCAGCCATGTGCTGATCGGCATGGGCTGGGAACGCGACATCGCGTTCTCCGCGATCCGCATCAGCCTGGGCGTTTCGACCACCGAAGCCGAGATCGACCGTTTCCTGGCGGTGCTGGCCGAGCTGCGCGCGCAGGCGGTGGCGGCATGATCTACCTCGACTACGCGGCGACCACGCCGCTCGACGCAGCGGTGTTCGAAGCGATGCTGCCGTACCTGGCGCCGGGCGGCCTGCACGGCAATCCGGCTTCCACGCACGGCCCCGGCTTCAAGGCCCGCGCGGCGGTGGAGCGGGCGCGCCAGCAGGTTGCGGCGCTGATTGGTGCGGAGCCCGGCGAGATCATCTGGACTTCCGGCGCCACCGAATCGAACAACCTCGCGATCAAGGGCGCGCTGGAGTTCCGCGGCTTTCCGAAGAACGGCAAGCCGGTGCACATCGTCACCTCGAAGACCGAGCACAAGTGCGTGCTCGACACCTGCCGCCATCTGGAAACGCTCGGTGCTCGGGTCAGCTATCTGAAGCCGGACGGGCAGGGGTGGGTGACGCCGGATGCGGTGCTGGCGGCGATCACGCCGGACACCGCGCTGGTGTCGCTGATGTGGGTGAACAACGAGATCGGCGCGGTCAATGACATCGAGCGGCTGGCGCCGAGCCTGCGCGAGCGCGGCGTGATGCTGCATGTCGATGCCGCACAGGCCGCCGGCAAGCTGCCGATCGACCTGAAGGCCGTGCCGGTCGATCTGCTGAGCCTGTCGGCGCACAAGCTGTACGGGCCGAAGGGTGTCGGTGCGCTGTACGTCCGCCGCCGGCCCCGCGCGCGGCTGGCGCCGCAGATGCATGGCGGCGGCCACGAGCAGGGCATGCGCTCCGGCACGCTTCCGACTCATCAGGTGGTCGGCATGGGCGCGGCCTGCCAGCGTGCGGCCGAACGGCTGGATGCCGATGCCACCCATTGCAGCGGCCTGCGCGACGCGCTGTGGGCGCGGCTGCGCGGCATTCCCGGCGTGCTGCGCAACGGTCCGGCCGGCGATTCGGCGGGCGGCGAAAGCGCCGCGCCGCATCTGCTGAACCTGAGCTTCCCCGGCGTCGAGGGCGAGGCGCTGCGTGCTGCGCTGCCCGACCTCACGGTGTCGAGCGGCTCGGCCTGCTCGTCGGCCACGGCCGAGCCGTCGTATGTGCTGCGGGCCCTGGGTCGCGACGATGAAACGGCCAATGCGTCCCTGCGTTTCTCGTTCGGCCGGCCGACGACGATGGCCGAGATCGAACAGGCCGCCGCTGCCGTGATCGCCCAGGTCGCGTGGCTGCGCGCCTTGTCGCCGCTGCCCGGGAGCAGGTGATGAACGAGATCGACGACGACAACCCCTACGGCTACGCACCGGCGATCTGGCGGCTGTTCCGCAGCGCGCCGAATGCCGGCGTGTTTGCCGACGGCACGGCTGGCGTGATCAGCGCCGACGCCGGCACGCCGGCGGCGCGCTCGGTGCTGCGGCTGGCGTTGCGCGTCGACGGCGACCGGGTTACCGAAGGGCGCTTCCAGGCCTACGGCTGCCCGACGACCATCGCCGTCGGCGCCTGGATCGCCGGCTGGTGTGCCGGCCGCACGGTCGATGAACTACGTCGCCTGAAAGCGGCGGATCTCCGCGAAGCGCTTGAAATCCCGGAGGATCGTGCACACTGTGCGTTGCTGGGGGAAGATGCGCTGAAGGCGCTGCTGACCCGGTTTCAGGAGCCACGAGCATGAGCATCGAACTGACGGCAAGCGCGGCACAACGCATCCAGACGCAGATCGCCAAGCGCGGCAAGGGTTATGGCCTGCGAATCGGCGTCAAGAAATCCGGCTGCTCCGGCTACGCCTACGTGCTGGATTACGCTGACGCCCCGGGTGCCGACGATGCGGTGTTCGACGCCCACGGCGCCAAGGTGGTGGTGGCGAAGGAACACCTGTCGTTCCTCGATGGTCTGACCCTCGACTTCCAGCGCGAAGGTCTCAACGAAGCGTTCAAGTTCCGCAACCCGAACGTCACCGGCGAGTGCGGCTGCGGCGAGAGCTTCGCGGTCGGCTAAAGCCCGCGCTGCGGCCCGGCGCCCCGCTTGCTGCAGCGCCGCAGATTGCCGGGCCTGCGCGCAACCCGTTAACATTCCGTGTTTTTCCGCCCCGGATGCTGTCAGCGGGGCGTCGTCTACATCCACACACGGAAACATCATCATGGCGGTTGAACGCACCCTTTCGATCATCAAGCCCGACGCCGTTGCCAAGAACGTCATCGGCGGCATCTATTCGCGCTTTGAAGCTGCCGGCCTGCGCATCGTCGCCGCCCGCATGCAGCACCTGTCGCGCGAAGAGGCCGAGGGCTTCTACGCGGTGCACAGCGCCCGTCCGTTTTTCAAGGACCTGGTCAGCTTCATGATCTCCGGCCCGGTCATCATCCAGGTGCTGGAAGGCGAAGACGCGGTTGCCAAGCACCGCGACATCATGGGCGCCACCGATCCGAAGAAGGCCGCCCCGGGCACGATCCGTGCGGACTTCGCCGACTCGATCGACGAGAACGCCGTCCACGGTTCGGACAGCCTGGAAAACGCCGCCCGCGAAATCGGCTACTTCTTCCGCACCACCGAACTCGCGCCGCGCACGCGCTGAGCCGGTTGCGGCCCACAGGTGACGCGTGACCGCTGAACAGCCCGCCCCGATGACCCCGCCGACGGACGCCGAGCCGCGCCCGGCGGCAGTGGCAGGCGCGCGCGTCAACCTGTTCGGACTCGACCGCGCCGCCTTGCGCGCCGAGTTCGAAAAGATGGGCGAGTCCGGCTACCGCGCCGACCAGATCATGCTGTGGATCTATCGGCGCGGGGTCGTCGACTTCGCCTTGATGAGCAATGTCGGCAAGGCCCTGCGCGCAAGGCTCGAACAGCACTTCGTGATTCGGCCGCCGGAACTGGTCACCGAGCAGCTGTCCACCGATGGCACCCGCAAGTGGGTGCTGAAGCTGGAGGAACGCGAAGGCCGTCCGGAAACGATGATCGAGACGGTCTACATCCCGGAAGCCAACCGCGGCACCCTGTGCATCTCCTCGCAGGCCGGCTGCGCGATGGACTGCTCGTTCTGCTCGACGGCGCAGGGCGGGTTTTCCCGCAACATGACCACGGCCGAGATCGTGGCCCAGGTGTATTTCGCCGGGAAAGCGCTCGGCGGCGACTTCCAGAACGAGAAGGTGATCTCCAACGTCGTCTTCATGGGCATGGGCGAGCCGCTGGCCAATTACAACGCGGTGCTGCCGGCGATCCGCATCCTGCTCGACGACTTCGGCTTCGGCCTGTCCAAGCGCCGGGTGACGATCTCCACCTCGGGCCTGGTGCCGTTCATCGACCGGCTGGCCAGCGATGTCGACACCGCGCTGGCGATCTCGCTGCACGCGCCAAACGATCAGCTTCGCGACGAGCTGGTGCCGATCAACAAGAAGTACCCGATTTCCGAATTGATGGACGCCTGCCGCCGCTATCTGGCCGGTAAGGACCGCAAGGCCCACATCGTCTACGAGTACGTGATGCTCGACGGCGTCAACGACCAGCCGGAGCACGCGCGCGAACTCGCCCGCCTGCTGAACGCCACGCATGGCAGCCAGGCGTCGGCCAAGGTCAACCTGATTCCGTTCAACCCGTTTCCGAACGCGCGCTACAAGCGCTCGAAGCCGGACGCGATCAACCGCTTCTCCGAAATCCTGCGCGCCAAGGGTCTGCTGACGATGACCCGCCGCACCCGTGGCGACGATATCGATGCGGCCTGCGGGCAACTCGTCGGCAAGGTGCAGTCGAAGCAGAAGAAGCGCCTTGGCGACATACCGGTGCGCGTGCAATGAGCCGCCCGCAGGCCTTCGCCGCGATGCGCCTTGCTCCGATCCCCACCGCGTTCGCGGCGGGGCCCCTCGTCGGTGGCGCACGGGCTCCCTGCGGACAATGGGTGGGAAAGGTGCAGGCGAAGCAGAAGAAGCGCCTGGGTGACATTCCGGTGCGCGTGCAGTGATCCGCAGCGCGGTGGCTCTTGTGCTGACGGCGCTTGCGCTGACCGCCTGCGTCACTGAAACCAGCGGCGAGCTGCGGCCGCAGTCACCGCCGGATCTCGAGGAAGCGGCGCGGATCAACACGCAGCTCGGCGTCGACTACGCCCGTCAGGGGCAGTTCGAGGTGGCCGAGGAAAAGCTGCGCAAGGCGGTCGAGCAGAACGATCGCTACGCCCAGGCGCATGGCGTGTTGGCCTTCGTGCTGACGCAGCGGGGCGACCGCGAGGGCGCGGAGCGCGAGTACCGGCGCGCGCTGGCGCTGGCGCCGGATGACGCCGCCACCCACAACAACTTCGGCGTACTGCTCTGCGAGCTCGGCAAGGTCAAGGAGGCCGACCGGGCGTTTCAGGCCGCGCTGGCCAACCGCAACTACGCCACCCCGGAAGCGGCGTGGACCAATGCCGGCATCTGTCAGCGGCAGGCGAGCGATCCGCGCGCCGAGACCAGCTTCCGCGAAGCCTTGAAGATCAATCCGGAATACCGCGCAGCGCTGGCGCAGATTGCCCAGCTGACCTACGCCGCCGGCGACTGGGCGCGCACCGATGCTTTTCTGAAGCGCTACGAAAAGCTCGGCAGCCTGCCGCCGGACCTGCTGCTGATCGCCGCCTCCACCCAGCGCAAGCTTGGTGACCGGGCGGCGGCGCGCCGCTACGAACAGACCCTGATCAGCGGATTCCCGGAATCCGACCAGGCTGTGCAACTGCTGAAGAACCCGCCTGCACCATGACCTCCGATCCGACCGCTCCGAACCTGCGCGACCCGTCCGACAACCCGGACGCCCCGCTGTCCCCCGCCACGGCTGGTCCCGGCCAGGCGATACGCCAGGCGCGCGAACGCGCCAAGCTCGGCATCGAGGAGCTGGCGACGCTGACCCGGCTGGCGCGCGGCACGCTCGAGGCGCTGGAGCGCAACGACTTCAGCACGCTGACCGAAGCGGTCTACGTGCGCGGCTATTACCGCAAGTGCGCCAAGGTGCTGAATCTGCCGGAAGCCGAGCTGATCGCCGCCTACGACAAGCTCTACGCGCCGAAAAGCGCGCCGCTGCCGACCAAGATGCTGCTCGGCAACAGCGGTTCGACGATGGGCTCCGGCCGGCCCAGCAGCGGCAGCGGCTCCGGCTGGATCATCGTGCTGGTGATCGCCGCGCTGGTGGGCGCCGGCCTGTGGTTCATCAACCAGGATGCGGCCGATGGCGCCGCCGCACCGACGCCGGCCGGCGCGGCCAGCCCGGCCACCGGTCCGGCGATCCCGGCCAGCGCGCTGGCCACCCCGGAAACCGCGCCGGCCCCGGCGGAAGTCGCGCCTGCCGCTGGCGGCGATGCCGCGAATGGCGCAGCTCCTGCGCCGGCCCCCGGCGCCGCGTCGTCGTCGACCGGATCCGGCCTGGCGCTGATGGCGGCAACCACGCTGTCGTCGCTGCCGGCATCCGCCGATGCTGCGACCGGCGCCGCCGCCACGGCCGTCGATCCGGCGGCGGTGGTCAGCTCGGCGGGCGGCGCGTTGCTGCTCGATTTCAAGTCGGCGTCGTGGGTGCGCATCGAGGATGCCGATGGCCGCACCCTGCTGTCCGGCACCATTCCGTCCGGCGATCGCCAGCTGCTGCGCGGCCGGCCGCCGTATGCGCTGTTCATCGGCTACGCGCCGGGCGTGCGGGTGGAGTTCGACGGCAAGCCGTTCGACCTGACGCCGCACCTGCGCCAGAACTCGACCGTGCGCATCAACCTGCCGTACGTCCCTGCCGCCCAGTAAGCCGGCCACCGGCCGTCACTCTCGTCCCGCCCGCCTCATGAAGATCCAGTCCGTTCGCGGCATGAACGATGTCCTGCCGGCCGATTCCGCCGCCTGGCAGCACGTCCACGCCGTCGCTGCGCAAGTCTTTGCCGCCTATGGCTATGGCGAGCTGCGCCTGCCGGTGGTCGAGCGCACCGAGCTGTTCAAGCGCGCGGTCGGCGAAGTGACCGACGTGGTCGAGAAGGAGATGTACTCGTTCGAAGATCGCGGCGGCGAAGCGCTGTCCCTGCGTCCCGAGCTGACCGCCGGCGTGGTTCGCGCCGGCATCGAGCACGGCATCCTGTTCAACCAGCAGCAGCGCGTCTGGTGCACCGGCCCGGTGTTCCGTTATGAGCGCCCGCAGGCCGGTCGCTACCGGCAGTTCCACCAGCTGGATGTCGAAGCCTTCGGCATCGCCACGCCGGATGCCGATGTCGAAGTCATCGCCATCGCCGCGCAGCTGTGGAAGCGGCTTGGCCTGTCCGGCTTCGAGCTGCAGATCAATACCCTGGGCACGCCGGCCTGCCGCGCCACGCACCGGGCGGCGCTGATCGCCTATCTCGAACAGCACGAGGCGGCGCTCGATGAAGATGCCCGCCGCCGTCTGCACAGCAATCCGCTGCGGGTGCTCGATTCCAAGGTGCCGGCCACGCAGGCGATCGTCGCCGGTGCGCCGCGCCTGCTCGACCATCTCGACGATGCCTCGATCGCGCACTTCGACGCGGTCAAGGCCGGGCTCGATGCGCTCGGCATCGCCTACACGGTCAATCCGCGGCTGGTGCGCGGCCTCGACTACTACACGCACACGGTGTTCGAGTGGGTCACCGACCAGCTCGGCGCCCAGGGCACGGTCTGCGCCGGTGGCCGCTACGACGGCCTGGTCGAACAGCTCGGCGGGCCGAAGACCACCGGCGTCGGCTTCGGCCTCGGCATCGAACGGCTGATCCTGCTGATGGGCGTGCAGAAGGTGGCGATCACCTCGAACAGCCCGCAGGTCTATGTCTGCCGCTTCGGCGCCGAAGCCGAACGCCAGGCGCTGCAGCTGGCTGAAGCGCTGCGCGACCGTTACCCGGGCCTGCGGCTGGTGCTCAATGCCGGCGGCGGCGGGCTGAAGTCGCAGCTCAAGCGCGCCGACCAGTCCGGTGCCCGCTACGCGCTGGTGATCGGCGACGACGAAGCGGCTGCCGGCACCGTTCAAGTAAAATCCCTGCGCGGCGAAGGCGACGCCTACCTGTGTCGCCAAACGGAGCTGGCTGCGGAACTCGGCAGCCGACTTGCGCTCTGATTCGCGCCCTCCCATCAGCCGACTGACCACCCGAACGGGCGACGCCCCGTCGCCACGCGAGAACGAGACATGAGCACCCATTACGACGACGAAGCCCAAGTCGAAGACCTGCGCCGCTGGTGGAAGGAAAACTGGCTGGCGCTGGCGGTTGGCCTCGGCCTCGGCCTCGGCGCGATCTTCGGCTGGGAGTACTACCAGAACCGGAAGAACCAGACCCGCGCCGAAGCCTCGCAGCTGTTCGAGGAACTCAAGAAGGCGGTGTCGGCGAAGAAGTTCGACGAGGCCGGCCGCATGGGCGATCGCCTGGTCGCCGAATTCGAGTCGACGCCGTATGCCGTGGCCGGCGCGATGAAGCTGGCGCAGGCGGCGGTCGAAGAATCCAAGCTCGATGCCGCGCGCAGCCGTCTCGAATGGGCGGGCGCCCACGCCGATGACGCTGCGCTGAAGCCGCTGATCCAGCTGCGGCTGGCGCGCGTGCTCTGGCAGCAGGGCAAGCCGGGCGACGCGATGAAGCTGCTCGACGCCGAAGCCGGCAGCTATGTGGTGCTCTACGAAGAACTGCGCGGCGACATCAAGCTCGCCGAAGGCGACCGCCCAGCTGCGCTCGCGGCGTACACCAAGGCGGTGGCCAGCCTCGGCGACGCCACCACCGGCACCGCCAACGCGCCGATCGCCGATGCGCTGCAGAAGAAGATCGACGATCTCGCCGACGTCGCGGCGGTGAAATCGTGACATCGCGGTTTGCCCTGATGCTGGTCGCGGCGGCGCTGGCCGTCAGCGCCTGCTCGTCGAAGCCGAAGGTTCGCGAGCCGACCGAGCTGGTCGCCATCAAGCAGCCTGAAATCCGGCTCAAGGAAGTCTGGTCGCGCTCGGCCGGCAACGGCAGCAAGACGCTGTACTCCGGTCTGCGCCTGGCACTGGAAGCCGATGCGCTGTACACCGCCTCGATCGACGGTCAGGTGTTCGCGCTGACGCCGGCCAACGGCGCCACCATCTGGCGCGCCGCGACCAAGGCCCGGATCATCGCCGGCCCGACGGTGTCCGGTGACCTGGTGCTGGTCGGCACGCTCGATGGCGAAGTCATCGCGCTGAAGCGCGCCAGCGGCGCCGAAAGCTGGCGCGCGTCGCTGCCGAGCGAAGTGCTGGCACCGCTGGCCGCCAGCGGCGACATCGTTGTCGCGCGCGCGGCGGACGGCCGCGAGTTCGGCCTGTCGGTCACCGACGGCAGCCGGATCTGGAGCTTCGACCGCACCATTCCGAACCTGACCCTGCGCGGCCTTTCCAAGCCGCTGATCCTCGGCAACCGCGTCTACACCGGGCTCGACAACGGCAAGCTGGTGGCGCTGAACCTCGCCGACGGCGTGCCGGCCTGGGAGCAGAACGTGTCGGTGCCGACCGGTCGTTCGGAACTGGAGCGGCTGACCGATATCGACGCCGACCTGCTGGCTGCCGACAACGGCATCTACGCCGTGACCTACGGCAATGACATCGCGCTGATTGATCCGACGCGCGGTGAAAGCCGCTGGCGGCGCAGCATCAAGAGCTACTCGGGCATGACGGCCACCGACAAGGCGCTCTATGTCACCGACAACGACGGCGTGCTGTGGTCGCTCGACCCGGACACCGGCGCGGTGTCGTGGAAGCAGGAGTCGCTGAAGTTCCGTCGCCTGTCGCCGCCGGGCATGCTGGCGAACTACGTGATCGCCGCCGACTTCCAGGGCTATGTGCATTTCTTCGATCCGGGCGATGGCCACGCGGTGGCGCGCGTCAACCTGGGTGGCGATCCGGTGATCAGCGCGCCGGTCAGCGATGGCGAGCGCGTTTACCTGCTCGACACCACCGGCGATATCGCCGCCTACCGGATCGAGACGCCGAAGCCGTAAGGCCAGGCGGTGTCTGCGGTTTCCGCCCCGGGCGCACTGCGCTCGGGGCTTTTGTCGTCTTGGCGTCAGGCCGCGTAGGCTGCCGCCAGCGATGGTTTTCCAGATGGTCGTGAATCATGAGCAGCATCCCTGAAGTGCCCCCTGCCGAAGCCTCCGACGCTGATGCGCCCGCCGTGGCGGAACCGAAGATGCTGCCGGTCATCGCCTTGGTCGGCCGGCCCAACGTCGGCAAGTCGACCCTGTTCAACCGCTTCACCAACAGCCGTGACGCGCTGGTCGCCGACTACGCCGGCCTGACCCGCGACCGCCAGTACGGGCAGGGCACGTTCGAGGGCAAGCGCTTCATCGTCGTCGACACCGGCGGGCTGATGCCGGAATCCTCCGATGCGCTCGCCGCGCTGGCCGAGGCACAGGCGCGCATCGCCATCGAGGATGCCGACCACGTGCTGTTCCTGGTCGACGCCAAGGCCGGGCTGGTGGGCAGCGACCTCGAGATCGCCCGCGCACTGCGCAAGCTCGGCAAGCCGGTGCGGCTGCTGGCCAACAAGTCAGAAGGCATGGCCGCCTCGCTGGTCGCCGATTTCTACAAGCTCGGGCTCGGCGACCCGACGGTGATTTCCGCCGAGTTCGGCGACGGTGTCGGCGGCCTGCTGCGCGGTCTGCTGGCCGACACGCCGGTGACGGCCATCGATCCGGAGTTCGACGACGGCACGATTCGGGTGGCGATCGTCGGCCGCCCGAACGCCGGCAAGTCGACTCTGCTGAACCGCCTGATCGGCGAAGACCGGGTGCTGGCCTCGAACGAGCCGGGCACCACGCGCGATTCGATCACCGTGCCGTTCGAGTGGGGCGGCCGGAAATTCCAGCTGATCGACACCGCCGGCATCCGGCGCAAGTCGCGGGTCACCGAGGTGATCGAGAAGTTCTCGATCGTCAAGACCCTGCAGGCCATCGACCGCGCCCATGTGGTGATCTCGATGGTCGACGCCCATGACGAGATCGGCACCCACGATGCGCGGGTGATGGGCCTGGTCGCCCACCACGGCCGGGCGATGGTGCTGGCGGTCAACAAGTGGGACGGGCTCGATGCCGACAAGCGCAAGTGGGTGCGCGAGATGGTCGAGTTCAAGCTGCCGTTCCTCGACTACGTGCCGGTCGATTTCATCTCCGCGCTGCACGGCTCCGGCCTGCGCGAGCTGATGGAACACGTGATCGCCGGCTACGAGGCAACCACCCGCGAAATGGCCACACCTGAGCTGAACCGGGTGCTGATCGCGGCGGTGGAAAAGCACGCGCCGCACGCGGTGCTCGGCCGCCGCATCAAGCTGCGCTACTGCCACCAGAGCGGCCGCAATCCGCCGGCGATCATGATTCACGGCAACCAGACCGACAAACTCAAGGACAGCTACGTCGCCTACCTCGCCAACACCTTCCGCGCCGCGTTCAAGCTGCAGGGCGTGCCGCTGAAGCTCGAATTCAAGACCGGCGACAACCCGTTCAAGAACAAGAAGAGCGACCTGTCGCCGGCGATGCAGATGAAGGCGAAGCGGCTGGCGGCGCAGTCGGCGCGGACCAAGAAGTAGGTGCCGGTGGTGCTTGGCGCCAGACGGAGAAGGGCGTGAGTCGTCAGCCGGGCCGGCCATGAACCGCCGCCGCATCGCCGTGACCCTCGCGGGTGTCGCGGCCTTCATCAACCTGTACGCGCCGCAGTCGCTGCTGCCGCTGCTGCGCGAGTGGATCGGCCAGGACGCGGCCCGGGCCGGCATGATCGTCTCGGCCGGCACTTTCGGCGTGGCGCTGGCGGCGCCGTTCGCCGGCCTGCTGGCGGACCGCTTCGGCCGTCGCCGGGTCATCGTCTTCGCGGCTTTCCTGGCGGTGCTGCCGGGCCTGTTGTCGGGTCTTGCGCCGACGCCGGAATGGCTGATGCTGATCCGCCTCGCCCAGGGCCTGTGCCTGCCGGGCATCTTCGCGGTGACGGTGGCCTACATCGCCGAGGAATGGCCGGCCAGCGAAGCGCGCGGCGTCACCGCTGTGTATGTCGCCGGCACCATCGGTGGCGGCTTCTGCGGACGGCTGATGTCCGGCGTGGTCGCCGAGTTCTTCGGCTGGCGCTGGGGCTTCGTCGCGCTGGCCGCACTGCAGCTGCTGATCGCGCTGCTGATCCGCGCCTGGCTGCCGCCCGGGCGGGATGTGCTGAAGACGCGCGGCAGCGCACGCACGCCACTGCTGCCGCTGCTGATCCGGCCCGGATTGCGCGGCGCGTTCGCCACCGGCTTCCTGATGCTGTTCAGCCTGGTCGGCGGCTTCACCTACATGACCCTGCACCTCAGCGCGCCGCCGTTCTCGCTCGGCCCGGCCGCGCTGTCGATGATCTTCGCCGTCTACCTCGCAGGTGTCGTGGTGACGCCGTACTCCGGCCGGCTGCTGAACGCCTTCGGCCACGCCCGCGTGCTGGTGATGGCCTGGGGGCTGGGCTTCGCAGGCCTGCTGCTGACCCTGTGGCCGGCGCTGCTGCCGGTGGCTTTGGGCCTGTGCCTGTTTTCGGTCGGCCTGTTCATCGCCCAGACCGCCACCACCAGCTTCGTCGGCGAGATCGCCGGCGCCGAGCGCGGCCCGGCCGTCGGCCTGTACGTCACCTGCTACTACTTCGGCGGCAGCGTCGGCGGCGTGTTGCCGTCCGTGGTCTGGCACTGGGCCGGCTGGCCCGGTGTGGTCGGTCTGCTGTGCGCCGCCGGCGCGCTGGCCTCGGTGATCGGCTGGAAAAGCTACCGCTTCCCGAAGGACGAGCCGCATCCGGTCACCGATGCACTGCCGGAGTGTGGCGGCGAGGCTTGAGGCGCGGCTCGCCGTCAAAGGCCGTACCGGAGTTGACGCTCAGCCGGTTGGCGCGGCTCCGAAGAGATCGCGCCAGGCGAAGTAGGACGACATGGCCATCACCATCGCCCAACAGAACACCAGTGCGAAGCCGAGCATCATGATCGCTGGGGAATTGACGAAGAATCCGGCAGCGATCGGGATCAGCAGTGGCAGCAGGATCAACAGTGACTGCAGCAACCAGACCAGCAGCGGAGCCCAATTGGGAAGGAACGCCATGGCACTGAGCGGGATGGCGCGAAGCACATTGCACCGATCCAGCTGGATCAGCTGAACGCAGAAGGCCATCGCAACCGGGAAGCTCACGAGGCCTGCCACCGCCAGGCCGCGAAGGACGCCGAATGACTCGCCTGGAGCAAGGCCGGCTTCAGCCGCTTCTCCAGTGACCGGACTCGGCCCAGGCAGAGAAGTCGCAACGCCCAGCGCCTCGGTGACCAAGGCGTTGACGATGCCCAGCGCGAGCAGGTGATCGAAACGCAGTCGTTTGAACGCCGCCACGACCCCACTCGCCCGGGGCGGCTCGCCTTTGACGGCGGCATCGACGAGTTGCATGGACACCGCCGAGCCCAGCACACCCAGCAGTGCAGCGAGATGCATGCCCACCATTGGAATCCGGGAGAGGGCGAGCAGCGGCAGCATCACCACTGCAAAGATCAGCGACCAGCGCAGTGGTGCGGCGCGAAACAGTTGCCAGCCCGACTCGATCCAGTCGCTGCCGGCTGCAGCGCGGATGCCACGCTGCACGATGGGGACATTGTCGAGTGGCGGCACGGGGTTGCTCATCTCATTCCATTGGATGGGAAGGTGCCATTTCTCAGCGACCCGTCGAAACGCGAGGGCCGCATGGGTGCACCGGCAATTGCTGTGTGCGGGTCGATCCGCACTCGACCCGCCGGTAGTGTCCACGCCGGCGGATCACCGTGCAATCGTGCCCGCTCTGCCACAGCAGTGTTGAAGGCGTTCCCCGGCAGCGAGCGCGGTTCCCGCAAGGCCCTACCCCGGGCAGCAGGTCGCCGAATGAAAAACGGCGCGCCGGGCGGCGAGGCCCGACGCGCCGCGCGATCGCCGTGGTTCAGCGGCCGACGAGGCTGCGCGCAATCACTTCCTTCATGATTTCGCTGGTGCCGCCGTAGATGCGCTGGATGCGGGCATCGGCCCAGTAGCGGCTGATCGGGTATTCGGTCATGTAGCCGTAGCCGCCGAACAGCTGCAGGCAGGCATCGGTGACCCGGCCTTCCATCTCGGTGGTGGCCAGCTTGACCATCGCGGCGGTTGGCACGTCGAGCTTGCCGACCGCGTACTGGGCGTTGCACTTCTCGACAAAGGCGCGGTGCACCTCGATGTCGGTCTTGCACTTGGCCAGTTCGAAGCGGGTGTTCTGGAAGCTGGCGATCGGATTGCCGAAGGCCTTGCGTTCCATCGTGTAGGCGATGGTCTTCTCCAGCGCGCCCTGGGCGTGGCCGACGGCGGTCACCGCCAGCGCCAGACGCTCGCGCGGCAGTTCGTCGACCAGATGGCCGAAGCCGCCGCCGACCCGGCCCAGCACTTCATCGGCCGAAATCTTCACGTTGTCGAAGAACAGCTCGCTGGTGTCGGCCGAGTGCAGGCCGATCTTGTCGAGGTTGCGGCCGCGCTTGAAGCCGGGCAGCGAGGTGTCGAAGGTGAACAGCGTGGTGCCCTTGGCACCGGCCTTCGGATCGGTCTTGGTGGCCAGCACCACGACGCCGGCATGCTGGCCATTGGTGATGAAGGTCTTCGAGCCGTTGATGACATAGCCGCCGTTGCCGTCCGGCAGCGCGCTGGTCTTGATGCCCTGCAGGTCGGAGCCGGCGCCCGGCTCGGACATGCCGATGGCGCCGATGCATTCGCCGGTCACCATCTTCGGCAGGTACTTCTGGCGCTGGTAGTCGCTGCCTAGGTGAAGGATGTAAGGCGCGGCGATGTCGGAATGCACCGACAGGTTCGAGGCCAGCGCCAGGAAGCCCATCCGCGCGGCTTCCTCGAGCACCACCATCGAGAACTCGAACGGCGCGCCGGCGCCGCCGTATTCCTCCGGAAGATCGACGCAGAGCAGGCCGTTGGCGCCCATCTCCAGGTACAGCGAGGCCGGGAACTTGCCGTCCTTCTCCCACTTCTCGTAGTGCGGCTCGACGTGTTCGGCGAAGAAGCGGCGAACCGTGTCGCGGAACAGCTCGAGTTCTGCGGCGTCGACAGCGGGCGCAGCGCCGGCAGCAAGGACAGCGTTCATCGGGGGATCACTCCGGTCGGAAATTCGGGACGGCGAGGATACCGCCGCTGCCGCAGTGCGGGAAACAAGCGTTCGCTAGTCGACCGCGCACCTGCGTCAGGGTCGCCGTCGTGAAGCCGTTCGCGTTCGGGACGACAGCAGATGGTCCCGGCGCGCGATTTGCGTGAATGGACCGAAACACTCACTGGAAGCCGGTCGTGGAACTGGATTTAATGAACGTGAACGAGGTTCCATGACCGCGGATAGCGAGTCCCACCGGTACGGCAGCAGCGACGACCCCAGCGCGCGATGATCGGCAAGAACACGCTCGTCACGGCCTTCGCGGAGCAGGTCGACAAACGCTACCAGCCCGGTCAGCCGGCCAGTTTCTGGGACTGCGAACCGCTGTTCCGCCATCTGCTCGACCCGCAGTTCGCCGAGTCGGTGATCAACGACGCGCTGCGCGACATGGTCGACGACCCCCGGCGCACCGGCAACGGGGGCAACCAGGCGATGAGCCTGGCGCGCACGCCGCACTGGAACCTCGCGCTGCACCTGCTGACCCGGCCGCGCCGCTACCTGCACAGCAATGCCAGCCACGCGCTGGCGGCGCCGATGGGCGGCCAGATGCTGGAGACCGAGCGTTACCAGCTGCCGGCCGGCTTCCGCAATGAAGTGTTCGATCCGTCCTGCAAGCTGGAGCGCGCCGGCTCCCGCACGGTGCCGCCCGGACACGTGCTGGCGCTGCATGCCGATGGCGTGATCCACGACTACCGCATCGCCACGCCGATGCTGCTGCTGATCTTCGAGACCGCGCCGGTCGCCGTGCTCGAATGGCGCTTCAGCCGGGACACGCTGCACGCCTGGCAGTTCGTCGAGGCCGATCGCGAGGTCAGCGATCTGAAGGCGGCCGCCTGGCTGGCCGGGCGGCTGGCGCACCAGACCTCGCTGAAGCCGCTCAAGGCCCTGACCGGCCATGGCGATCCCGGCGTCCGCTGGGCCGCGCTGCAAAGCATCGGCCGGCTGAGCCGCTCGGAAGTGCGCAAGCTGCTGGCGCAGGCCCTCGACGATCCGCATCCGCTGGTGCGCCGCGCCGCCCGGCAGGCGCTCGAACGCGGCGAAGATCCGCCGCTGCGCGAGGCCTGATCGTGGCGTTGACCATTGCCTGTGCCAGCGAGCGCACCGCGACCGTCGAAGAGGTTGTCGAGCAGGCCGACCGGCTGCGCGATCTCGATGATCCCAACGGCATCGCCACGCTGGCGCCGCTGCTCGGCGCGCTGGCCAATGACCGCGAACTGATCGTCCGGCTGCTCAACTGGCGGCTGCGCGGCCGGGTCGACGGCGGGCTCACCGGGCTGGCCCAGTCGATCGCGCTGGGCCAGGGGCAGCAGGTGCGGCTGCGGGCCAACATCTGGCCGTCGACCGCCGATCTCACCGCCGGCCGCGTGCAGCAGGGCGAGCCGGCCTACGACGTGGCCCACGATCACAACTACCACTTCCTGACGGCCGCCTACTTCGGCGCCGGCTACATCACCGAGATCTACGAATACGACCACGACGCCATCGAGGGCTATGTCGGCGAAGCGGTCGAACTGCGCTTCCTGGAACGCACCAAGTTCGTTGCCGGCAGGGCCATGCTTTATCGCGGCAGCCGCGACGTGCATGTGCAGTACCCGCCGGAGGACATCAGCATCACGCTGAGCCTGATGTTCGATCCGCCGGCGCTGAAGGCGCGCGACCAGTACCTGTTCGATCTGCAGCGGCAGGCCATCAACGGCTTCGGCCTCGACACCGACACCGCGCGGCGCGTTGATGCAGTGGCCATTGCCGGGTATGCCGGTAATGGCGACACCTGCCAGCTGCTTGGCGATCTGGCGCGCCGCCACCCATGCCGGCGGACCCGACTGACTGCCTATGAATCCCTGGTCCGGCTGCTGCCGGACGATGCAGTGAAGATCTGGGAACGGGCCTGCGACGATCGCGCGCCGCTGGTTGCCAACGAGGCGCGGGCGCGGCTGTCGGCGTTGGGCCGCAGCTAGCTGCGCTGGGCCGCAGCTGGCGGACCGGGCTTCAGCGAACGCCGATGGTGATCGGCTCGCGGTCGGCCACGGTGCGAGCGTGGCCATCCATGCCGTTGCGCTCGAAGGCCACCGACCACGCTTCGAACTCCGCCGCCGGCAGCGCCCGCGTGAAGTAGAAGCCCTGCTGCAGCTTGCAGCCGAGTATCCGCAGCTGGCGCATCTGCTCGGTGCTTTCGACGCCTTCGGCGATCACGCCGAGGTCGAGGTTCTGGGCCAGGGTCAAGGTTGCGGAGACGATCGCCAGCGCCTGCTTCGAGGCGCCCATCGCGACGACGAACTGGCGGTCGATCTTGATCTTGTCGATCGGCAGCCGCTGCAGATAGCTGAACGAGGAATAGCCGGTGCCGAAATCGTCGAGGCCGATGCGGAAGCCGAGACGCTTGATCTCGGTCAGCATCGTGTGGCTGTACTCGGTGGAATCGAGCAGCGCCGATTCGGTCAGCTCGAAGTCGATCAGCCGTTCGCGCGAGCCCGGCGCGCTGCCGAAGCCGCGCAGGATCTGCAGGATCTTGCCGTCGTGCACCTGGCGCACCGACAGGTTCACCGACACCCGCAGCCGCCGATTGCGCGATGCCCAGATCTGCGCCTGCTCGTGCGCCTTGACCAGGCACAACTCGCCAAGCTGGTTGATCAGCCCGGATTCCTCGGCCACCTGGATGAACTCGCTCGGCGGCATCAGGCCGTTTTCCGGATGCCGCCAGCGCAGCAGCGCTTCGGCGCCGATCACCCGGCCCTGATCGACATCGACCACCGGCTGGTAGAACGGCTCGAACTCGCCGCGCTCCAGTCCCCGGCGGATCTCGCTGGCCAGGGCCAGCTGCTTGCGCATCGTGCCGGTCAGCTGGGCAGAGGCGAAGCGCACATTGTTGCGGCCGTTCTTCTTGGCGACGTACATCGCGGCTTCGGCGCTGGCCACCATCTGTTCGGCCGTCTCGCCGTCGCCCGGGAACACGGCGATGCCGATCGACACCGACATGTTCAGCAGGTTGTCGCCCAGCGGGTAGCTTTCCGAAAGACCGCGCAGCACGTTGTCGGCCTGTTCGCGGAGCGTGTGCTCGAGCGCCGAACCGGGGTCGAGGTTGTCGATGGTGATCGCGAACTTGTCGCCGCTGTGGCGGTACAGCTGCGCGCCATCGGGCATGAAGCGGTTCAGGCGGCTGGCGGCTTCACCGAGATAGCGGTCACCGGTCTTGTGGCCGAACTTGTCGTTGACGGCGCGGAAGTTGTCGAGATCGACGTACAGCATCGCCACCGGTTCGCGGGTCTGCCGCGAGCGGTCGATCGCTCGCTGCAGGTTTTCCTCCAGCCGCGCCCGGTTGCCGAGGCCGGTCAGCGGATCGTGATAGGCCAGCCGGCGCAGCCGTTCAGCCTGGTCGCGGAACTGGCGCAGTGCCACCGCCATGTCGCCGAACTCGTCCGGGCGGATCGGCGGCAGGTCGATTTCGATGGCGCCGGAATTGACCTGCCGGATCGCGTCGGTGGTGATCTTCAGCGGCCGGATCACCGAGCGCACGACCAGGAAGGTGGCGATCAGCCCGAGCACGATGGCCACGCTGATGACGATGCTGGCCACCAGCAGCGCCCGCTCGATGCGCCGCTGCGCCCGGCCCTGCAGTTCATTCAGCCGTTCCTGCTCGCGCTGCTTGGCGCTGCGCAGCGTGTCCTCGATCTGTTCCAGACGCCGCTGCAGGTCTTTCAGCGCGACCGAGGCCTCGACCTTGCGCCCGGCCATCACCGCCGCCATGGCCTGTTCGGACAGCTGGCCGACGCTGCTGTTGGCGTCGAGCAGCTGGTCGGCGCTGGCTTCGTCGAAGCGCGCCAGCTCCTGGAGTTCGCGATCGAGATCGGCCTTGGCGGCCTGCTGGGCCAGGCGCGCGGTCATCCGCCAGGTTTCCTCGCCGGCCGCGCTGGCCGAGGTCATCTGGCCGCTGCGATGGCGGAACAGGGCCTGCGCCTGCTGGACCGCCAGCACCGTCTCGTAGCGCTGGAACTGGGCCTGCTGCGCATTCCGGGCGTCGCGGCCCTGGGCCATCAGCAGCAGCACCGCAGCGCTGGCGCCGCCCAGCACGAAAACGAGCCCGAGGCACAAGGCCAGCAGGCGCATTCGCACGCTGAGGAACAGGCTTTTCATCCGGCGGGACATATCGGGGTCAGGACTTGGCCACCGGTTGGAATCCGTTCGCTAGGTGGTCCCAATCACTATAGAGGATGGGTCGACCGGCGTCGTTAAGACAAACGGACTATGTCGGTCGTTCCGTCGCGGGCCGGGCGGCGGCCTGCGGACCGGCCGTCAGCGTGGCGGCAGGTCGAGCAGCGGCCGCATCCGGTCGATCAGCCAGCGCATCCGCCGCGCTTCGGCGGCCGGATCGTGGCGCAGGAAACGGTCGACGCCTTCGCCGTGGAACAGCGTGACCATGGTGTCGACCAGCACCGCGAAATCCGGCAGCTGCCGGGCCTGTTCGGGGAGCAGCTGAGCCGCCAGCTGCTGGTCATCGTCGGCGCGCCGCTGCCACATCGGCAGCAGGGCCGCGTGCAGGGCCGTGTCGGTACGCGCCGCCATCAGCAGCTCGAACCAGGCCTGGTGCAGCGGCGAGGCGATGTTGGCGCGCAGCACTTCCATCGCCAGCACCAGTTCATCGACGTGGCTCGGCCGCAGCCGCTCGAAGTCCTGGCGATACAGCGCCCGCAGCCCGCTGTCGATGTCCTCGGCCACCGCGATCAGCAGCGCGATGCGGGTTTCGAAATGGCGGAACAGCGCGCCCTGCGACAGGCCGGCGCGGGCGCAGACCTCGGCGACGGTGGTCCGGTAGTAGCCGATCTCGATCAGGGCCGCCGTCGTGGCGTCGAGCAGCCGTCGCACCGTGCCGGCGCGGCGCTCGGCTTGGGTGCGACGGGCGGGGGCGGCGCTGCCGGCGGCGTCAGGCATCGTCAGGCGGCGTGAGCCAGGGCCGCCGAAGCGCCGGTCGATGCCCCGGCTGCCAGGAAGCGGCCATAGCCGCGCTGCTGGCCGAAGTCGGCGGCGAAGCCGGCCTGCCGGTAGGCGATCCGGCCGTTGATGACGGTGGCGACCACGGCGGCATCGTTGCGGTTGACCATCCGCAGCATGCCGCCGAACTCCGGCATCGGTGCTTCGGCGTAGGCGGCAGTGGCGGCATCAAGGCCGATGGGTTCGATGATCGCGATGTCGGCCCGGTCGCCGAGCCGCAGGTGGCCGGCGTCGATGCCGAACCAGTCGCCCAGTTCGCCGGTCAGCCGCCACACGGCCTGCTCGATGCTCATGAAGGCGCGGCCTTCGTTGATTGCGTCGTTGACCAGCTTCAGCATCCGCAGCGGGAAGTTGTAGAACGCCATGTTGCGGATATGCGCGCCGGCATCGGAGAACGACAGGATAGCGCCCTTGTCCTGCACGATCGCTTCCAGCCGGTGCTTGCGGTAGTTGCCGATGGTGGTCTTCCAGCGCAGCTGCTTGCCGTGCGCGACGACCAGATCGAGGAAGGCGTCGACCGGGTGGATGCCGCGGGCATCGGCCACCGCACCGAAGCTCTGGCCCACCACCGAGGCGTCCGGGCAGCCGACGATCTCGGCATCGTGGAAGTCGCGGTGCCAGACGCGTGGTGTCAGCTTCGACTCGTAGTTCTTGCGGAACCAGCGGCGGTACTGCTCGTCCTTCAGCAGCTCGTTGCGCTCGACTTCGTCGGCCAGGTGCAACGCCGCTTCGCCGGCGCCGAATTCCTCGAAGATCACCAGATCGATGCCGTCGGCATGGACCTCGAACGGGCAGGGCAGCGCCTGCCAGCGGAAATCGGCGCCGAGAAAGCGGTTGCAGAAGTGCGCCAGCTTGCCGACCACCCGGTGCAGCAGGCCGTTCGACTTCACGTCCATCAACGTGATCAGCGTCGTCTTCAGCGGCTTCCGGAACCAGCCGAACGAGGCGAACAGGAAGGCGAACATGTTGATCTTGGTGACGATGTCCGGCGCCCCCTGGTGGATGCGGCCGCGCCGCCGCAGCACGCGGTTCAGGCGGGCGTATTCCTTCCAGCGGGCGTAGGTGGTCGGCAGCGATTTCGAGCGTTCGCGGTCGCCGTCGAGCTTGTCCCACTTGGTGGTCATCGTCGACAGCCCGAGCAGGCCGACATCCAGCCCTTCCTCGAGCACCGCTTCCATGCGCTGCATCTCGGCTTCGCTGGGCTGCGTGTGCTTGTCGACCGCGCGCGACAGGCCCATCACCGACACGCGGAGGTCGGAATGGCCGAGGAAGGCGGTGACGTTCGGACCGAGCGGCATCCGGTTCAGCGCCTCGACATAGCCGCGCGGCGTGTTCCAGGTCTTGGTCTTCTGCAGCAACGGCAGCACGTTGTCGCGCGGAATCGATTCGACGCGGGTGAACAGGTCCGAGCAGTCTTCCGGCGCCGAGCAGACCATGCCGATCGAGCAGGAGCCGAAAGTCACCGTGGTGACGCCGTGGCGCACGCTTTCCTTCAGGCCTGGCGAGGCCAGCAGTTCGGCGTCGTAATGCGTGTGGGTGTCGAGGAAGCCGGGCACCACCCACTTGCCGGACGCGTCGATCACTTCCGGGCAATCGCGGGCGTCGAGCGGTTCCGGGCTGATCGCCACCACACGGCCATCACGGATGCCGAGATCGCGGACGGCCGACGGCCCGCCGGTGCCGTCGAAATGGCGACCGTTGCGGATGATCAGGTCAAAGGGGGCGGTGTGGGGGGCGTCTGCGCGCATCGGCTTCTCCTCGGTCGGGTGCAGCGTGTGCGGCAAAATCTACGAAAGATAGAGAGTGTTTGCAATCTAAATTACGCGAACGATGCGTAGCAAAAGCCGGACGCCGCCGACTGGCTGGCCGCCGTCCTGTCACGCACGCTGCATTCACCTGCCGGACCCGCCGCCGTTCGGCATTGAAGGGCGATGCGGCCGGCCATATCCCCGAGGAATGTCATGCACCCGATTCGCGTCCGTTTACTCGCCCTGCTGTTCGGTCTGGTCGCAGCGGGCGGCGTCTGCGCCGCGCCGCCGATCAACACCTTCGGTGAAGGCGGCGGTTTCTTCAGCGATCCGCCCCGCACCGATATCGCGATCCGCGGCTACGACCCGGTCGCCTATTTTCTCGACGGCCGGCCGGTGGCGGGCAGTGATCGCTATGTCCACGTCTGGCGCGGCGCCCGCTGGAAGTTCGCCAGCCAGGCGCATCTCGATCGCTTCGTTGCCGCGCCCGAGCAGTACGCGCCGCAGTACGGCGGCTACTGCGCGTACGGCGTGGCCGAAGGCCATCTGGTGAAGATCGAGCCGGACCAGTGGGCAGTGATCGACGGCAAGCTGTATCTGAACTACGACGCCGCGGTGGCCGGCAAGTGGAAAAAGGACCCGGCCGGCTACATCCGCAAGGCCGATGCGGCCTTCGATGGTCTGGTCCGGGCCCGATGAAGGATCGACGATCGCTTCAACGGCCATCTTCGCAGGCAGCCCCACGGCCGGCGGTGCGCCAGACGGGCTGGCGGCCCGTCGTAGAATTGCGCGCTGCCTCCCGCACCGGCTGCCTCCCGCACGAGGTCTTCGCCGTACGTGGGATGCAGCCGTGGTGATCCGCACCACCGCAGCAGGTGCCGGCCTGTCGCAGGCCGGTTTCCCGGCGCCGATCGGCGTCCGACCGGAGTCGAGTGGGATGGTGGACCGCGTTCGTGATCGCTGCCTGAGTACGCTGTTCCGCCTGATGGACAGCCCGTACGGCGCCATGCTCGGCGCTCTCGCCTACGGCGGCTGGGCGTTCTACGCCAACCGCGCCGACGGCCTGCGGCAGGCCGCCTGCAGCGGCGGCGCGCACTGGTTGATGAGCGTGGTGATCACCGTCAGCAGCGTCCGCCTGATGCGTGCGCTGTTCCGTCTTCCGGCGCGGCCGCGCGACGGCGCCCTGCTGGCCGCAGCCGGCAGCGTGCTGGCGACCTACACGCTGCTGATCGGCGTGCACCTGGCACTCGGCACGCCGAACATCCTGCTGACGCTGGCGCCTGGCCTGCTGCCGACCATCGGCTTCGCAGTCGTCTACCCGACGCTGCTGCTGCGGGCGTCGGCAACGTCGCTCCCGTCGCGCCGGCCCGCGCCGGCCGCAGCGGTGATCGAGACGTCCGGAGTGCCCCATGCGCGCCCGTGATCCGATCGGCCGCGCGGTGGGCTACGCGATCGACACGCTGCGCCAGGGTGCCGGTATCGCCGAGGTCGCCGAGCGTGCCGGGCTGGCGTTCGCCGAGCAGATCGGCCCGCACCTGCGCCACGTCATCGAGCATTACGAAGCCTTGCTGGCCGGCCTCGATCAGGGCGTGATCGACTACGACAACCGCTGCCGGGACCGCAGCCTGGAATGCGACCCGGCGTTGGCGCGGCAGCGCTGCGACACGCTGGCCGACGGCTTTCAGCGCCGCCTGGAGCAGCCGTGGCCGGACACCATCGCCGTCGCGTTCGACGGCGGCATTGCCGGCGACGACCGCTTCGTCAGCGGCTCCACGCCACTGCGCGAGCTGCTGTTCGTCGCCGCCCACGCCGTGCATCACTACGCGCTGTTGCGGCTGGCGCTGCGGCAGCACGGCCTGAACCTGCCGGAATCGATCGGCAAGGCCGCCGCCACCTTGCGCTACGAACGCGAGCGCCAGGCCGGATGAGCCCACCACTGCCGCCATCGGCCGCCGGCACTCATTCGCCGGAACGGTTCCGGATCAGCCGCCGCCAGCGGCTGGGCATCGGCCTGTCTCGGCTGCTGCGCTGGGAGTTCTGGCCGTCCTGGGCGTTCTATCCGCCGATCGTGCTGTACATCCTGCTGCGCTCGGCGCGGGCCCGGCCGTTCATGGCGGTGACAGCGGCCAATCCCTGCCTGCGCGCCAGCGGCATCGTCGGCGAGACCAAGCGCGACGCGCTGGCGCCGCTGCAGGCCCATGCGCCGGCGTCGGTGGCGGCCTTCACGATGCTGCCGGCGGCCTGGTCGCCCGATCAGCGGCTGTCCGCCCTGCGTGCCTTCGTCGCCGCCGGTTCCGGCTACCCGGTGGTGCTGAAGCCGGACATCGGCCAGCGCGGCCGTGGTGTCGCGGTGATCCGCAGCGAAGCGCAGGCGGCGGAATACCTGGCGGCGGCGATCGATGACGTGATCGCCCAGCGCCACGTCGGCGGCAGCGAGTACGGCGTGTTCGTCTACCGCGATCCGCGCAGCGGCCGCGTGGAAATCCTGTCGATCGTCCACAAGTGCTTCCCGGCCGTGACCGGTGACGGCCGCCGCACGCTGGGCGCGCTGATCCTCGCCGACGCCCGCGCCCGGCTGATCGCACCGGGCCTGTTCCAGCGGCTGGCGGCGCGTCTCGACACGGTGCCGGCGGCCGGCGAGGCGGTGCCGCTGGTGGAGATCGGCGCGCACTGTCGCGGCGCGCTGTTTCTCGACGGCAACCACCTGCGCAGCGAAGCGCTGCGCCAGGCGATGACGGCGATCGTCGACGCCGTGCCCGGCTATCACTTCGGCCGTCTCGACCTGCGCTGCCCGGACGAAGCGCACCTGGTCGCCGGTCGCGAGCTGAAGGTGCTGGAAATGAACGGCGTCACCGCCGAATCGGCACACATCTACCACCCGGACACACCGCTGATCGAAGGCTGGCGGGCGATGATCCGCCAGTGGCGCATCGCCATCGAGATCGGCGAGGCCAACGCCGCCGCCGGCGCCCGCATCACCGGTTTCGTGGAACTGCTGAAGCTCTGGCGCGACGACCTGGCCCGTGGCCAGCGCTGGTTCTGAACACAGCGCGCCGGGCGCGGACGATCGGTAGCAAAGCGCGTACGGCAGCCGCTGTCGGCCCCGCCGGGCAGCGTTCAATCTGCAAGCCTGGCCGGGTCATGCCGATCCAGCCCCATCCCCGGAGTTCGCCATGACCCTTCTGCGCCGGCACGGCCTGAAACTGCCCGTGCTGCTGATCTGCTTCGTGTTCGTGCAGTCGCTGTACTTCAAGTTCACCCGCCACCCGGAAACCATCTACATCTTCGAGACGCGGCTTGATCCCTGGGCAGCCAGCCTCGGTTTCCCGGGCCTGTTCGCGCCCGGCGGCCTGTTCAGCGCGCGGGTGATCGGCAGCGCCGAACTGCTGGCGGCGGCGCTGCTGCTGTTCGGTACCGTGGTGCCCGGCCGCCTCGTGATCCAGGGCCTGGGTGCGCTGCTGTCGCTGGCGGTGATCAGCGGCGCGATCGGCTTTCATCTGTTCACGCCGCTCGGCATTTCGGTGATCGATGCCGAAGGCCGCCCGGATCACGGCGCGCTGTTCGCGATGGCCTGCCTGGTCTGGCTGTCGTCGCTGGTGGTGATCGCCGCCCGGCGGCACGACCTGCTGGCCTTGGTCCGCAGCCGGCCCTGACGGCACGGCTGAGCCGCGCAGCGGCCGGCAATCCGACAAGCTGCCGTAACGCCAAATTTGTGCGGCAGTTCACAGTTGGCCGGGGTGGGCCTGCCCGCGAACTGTGATCTGCAGCAATCATCCGTTCCGATGGAAGGCCTGCGGCCTTTGTCATCGGAGTGCCGGCGGTTTCGAGGTCACGGTCGACGGATTTGATGAACAAAATCTCGACAACCTGAATCCGCCGGCAGATAGTGATGCCGGCATGCAGCCGATCGAGCTGCGACCAGATAACAACAGCAGGTCTACGCGCCTGCACAGGGACGGTTCGGGGATGTCCAGGAAGCTGCCGACAGCGGTCAGCGACGACGGGGCGGGGTCGATCCAGCCCGGCGCCCGTTGGCAGTTCGGTGAATTCGAGCTGAACGAGAAACGGCTGGAACTTCGTCGCAACGGCGAGCTGGTCAAGCTCGAAACCAAGCCGATGAACCTGCTGATGGTCTTTCTCCGCAACCCTGGCGAACTGATCACCAAGGACGAATTGGTCAACGCCCTGTGGCCCAATGGCGCGGCCAACGACGGCATGCTCAGCAACTGCATCGCCAAGCTGCGCCGCGAACTGCGCGACGACGACGCGACTCTGATCAAGACGGTGTTCCGCTTCGGCTACCGCTTCGATGCCGAGCCGCGCCGCCTCGATGACAGCAGCGCCGGCGCCGCGCCGCCCAAGCTCGACCTCAACGCCGGCGACGCGCCGCCGATGCGGCCGAACTGGCGGCTGGTGCGCCGTCTCGGCCTGTCTGGCGACAGCTGGCTGGCCGAACACGCCAAGAGTCGCGCCCGCCGCGTGTTCAAGTTCAGCAACGACAGCGCCGGCCTTTCCGCCCTGAAGCGAGAAGTGACCGTCTACCGGCTGCTGCGCGAAAGCCTTGGCGACAAGCCCTGCTATGTCGACCTGCTCGACTGGAATTTCGACGAAGCCCCGTGGTTCACCGAGGCCGAGTACTGCCCAGCCGGCAGCCTGCAGGAATGGTTCACCGCCCAGGGCGGCATCGACCGCGTGCCGTTCGCCACCCGGATCGACCTGATCATCCAGATCGCCGACGCCCTGGCCGCCGTCCATGCGGTCGGTGTGCTGCACAAGGATCTGAAGCCGGCCAACATCTTCGTCGTCATCGACGACGACGGCCGGCCGACGATCCGGCTCGCCGATTTCGGCGCCTCCGGCCTGCACGACAGCGCCTTCCTGCAGCGCCTCGAAATCACCCGCGCCGGCTTCACCCAGATGCTCGACACCGGCAGCGGCAACGCCGCCGGCACGCTGCTGTACCTCGCGCCGGAAGTGGCAGCCGGTCAGCCGGCGACCGTGAAGGCCGACATCTACGCGTTGGGCTTGATGCTGTACCAGTTCATCACCTGCGTCCTGGGCCGCCAGCTGTCGACCGGCTGGGAAAGCGAGATCGACGACGAACTGCTGCGCGAGGACATCGCGGCGGCGACCGAAGGCAATCCGGAGCGGCGGCTGGCCGATGCCGGCGAGCTGGCCCGGCGTCTGCGCCAGCTGGATCAGCGGCGCACCGAACGCGCCGCCGAGCGGCAGGCCCGTCTGCAGCACGAGCGCCGGGCCCGGCAACTCGAAAGGGCGCGCGTCCGCCGCTGGTGGCTACGGGTCGCCGTGGCCTCGATGGTGCTGGGCCTGATCGGCACTTCGCTGTTCGCCTACCGGGCGAATGAGGCCCGGCGAGTCGCCGAAACCGAGGCCGCGCGGGCCAAGGCGGTTGGTGATTTCCTGGCAGATGGCATGTTTGCCGAGATCAACAGCGACGTGCGAAAGGTCGGCGACATGACCGTCAAAGACCTTCTGGACCGATCAGCTGCTCACATGCCGGTGCAGTTCCAGTCCGCGCCGGATACCCAGCGCGACTTGCACCTGGCGATGGCGCGTGCTTACTCGGCGCTTGGCTACACGAAGGAAAGCGGCGTGCAGTTCGCGGCTGCGGACGCGCTGGTCGTCGCGCACCAGGGCGCGCAGGACGAGCGACGGCTGGACATCGCATCGAAGTGGATCACGGTGAGCTTTTCGCTGGGCCAGCTGAAAGAGAACATCCGGAAGTTCGAGACGGTGGCCGAGCAGTCACGGCCGGTTTCCGAAGCCGGGCGTGCGGCGCTGCGTCGGTTGAAGGGAGAGCTGGTGCGCGCCCGCCTTTTCTTAGGCCAGGATGATCTGGCCAAGGTGGGCGCGCTGCAACGCATCGCTGAGCCCGCCTCTGGCCCGCTGGAGGCATCCGAATCCTGGCGCAGTCTCGGCTTGGCCCAGTTCCAGCTGCTCGAAGTGCAGGATGCGCGACAGTCTTTGAGCAAGGCGCTTGTGCTGCGCCGCGCCGTGCCGGAACTGCCGTCTCGGCGCCTTGTCCCGTTGCTGTGCAACCTTGCGTACGCAGAGATTGAGGGCGGCCACCTGGCCGAAGCGGAAGCGCATTTGCGCGAAGCGGATGCCATTGCCAGCAGTTGGTTCGACGAGATGGATGGCTGGCGTGTCGTGATCTCGGGTGGACAGGCCATGCTCGCGCACCATCGTGGGCATAGCGACACTGCGTTGGCGACGCTCCGGGCGACGGTCGAAACGGCGTTTCGAACCAACGAGAAGACCGGCTCCGCCGGCAATGGCGAAAGCATGTGGCAGCTTACGCGCGTGCTCAACGATGTCGGCCGTTATCAGGAAGCCGCCGACGTGTTGGACATTCTGATTCCGCACGATTCGGCGCTGCTGGCGCCGGACAGCATTGAGCTCGTTCGCATCCGATTCGAACAGGTGCGCGCGCTTCAAGGTCTCGCGGATGCAGGTGCCGCGCAAGCCGAACTGGTTGCGATCAGAACCGTCCTCGAAAGCAAGGCTTTGGCGCCTGAGCATCCGTTGATGCTGCAACTGGCGATGCTCGAAGCACCGCCGACCGAGTCGGTGATCAGCAAGCTCGCCAAGGTGCTGTATGCCGGGCACCCGAGCTTGATGGCCGCGAGACCTCTTCTGGCAGGTGGCAAGCCGTTGTGACCGTGAATCGTGCGGCAGCGTGATCAGTGGTTCGAGCATCCCTACAGTAAAGCCAGCGTCACCCATCACCGATACAGGAGCTACCGATGTCATTTGACGAAACCGTCATTGCAAATATTCAGGATGCGTTTGATAGCGATCCGCGTGCCCAGGCAGCGTGTTTGCGCGCTGCGCCGAACGGAGGCGCAATCCAGATTGTGTACGACACCCTCATTGAGCGTGGCTACTCGCCTGGCTTTGTTCAGCATCTTGAAGTCTTCTACAGCTTTGACCCGACCAAGCATGAACCGTCCCGCATCGGATTTTCTGGCGGGAAGCAGCCAATCCGTGCCGTTCTGCTCGCCAACAATGGACAGGATGTAGCGGCCGTCAATGCGGATCCAATCGTTATTCAGGCGCTCTGCCTTCCGGAGGTTTATCCGACTCGACTGACAGCATTGCTTGACAATTGGCAGCGCTGCGGCGAGCAATACGCCGATGAAGCGGAAGTCCGCACGGACGCACAGAGTCGCGGTCTGCGAGTTTCTCTTGCGAGCTTTGCCGGCGGGCCGGGCGACGGAGGCTGCAAGTCATCAAGCTGCCCAGGGACCCCCATTACCCGCTAGCAACGATTGGTGCCGGTGTTGCTTTAGGAAGGCCAGCACGTGCTGATTTGCCGATAATAGCGCTGGGCTCCTTTTCGACGTCACTCAATGCATTACCGCCATGCGTTTCATGCTGCCAACTTCGCAGACGTCTTCAAGCACGTCTTGCTCGTTGGTCTCCTGACCGAATTATCGAAAAAGGCCAAGGCTTGGGTATACGTAGACACCCACGCTGGTGCTGGTGCTTACCCGTTGGCGGAGGGCGCCGCAGGATCGATGCCTGAGTGGCGGCACGGAGTTGCTTTGGTGAACAGCAGCGCCATCGCCATCGGGTCGGAAGTTCCGAAGATGGTCGATGACTACCGCACGGCATTACGTGTTTGTGGCTTTAACCCCGCTGCCGGCCATCTTGTCTATCCAGGCTCGCCGGAGTTGGCCAGAAATTTTGCGAGACCCGCCGTCGGCGATCGATTGGTGCTCTGCGAGAAGGTTGAGGCGGTGGCGGAAACGCTACGCATGACTATGCGCGGTTCAGCAATTGCAACTCAGATTCATATGCGCAACGGCTACGAAGCATGGTCACTACTGCCGCCACAGGAGAAAAGGGGGCTGATACTGATCGATCCACCATTCGAGCAGCCCGGGGAATTCGATGCCATTGCCAAACTTGCAAAACGAACGGGCGAGCGGTTCGCGAATGCTGTTCAGGCAATTTGGTATCCACTCAAGGATGAACGTGCATGCAACCAGTTTGTGCGACGTATTTCGCGTGACACCCGCAGGCCGGCTCTTGATCTAAGGATCGAAACCGATGCGCCCTCGCGCAGTGTTGATGCCAACGGAATCGCTAAACGCCGAATGACTGCTTGTGGATTTCTGGTTGTCAATCCTCCGTTTGGTTTCGAGGATGAGGCTCGAGCGGCAGTTCCGTGGTTATGCCGCAATATGGCGCAGGGTCAGCACGCGGGCTGGTCGATACAGCGCGTGGAAGTCTGAGTTCTCCTCAGTATCATTTCGCCAGGGTGTGGGTTTGTCGAAAGAATACTTCCGCAATGAGCCGATCAGGCTTCCTGATGCTTCCACTAGAGCAAGGGTGGCGTGGGGGGCTCAGAATCTTCCAACCGGCTGTTATCGTCTGCGCTGGGATGGTGTCGATGGCCAATGTTTCGAGGGTAGCCTGCGCGTACACCACGACGGCGATGGATTACCTTTTGTTAGTGGTGATCTGTACGAAATTGATGCACTGAACGATAAAGGGCATTGCGACGCGACAGTGCCGATCTACTCACGGAACAGATATCGATACTACCTTCAGCATTCGCAAATCGAGCCAGCATCGATTGACGATCAATTCGTTTCCCTGAGTTTTGAGCTACTAGCCCGAGCGAAACCCCAGGTTGATTCCGCAAAATCTGTTTGGTCAACCGACCCCGACGGTACCTACCGCGTGAGTTTGTCCAGCCAAGGCGATGGAAATCTCTACGGTTGTGTTAAACGTTTCGAGGGTAATGGCGATACCGTTGCATTTCTGCGTCTGGCTTGGGTGAGTAGTTTTCTACGCACTGCGAAAATCGAAATTGACTGCGAGGACGGCATCACGCCGCCTACCGGGACGGGGGCGTCGCCCCAAGATTGGACGGCCATTGGCGCTGCTGTCGACTGGCAGATTTCGGCGCAGATTGATGACTGCACGATCCCGGCGCGAAAGCCACGACTGCCTTGGACAAACGCGGAGTGTCATGACGCCATGAGCAAGTGGCGGAGCAAGGATGCCGAGCTTGATCGTGAGTGGCGCTATCACTTGCTTTGTGTCGACAGCCTAATGTCCGGACATCGTGGCGTGATGTATGACGTCGGTGCGAGCGACAGCACGGCAATTGTTCGGGAAGGGGCAGCAGTATCCGCGAACTGGAAATTTCCAGTCGATTCGAAATGGGGTTATTTGCAGGCGAAAACGTCTTGCTCGGCGCCGGGACCGTATTTTCGAACTGCCGTCCATGAAGTTGGTCATGCGATGAGTCTGTTTCACGACGATGTTGGGGTATATCTGATGCGGACAACGGAGGCGATCGCAGACGTTGCTGTTAAAACTAGTAAGCAGTTCCCGAACAATATTGGTTGGTCATTCAGTGACGCTGATGCAATGTTTCTTCGTCATGCACCTGATCCTCTAGTGCGGCCAGGCGGAGATATGCCGTCCTACGATCTTGATTACGGGGACGATGCTAATCCCGATCCGTCGAATGACCTGCAGCTAACGGTCACTCCTGTATTGGATACCATTCCGCTCGGGGCCCCGGTACGCGTGGAGCTACTGCTGAAGCATTGTGGCGCGTCTGGCGATGAGGTGTTGGTGCCGGCCGACATTGGCCTGTCTGGGGCGCATGTGCGTGGCGAAGTTTTCGGTCCCTATCCGGACGGCAAGAGCCGCAGTTTTCGTCCGCTGCTGATTCCGGGCGACGGCGGCAAACTGCAGAAATTGCCGCTAAATTCTAGCGTCGAGGGTGCACTCACCTTGTTGCGTGGTGGCGAAGGCGCGTTGTTCCCCAAACCTGGCAAGTACGAAATTGAAGTGGCGTTGCGGTGGCATGACGGTAAAACGCCGTGGATCGTGGTCGGCAAGGCCTCGGTCATGGTCAATCCAGCCCGCAGCAAAGCGGATGAGAGTGCGGCGGAGTCGGTGCGTGACGCGCGAGACTTGCTGCTGACGCTGGTGATTGGCGGCGACCATCTTCGCGAGGGAATTGCAGCCATCAAAACCGCGATGAAGAACCGTACGCTTCGGCCGCACTATGCTGGGATAGAGGCGAAGCGGCGCGCTGCGCTGCCAGGCGCGAATCTGAGGCAGCTGACGGCAGCCGCATTGCTGATTGATGTTCGAACCGTACTGAGCCAGCAGGAGCGCGAGAAGGTCGAGCACATGTTTGAGACCCGCCTGACCCGGCTGCAAGAGTGGCGACTCGGCCGTTGCCTGCGGGAACACAAGCCATTGACCGTCATGGGCCAAGCGATGAACCAGATGTTCGATGCGCTGCTGCGATCGTTGATCGTTATCGGGCAGTGGATGGTCGGCAGATGGGCCTTTCGATCCTGAACCGCGGCGGCCCCGTGAGCCGGTTCACGTCCAACGCGCGGACATCCGCAGTCACCCTCGACCAACGATAATCGCGGCGAGCCCCGATCGTCCTGTGTCCATGCCCGAAATCCTCCATGAAGGCCGTTTCCTCCGCTTGTACCGCAGCGGCACCTGGGAGTACGTGGCGCGGGCGAATGCCCGTGGCGCGGCGTTCATTGCGGCGCGTACCGATGAGGGCGAGTTGCTGCTGGTCGAGCAGTTCCGGGTGCCGCTCGATGCGCCGTGCATCGAGCTGCCGGCGGGCATCGTCGGCGATGAAGCGGCGTACGCCGAGGAGGATTTCGAGGCGGCGGCGCTGCGCGAGCTGGAAGAGGAGACCGGCTACCGCGCTGGCCGCATCCGGCATCTGCTGACCGGCCCGACGGCGCCGGGCATGTCCTCGGAGCTGCTGCATTTCTATGTGGCCACGAAGCTGACCCGCGTTCATGACGGCGGCGGGGTCGAAGGCGAGAACATCACCGTGCACCGAGTGCCGATCACGACCATCCAGCCGTGGCTGATGGCGCAGATGGCGGCCGGCAAGCGGGTCGATCCGCGGGTATTCGTCGGCCTTTGGTTCCTGGCTCAAGCGCCGACGGACTGAACCCCGGTCGCCATGCCGGTTTCGGCGCGGCATGATCACGCTCAACTTTCCAAGGGATGTCTGCCTGATGACTACCACGTCCACCGTCGTTGCCAGCGCGTTGCTGCCGCTGTTGCTGCTGGCTGGCTGCGCCGCGTCGCGCCCGGTGCTGTACCCGAACGCGAAGCTGAACCAGAGCGGGCCGGCGGTCGGCAAGCTGGCGGTGCAGGATTGCCAGCGAAAGGCCGATGCCGCAAACGTCGATGACGGACAGGCGACGGAAGTCGCGAAATCCACTGGCGTGGGGGCGGCCGTGGGCGCAGCGACCGGCGCGGCAGTCGGCGCCGTGCTCGGCAATGCCGGTCGCGGTGCGGCTACCGGCGCGGCCGGCGGCGGCGCGCACGGGCTGATCGGCGGGCTGTTCCGCTCGTCCGGGCCCAGCCCGCTGTACAAGGCCTATGTCGACCGCTGCCTGCGCGATCAGGGTTACGAAGTGCTGGGCTGGAAGTGATCGCCTGACCGGTCGCCCGGATGGCCGGCCCGCAGGCCGGTCATCTGGGCATTACGCCGTCCTGCTCGAGATCAGCGCAGGTTCAGCGGGGCATCGAGCTTCAGCAGCAGGAACTCCGCGTCATCCGGCGCGCCGCTGCCGACGTGGCGGCCGATGCTGAACGGGAAGTTGTTGTCGTTGATCACGCCGATCCGGTTCTGGTCGAGCACCACGATGTCCTCGATCGTCGTGAACGGGAACGAGAACGGGTTGCCCAGGCCCACGTCGCCGGGCTGGCCCGGCAGCGAGATGCCGGCCGGGTCGGCGATCGCCTGCAGATCGACTAGGAGCGACTTGCTGACTTCGCCGCCATCGGCCGGATTCAGGCGGATGCGGTGCACCGCCTTGTAGCCGCTGACCGTGCCCTGGCTGCCGTCGCGCTCGATCACCAGGCCTTCGCCCAGCGCGTTGTAGAGCACGAAGTCGCCGATGTTGCTGCCGCGTGCATCCAGCGGATAGAAGTTGCGGCGGCCGGTATAGCGGCGGCTGACCAGATCGAATTCGCTGATCTGCAGGCGGCGCGGATCGGCGCCGACCAGCGGCCGTTCGAGCAGCGGGTAGAGCCGGGTGCCGGCGCGGTCGATCGCCATGCCTTCGAAGCCGCCGCTGGTGGCGGCGCGGAACGGCGTGGTCAGCACCGTGCTGCGGTACGGCCAGTACAGGCCGGCCAGCCACGGCGAATTGCCGCCCGCGGTTTCCGGCTGCAGGTTGGTGCCGTCGTCGGAATCGCCGAGCCGCGCCGGATCGGTGATCACCGGGAAATCGCCGAACAGGAACACCGTGCGGATCGTCGGCACCGCTTCCTGCACCAGCAGCAGCGTGCGGAAGTCGAAGCTCTGGATGTCGGTGCGCGCCTGCTGGCCGCGCTGCACCACCACCTTGGCAACGGCGCGTGCCATCACTTCGGGGCCGAAGGTGCGGTCCTTGTAGACGTTGCCGAGCGCGTCGCGATCGCTGCGCGGATTGAGCTTGGTTTCGATGTTGAATCGCGCCTTGCGCGCGGTCGCCAGCCGCTGCGCGGCGCCGGTCACGAAGCGGCCAGGGCCGACGCTGTAGTACTGCGCGTAGAAGTCGACGAAGTCATACAGCTGGTCGACGGTCGGCACGATGTACGGATCGCGCAGCCGCTGACGCGCGGCATAGGCGCTGGCCACCGGCGACAGCGCGCGGTCGTTCTGCTGGCTCGGGCCGCGAAACAGCTTGTCGCAGATGAACTGCGCCTGGATCTCGGCCACCGTCAGGTCGCGGATCAGTACCTCGTTGGCGGTGGTGTACGGCGCGCCATCGGCGCGGCGGCACTTGCTGGCCTCGATGTACGGATCGTGGAACAGCACGGCGACGCGATCCTGGGTGACGCCGGTATCGGTCTCCAGCGTGGTCATCAGCTGGTCGAGTGCGGCTTCCATCGCCGGCAGCGTGTTTTCCGGCCGCAGGTTGCGGGCGCCGCGATGGCCCTGGGCGTCGAACTTGGCGACGTCCGGCAGGCCGTCGGCGCCGAGGTAGTCGCCGGGCCGGCCGTCGCCATCGGCATCGAACTCGCGCAGCGCTTCCAGCAGCAGGTCCGGGCGGTCGGAAATCAGGCCGCTGACCTTCTGGGCCATCAGCGCAAGCATCGTCGACTTGTCGTTGACCGTGTACGGCACCACCGGAAAGCCGGCGGCGCGCAGCAGCGCGATGTCGTGGATGTCGCTGGCGGCCGCGCCGAGATCCGCCGGCGAGTGGCTGCCGCGCGCGTAGCTTGCGTTCGGGTCCGAGCCGGGAAACTTCAGCTCCGGGAAGTACGGCGAGAACACCGGCGTCAGCCGGCCGCCATGCGCAAAGGCGTTGGCGCGCACCGCGTTCATGATCCGCAGCGCGGCGGTTTCCTCCTGATACGGGTTTTGCGGCGCGCGCACCTCGCGGCCCGGGTTGTCGACATCCGGCAGCGCGATCGGCGCTTCCAGCACGCGGCCGCTGGCATCGGTGTGCAGCAGGAACGGGCCGAACTCGTCGCCGAACCACAGCGTGCCGTCAGGGGCGCGCTGCATCGATTCGATGTCGAAGTCGGCACCGGTCAGCACCCGCGCTTCGGAAAAGTGGTTGACGATGGCGAACGGAATCCGGTGGTCCGGATCGCGCAGCTCGATGTGGCCCAGCACGTCGATCGTGCCGGCGCCGCCGCGTGCGGTCTCGAGGTTCGTGCGCACCGTGTAGACGCGCAGGTTGAAGTCGGCGGAGTTCTGCAGGCTGCCGTAGCCGTTGTCGGCCATCACCGCGAACGTGCCGTCGGCATTGCGCAGCACCGCCGAGAAGCCCTGCACCGGCTGGCGGTCCACGAATGGCACGGCGATGCCATTGATCGGCGCGCCGCCCAGGTACTGGCCGGAGGTCGGCCCGGCGGCGAAGGTGGCGGCCGGCAGCACCGCGCGGCCTTCCAGCGTGGTGGTGGCGCCTGCTGGGCCAGTGCCGACGCTGGCCGCGAGGGCGGCGAGGGTGATCACGGTGCCGCGTTTGATGTTCATGCCGAAGACCTCCTGATCCGGGGAGGTGGCATCGTTGCCGCCGCAGGTGTCGTCGCCATGGCGGCTTGATAACACTGCGATGACGCGGCCTACCGGCGCCGGACCGCCGAAGCCGGGATCGCCGCCGGTGTCAATGCCGTCCGATGAAATGGCCGCGCAGCGCCTGCCGTGTTGCGACGACCGGGCGGCTGGCCTATCGTCGCGCGACGAAGCCGGGGGTGCCGGCTGCCGAAGTTTCGAATCGGCGGCGGGCTGAGAACAAACCCTTGGAACCTGGCCGCAGCGCACCGGCGCTCGGCATAGGGAAGGCTTGCGGCGGCGCGCGATGCTTCGCGCCCCGGCCGCGTCTTCCCGCTGACGTTCCCGCCCGAGGAAGACCGATGAGCGCTGTCCCCAAAGCCGTTGCCGACCAGCTGACCCAGACCCGCGCCGACGCCCTGAGCGCCGAAGTGCGCGAGCCGTTCGCGAAGAGCCGGAAGATCTACGTGACCGGCTCGCGCCCGGACATCCGGGTGCCGATGCGCGAGATCAGCCAGACCGCCACCCGGCTGCACGGCCCCGAAGGCGGCGAAGTCGCCAATCCGCCGGTCACCGTCTACGACACCGCCGGGCCCTACACCGACCCCGATGTCCACATCGATCTGCTGAAGGGGCTGGCGCCGCTGCGCGCGCCGTGGATCAGCGAGCGTGCCGACACCGAGGAGCTGAAGGGCCCGACCTCGATCTTCGGCCGCATCCGCGCCGCCGACGACAAGACCGCGCACCTGCGCTTCAGCCACATCCGCAAGCCGCTGCGCGCCAAGGCCGGCCGGAACGTCAGCCAGATGCACTACGCGCGGGCCGGCATCATCACGCCGGAAATGGAGTTCATCGCGATCCGCGAGAACATGCGCATCCAGGAACTGCACGACAGCTACAAGGCCGCCGGCTATCTGAAGCGCCATGCCGGCAACAGCTTCGGCGCCAGCATCCCGGCGCTGATCACGCCGGAGTTCGTCCGGTCCGAAGTGGCGCGCGGCCGTGCGGTGATTCCGGCCAACATCAACCATCCGGAGCTGGAGCCGATGATCATCGGCCGCAACTTCCTGGTGAAGATCAACGCCAACATCGGCAACTCGGCCGTGACCAGCTCGATCGCCGAAGAAGTCGAGAAGATGGTATGGAGCACCCGCTGGGGCGGCGACACGGTCATGGATCTGTCCACCGGCAAGAACATCCACGAAACCCGCGAGTGGATCATCCGCAACTCGCCCGTACCTATTGGAACAGTGCCGATCTACCAAGCGCTGGAAAAGGTCAACGGCAAGGCCGAGGACCTGACCTGGGAAATCTTCCGCGACACGCTGATCGAGCAGGCTGAGCAGGGCGTGGACTACTTCACGATCCACGCCGGCGTGCGGCTGGCCTACATCCCGCTGACCGCCGACCGGGTCACCGGCATTGTCTCGCGTGGCGGCTCGATCCTCGCCAAGTGGTGCCTCGCGCACCACAAGGAAAACTTCCTGTACACGCATTTCGAAGAGATCTGCGAAATCATGAAGGCCTACGACGTCACCTTCAGCCTCGGTGACGGCCTGCGTCCGGGCTCGATCGCCGACGCCAACGACGCCGCGCAGTTTGGCGAGCTGGAAACGCTCGGCGAGCTGACCCAGATCGCCTGGAAGCACGACGTGCAGGTGATGATCGAAGGCCCCGGCCATGTTCCGATGCATCTCATCAAGGAGAACATGGAGAAGCAGCTGAAGGACTGCGACGAAGCGCCGTTCTACACGCTGGGGCCGCTGACCACCGACATCGCGCCAGGCTACGACCACATCACCTCCGGCATCGGTGCGGCAATGATCGGCTGGTTCGGCACGGCGATGCTCTGCTACGTCACGCCGAAGGAGCACCTGGGTCTGCCGGACAAGAACGATGTCCGCGAAGGCATCGTCACCTACAAGATCGCCGCCCACGCGGCCGACCTCGCCAAGGGCCATCCGGCCGCGCAGGTGCGCGACAACGCGCTCAGCAAGGCGCGCTTCGAGTTCCGCTGGGAAGACCAGTTCAACCTCGGCCTCGATCCCGAGAAGGCCAAGGATTTCCACGATGAAACGCTGCCGCAGGAAGGCGCCAAGCTCGCGCACTTCTGCTCGATGTGCGGCCCGCACTTCTGCTCGATGAAGATCACCCAGGACGTGCGCGACTACGCAGCCCAGCAGAAGCTCGATGCGGCCGAGGCGCTGAAGGTTGGCATGGCCGAGAAGGCCGCCGAGTTCAAGGCGGCCGGCGCCGAGGTCTATCGGCGCGAGTGAGCGGGCGGCGTCTTCGATGACCACGGCGGTTGCCGACCAGGACCTGCAGGCGCTGGACAGCGCGCTGCGGGCCGCCGGCCAGAAGCGGCTGACGCAGCGCGAGATCCGCCAGGCGTTCACCGGCGCCTGTCCGGCGCTGGCGACGGCGCCGGATGCCCGGGCCCGGCTGCAGGCGCTGCTGGTGGCGCTGGCCGGGCGGGGCGCGCTCCGCCTGCCGGACCCGAAGCGCTGGGACGACAGCCAGCCGCCGCCGCTGCCGACCAGCGTGGAACTGCTGCGCGATCCGGCGGCCGGGCCGCCCGAGCCCGCCGCCACCTGGCTGCCAGCGCTGGCGTTTGCCGCCCACGAGCAGCATCCGGCCCGCCGCGACACGCTGTTGCAGATCAACCGCTGGCTGAAATCCGGACCGGACCTGGAGCCGCCGGTGCCGCTGCGCGAGCGGTCGCTGCATATCTTCGGTGACGAGCGCTGGCTCGAGGCCTTCCAGTCGCCGGACGGCCTGTTCGATGGCCGCCTGCCGTTGGCGCTGCTCGGGGTGGTCGATCCGCCGCCGCCGCTGGCGCACGAGATGCAGCCGGCCGCACTCGGCGCGCCGCTGCTGGTGCTGGCCGGTCTGGCCAGCTACCACAGCGTCGCAAGCTGGAACCGGGAGGCGCGCGCGCTTTCGGCGGTCGTGTACGGTGGCGGCCCGGCGCTGCTGGCCGCCACTGACGCCCTGCAGCAGCTGGCGGCGCGGGCAGGCGCGTCGGCGCTGTTCTATGTCGGCGACATCGACCCGGACGGGCTGGCCATCCTCGACCGCCTGCGGCTGGCCGTGCCGGCCTTGCAGCCGCATCCGGCGCTGTACCGCTGGCTGCTGCAGCACGGCCGGCGGGCGCCGTTGGCGGGCGGGCCGGCTGCACCCGTGTCGTCGGCCGGCTGGCCGGCCGATCTGGCAGCGGCGATCACCGCGCTGTTCGCCGCCGGCCAGCGCATCGCCCAGGAGAACTTCGGCAGCCGCGAACTGCGGGGCTGGCCGGCCGGGAGACACGCCGGCACCTGAAGGTTCGGCCGATGTATGGGAAAATCGCGCGCCCCGGCGTCCCGTTGCCGGGATCGCGAGCCCGCCGTCCGCATGAGCACCCCCCAGCGCTTGTACCGCGTCACCTTCCTGAATCAGGGCAGCGTCTACGAGATCTACGCCCGCTCGGTCAGCCACGGCTCGATGATGGGTTTCGTCGAGATCGAAAAGCTGGTCTTCGGCGAACGCACCACGATCCTCGTCGACCCCGGCGAGGAGAAGCTGAAGGCGGAGTTCGCCAACGTCACCCGCACTTTCGTGCCGGTGCACGCGATTGTCCGCATCGATCAGGTCGACAAGGCCGGTGCCGCGCGGATCATGGCGGGTGGAGAGTCCGGCAAGGTCATGCCGTTTCCGGTGTTCACGCCGGGTGGCGACCATAAGCCCTGATCCGCAGCGTTCCGCCGGCGCCCGCTGATGCGCTTCGCCTATCTGGGTTCCGGCAGCCGCGGCAACGCGCTGGTCGTCGAGGCCGGCAGCACCCGCGTGCTGCTCGACTGCGGTCTGCCGCTGGTCGAGGTCGATACAAGGCTGGCGCGGCTCGGCCTTGTGGCGTCGGACCTGACCGCGATCGTCGTCACCCACGAGCATGGCGACCACATCGGCGGCGTGGCGAAGCTGGCCCGGCGCAACCAGCTGCCGGTCTGGCTGACCGCCGGCACTCGCGCTGCCTGGAAGGCCGCACCCGATGAATGGCTGCGCACCCTGACGCCGCACCGGCACCTGACCATCGGCGAGCTGGACGTGATGCCGTACCCGGTGCCGCACGATGCCCGCGAGCCCTGCCAGTACGTGTTCGGCTTCGAGGGCCGCCGGGTCGGCGTGCTGACCGATGCCGGCTCGGTCACGCCGTACATGCGCGAAGTGTTGAGCGGCATCGACGCGCTGCTGCTGGAGTTCAACCACGACCGCGCGATGCTGATGAACGGGCCGTACCCCTCGTTCCTGAAACAGCGCGTGGCCGGCAACAAGGGCCATCTGAGCAACGCCCAGGCCGCCGAACTGCTGGGCAGCCTCGATATCTCCCGGCTTCAGCATCTGGTGCTGACCCATCTGTCCGAAACCAACAACACGCCGGAACACGCGCTCGCCGCGGCGTCCGACGTGCTCGGCGCCCAGCCTGACTGGCTGGTCTGCGCCCATCAGGACGCCGGCCTCGACTGGCGTCACGTCAACTGAGACTGAAATGACCCTGCACATCCTCGCCGGCGGCACCGCCCTGTCGCCTTTCCGCATCGAGCGCCTGCGCGCGAGCCTTGCCGCGTACGCCCCCAGTGTCAGCGGCCTGCGCGCCGTCGAGTTCTTCATGGTCGATGCCGATGGCGTCGACGAGGCGGCCTTGTGCCAGCTGCTCGATGCCACGACGGCTCAGCTGCCGACCGCCGACAGCACGCTCTACATCGTGCCGCGCCTCGGCACCCTGAGCCCCTGGTCGAGCAAGGCGACCGACATTGCCAGGGTCTGCGGGCTCAAGGGCGTAAATCGGGTCGAACGCGGTCGTCTCTATCTGCTCGATGGCGTTCAATCGCTTCCGGCAGCCGCGCTCGCCGACCTGCACGATCCGATGACCGAATCTGTGCTGACCACGTCCGCCGACCTGCAGCACGTGTTCGCCACCGGCACTCGCCGCGCCTTGCGCACGGTCGACGTGCTGAGCGGCGGCCGCGAGGCGCTGGTCGCCGCCAATCGCGACTGGGGGCTGGCGCTGTCGAGCGACGAGATCGACTACCTCGTCGCGCATTACACGGGGGCGGGCAAGAACCCGACCGATGCCGAGCTGATGATGTTCGCGCAGGTCAACAGCGAACACTGCCGGCACAAGATCTTCAACGCCGAGTTCACGGTCGATGGCGCGGTTCAGCCGGATTCGCTGTTCGGCATGATCAAGCTGACCTACAAGGCCAGCCCGGAAGGGGTGCTGTCCGCCTACAAGGACAACGCCTCGGTGATCGAAGGTCATGAGGCGATGCGCTTCTTCCCGGAAGCCGATCGCCAGTGGCGCGAGCACCGCGAGCCGGTGCACATCCTGATGAAGGTCGAGACCCACAACCATCCGACCGGCATCTCGCCGGCGCCGGGTGCGGCGACCGGCTCCGGTGGCGAAATCCGCGACGAGGCCGCGACCGGCCGCGGCGGTCGCCCGAAGGCCGGGCTGTCCGGCTTCACGGTGTCGAACCTGCGGATTCCGGGTTTCGTGCAGCCCTGGGAGCAGGATCTCGGCAAGCCGGCCCGCATTGCGAGCAGCCTGCAGATCATGCTCGATGGCCCGATCGGTGCCGCGTCGTACAGCAACGAATTCGGCCGTCCGGTGCTGACCGGCTACTTCCGCAGTTACGAGCAGCAGCTGCCGGATGGTTCGATGCGCGGCTACCACAAGCCGATCATGATCGCCGGCGGCTACGGCAACATCCGTGGCCAGCACGTCGAGAAGCTCGCTGTCGTCGAAGGTGCGGCGCTGATTGTGCTCGGCGGCCCGGCGATGCTGATCGGCCTCGGCGGCGGTGCCGCCTCGTCGATGGCCACCGGGGCTTCGAGTGCCGAACTGGACTTCGCCTCGGTGCAGCGCGCCAACCCGGAACTGGAGCGCCGCTGCCAGGAAGTCGTCGACCAGTGCTGGGCGCTGGGCGAGGCCAACCCGATCCTGTCGATCCACGACGTCGGCGCCGGCGGCATCTCCAATGCGCTGCCGGAACTGGTGCACGCCGATGATCGCGGCGGCCATTTCAAGTTGCGTGACGTGCTCAGCGCCGATGGTGCTCTGAGCCCGATGGAAATCTGGTGCAACGAATCGCAGGAGCGCTACGTGCTCGCGATCGCGCCGGAATCGGTCGCAGTGCTGGCGGCGATGTGCGAGCGCGAGCGCTGCCCGTATGCCGTGGTCGGCACCGCGACGGTCGAGCAGCAGCTGATCGTCGAAGACACGTTGGATGGCACGCGGCCGGTCGACATGCCGATGCCGGTGCTGCTCGGCAAGCCGCCGAAGATGCAGCGCAGCGCCACGCGCCGCGCGCCTGTCGCGGCACCGCTGGCCTATCCGCCGGCCGGTGATGCGGCGCAGAAAGCCTTCATCAAGTCGGCCGCCGAACGCGTGCTGAAACTGCCGACGGTCGCGTCCAAGCAGTTCCTGATCACCATCGGCGACCGCACCGTCGGCGGCCTGACCGTGCGCGATCAGATGGTCGGCCCCTGGCAGGTGCCGGTCGCCGATGTCGCGGTCACCGCCACGGGTTTCGAGGCGACGACGGGCGAGGCGATGGCGATGGGCGAGCGCCCGACCATCGCGCTGCTGAACGCGGCGGCCAGCGCCCGCATGGCGGTCGCCGAATCGGTGCTGAACATCGCGGCGGCGAACATCACGAAGCTGTCCGACATCCGCCTGTCGGCGAACTGGATGGCTGCCTGCGGCCAGGGCGATGAAGACGCCCGCCTGTTCGACGCGGTCGAAGCCATCGGCCGCGAGCTGTGCCCGGCGCTGGGTATCGCGATTCCGGTCGGCAAGGATTCGCTGTCGATGAAATCGGTCTGGCAGCAGGATGGCGAAACGAAGACCCAGACCTCGCCGCTAAGCTTGGTCATCACTGCGTTCGCGCCGGTTGCCGATGTGCGCCGCACGCTGACGCCGCAGCTGAAGGCCGAGGCCGCAACGCGACTGCTGCTGGTCGACCTCGGCGCCGGCAAGAACCGCCTCGGTGGCTCGGCGCTGGCGCAGGTGTTCGGCGGAGTTGGCGACACGGCGCCGGACCTCGACGAGCCGGCTCGCCTCAAGGCCGCGTTCGACTGGCTGCAGGCGATGAACGCTGCAGGCAAGCTGCTGGCCTATCACGACCGTTCCGATGGCGGCCTGTTCGCCACGCTTTGCGAAATGGCCTTCGCCGGCCGCAGCGGCATCGATGTGGCACTCGACGCACTCGGTGCGGACCCGGTCGCCGCGCTGTTCAACGAGGAATTGGGTTTCGTCGTCCAGCTGCGCCTGGCCGATGTCGATACGGCCGTCGCCAGCGCCCGCGCCGCCGGCCTGCATGCCGGGCTGATCGGTGAGCCGAGCGCCGACGAAAAGATCACCATCACCCACGGCGGCAAGGCCGTGTTCAGCGACGAGGTGCAGACGCTGTACCGCAACTGGGCCGAGACCAGCCACCGCATCGCCAGCCTTCGCGACAACCCGGACTGCACGCGTGAAGAGTTCGATTCCGCCGGCGACATGGCCGATCCGGGCATCACGGTGAAGCTGACGTTTGATCCGTCGGCCCCCCCGGGGCTGCCGCCCGCTGGCTCGGCGCACGGAAGTGCCATTCAAGGCACTTCCGTAAGCGCGCACCAAGCCAGCCCCCACGTGGCCAAGCGCTCGAAAGTCGCCGTGCTGCGCGAGCAGGGCGTCAACGGCCAGGTCGAGATGGCCTACGGCTTCCACGCCGCCGGCTTCGACGCGGTGGACGTGCACATGAGCGACATCCTCGAAGGCCGCGTGCAGCTGGCCGACTTCGCCGGCTTCGCTGCTGCGGGCGGCTTCAGCTATGGCGACGTGCTCGGTGCGGGTCTGGGCTGGGCGCGCTCGATCCTGTTCAACACAAGAGCCCGCGACGTCTTCGAAGGCTTCCTGGCCAAGGACGACCGCTTCGCGCTCGGGGTCTGCAACGGCTGCCAGATGATGGCCGCGCTGAAAGGCATCGTCCCCGGCGCCGAACACTGGCCGGCGTTCCGCCGCAACCGCAGCGAACAGTTCGAAGCGCGCTGGAGCATGGTCGAACTGACGACAAGCAAGTCGATGTTCTTCCAGGGCATGGCCGGCACCCGGATGCCGATCGCCGTCGCCCACGGCGAAGGCCGCGCCGAGTTCGCCGAAGCCGCCGATCAGGCTGCGCTGGAAGCCGCCGGTGGTATTGCGATGCGCTACATCGACAACCGCGGCCGGGTTGCCACGCGCTACCCGGCGAACCCGAATGGCTCACCGGCCGGCATCGCTTCAGTCACCAACGCCGATGGCCGCGTGACGATCCTGATGCCGCATCCGGAGCGGACGATTGCAGGGGTATCGGGATCGTTCTGGCCGAAGGCTTGGGACGGCAAGACGCCGTGGTTCCGGATGTTCCAGAACGCACGCGTGTTCGCGAAGTAGAGCCGCAGCATCGGTCGTTTCCCAGCCGACGCGCGCGCTTGGGGCGTGATCCGGCTGGTCATCGATGGCCCGTCCTAACGAAGTAGTCGCCCGGATAGCGCAACGCGAAATCCGGGTGCTGCCGCTGCGGGGATGCCCATCCCGGATCTCGCTTGCTGGTGTCTAAGTGACACAGCGCTGGCGCACGGGTGCGGAAAGTGATCGGACAGGGCGATGTTCCGTTAGGCAATCGTTCCGGGTGCTTGCTTCCTCTCCACCGTCAGTACCAGCGGCAGCCAAAGGCTGCTGAACGAATCGGCCTGTGGCAGCGGCGTTACTGGGAACACCTGATCCGCGACGAGCAGGATTTCGCCCGGCATGTCGATGACAGCCACTGGAATCCGGCCAAGCACGGCCATGTCGAGCGAGCGCCGATTGGCCGCATTCGAGCTTCCACCGATTTGTTCGGCAGGGTTGGGCGCCGGCCGTTGGGACAAGTGGCAATTCGGGTGACGAGCGTTAGCGCGTGGTCACGATGCAGTCGTCACTGGGGGCGTGGTGATGCGCCGAGCGCACGCTACGTTCAGCTGATTCAGACGGGGCTGCCGCAGAAGTTCAACGCGCCAGGGCCGTAGGACGTAGGGCGACTTGCCGCATGACAGCAAGCCGCGCCCCGATTCCACTATCGATTGCGGCCTCGGCGACTACGCCGCCGAGCATCATGCACAGCGATCAATTGTCGAATGACCGCAACCCTCAGCGGTGCACGCGCTCGATGGCCGAATACACCACTTCGCCATAGCCGGTCGAGTCGGAGCTGTTGTTGCCGAGGTAGTTGCCGGCCTTGAAGTAGAACTGTTCGAAGGTCCAGATCGGCCGCAGGTTGCGGCTGTCGATGACCCGGCCGTCGATGGTCGTCGTGACGTCGCCGTCGACGACGCGGATCTCGTAGCTGAATGCCTGGCCCAGCGCCATCGGCAGGGCGATGCGCGAGTTTTCGGAAGTGCCGGCGCGGCGGCGCAGGTTGTAGTTGCCGAAGACGCTCGTGCTGCCGTCGGCGGCGGCTTCGAAGATCAGCTTCACCGGCGGTGCGTTATCGACGCTGTGCATCTGCGCGAACACAAGGTGGGTGGCTTGGCCGGATCGCAACGGCGTCGGAAGCCGGGTCACGGTCACGGTCCCGCGCTGGATATGGGTGCCGGTGAGTCGCCAGTTGCGGTCACTGCTGCCGAGGTCCAACTGCTCGCGCATTTCCGTGCGCGGGAAGTCGGAGTTGCCGGTGGTGCCGTTGCCGTTGGTGGGCGCCCAGAACACGGTTTCGCCGCCTGCCGCGCGGTAGCCGGACTGCGCCAGCTGTCCGCTGGCCGGGTGATACCAGTATCGCGACGAGTAGTTGGCGAGGTCGGCGGCGGCGATCTCGTCGGCGCCTCGGGTCCCATCCTCATCCACCGGCAAGGTGAGTTTCCCGTACGTGGACCACGGCAGTTGCGCGGTCGGCGTGGTGCCGGGTGACGGTGCGGGGGGCGGGGCCGGAGGTGGCGTCGGCGCTGGCGGCGGGGTCGAGGGTGACGGCGATGGGGCAGGCGTGCCGTTGGCGGTTTCCGCCGGCGAGCAGGCCGACAGCAGCAGCCACGGTGCGATCACGGCCAGCCAAGCGGAGCGATGGATGCGGCCCGCGCGGCTGCGCTGGGCAAGGTGCAACGGCAGGTGCGCGCGACGGCGGCACCGGTTCAAGAGCGGCATCCCATTCCCCGGATTGATTCTGGTTTGACGAAGGCGTCGGGGCGGCCCGGGCGGCCCGACGCCGTCGGCGGAATTTGGCGGCGAACCCGCGCGCGGGGTGTCGGTGATTAAGACCCGGGGCCCGCCGG
>NZ_JBIMKV010000015.1:0-117063 GCF_051860985.1 Nevskia sp. | reverse complement strand
AGCTTCAATTGATCCGGCGCCTTGTCGGCGATCACCCGTTGAACGTCTTGCTCCTGCTCAGGGCTCAAGCGCCGACCTTCGGCTTCCCGACGACCGCGCAGACGTTCGCGCGTCGCCGACACGCCTTGCTCCTCGACCCGGTACCAAATCTTCACCACCGCCGACTTGCTCAGACCCGTTTGGTCCGCGATCTCGTCATAGGTCGCACCTCGGCGTCGCAGCCGAACAACCTGCTTTCGCTTCTCTTCCCGTGCCGCTTCGGGAAGGCTTCTCGCGTCTTCTTTGTCCATGAGCCATAGACAGCCGCAACACCAGAAAGTTTTACTTTTTTAATGCCGAGTCAATAGTGCGCAACTCAGCACGGACCGTGCTCAAAGGTGGAAATGAACACCTGCAAGAACTCCGACCACGATGTTGGCGGTACGGGATAGAACGGCGCGGTTGCTGCTCGCACCGCGAGAAAAAGTACCGGCACTCCTAGAACAATTACTACGCGTGACAAGACCGGCAGCCCGCGTTGAAGCGGAAACAAGGTTGCTATGGCGACAGCCGCCACGAGCAGCCAGAAAAATGCCTCTTTGTGCCATGCGTAGCCCCCGCACGAGAAGAGACCGAAAAACACGCCGCCGAGGACAGCTATTGCAACTGCACCTGCAATTGGAAGCCAACGCATCTTTGCGCTCCAACGCCGAATAGGGGACGTACCCCGTCCCGTTAGATAGTCCCCTAATCCGGCGTGCCGGTCTGCCAACGTGATCACAGGCATCGCAAATCCTTGATGTACATGCTGATAGTCCGGCGCAACGGGAACGACTGATTTGGCAAACGTGACTCCGACGGGACCTGCCGGTGCCGTGTCTGGCTGATCGGCGTCCCACCGTGATCCGTTCATCTCGGCACAGCATCCGCACCCAGCGCGCGTATGTCCACCGGGGTCGGCGTTTCTCTGCGGTAACGCCAGTGCGCCGGCGATCGAACAGTCGGGGGCATGGCGGATGCTGCTCTCGCCTGTAGCGCGAGGTTCGGCCGCTCGTCGCGGGTCGAAGTGGCGGTTTTCCCGTTGCCCGACGCGCGCGTTTGCGAGGGTCGTCCATGAAGCAGCGGTGATGCCCTGCCGTCGCCGCGATCGGTGCTTGCTTGGCTTGGGGCCCGAGGTGCCGGGCACGGGCAGCGCACTTCGGACGAGGCGGCTGCGACTTCAGTGCGGTGCTCATCGCGGCTTGCCCGCGGCTCGGTCGATCCGATTACCCTTGATGCCCGCCTCCCCAGCCAACGAACTGACCATGGAACTCCGCACCCTCGGCCGCACCGATCTCAAGGTTTCGGCTCTTTGCCTCGGCACGATGACCTGGGGCGAGCAGAACAGCGAGGCCGAAGGCCACGCGCAGATGGATTACGCGGTGGCGCAGGGCATCAATTTCTTCGATGTCGCGGAGATGTACCCAGTGCCGCCGAAGGCGGACACTTATGGCCGCACCGAGGAGATCATCGGCACCTGGTTCGCGAAGACCGGCAAGCGGAAGGACATCGTGCTGGCGACCAAGGTCGCGGGGCCGGGGCAGATGGATTACATGCGCGGCGGCGCGAAGCTCGATCGCAAGAGCGTGCTGGCGGCCTGCGACACGTCGCTGAAGCGGTTGCAGACCGATTACATCGATCTCTACCAGATCCACTGGCCGTCGCGCGCCACCAATTATTTCGGCCAGCTCGGCTTCAAGCCCAGCGATGACAGCCGCGCGCCGTCAATCGAGGAAACCCATGGCGCGCTGGCCGAGCTGGTGAAGGCGGGCAAGGTGCGCCATGTCGGCATTTCCAATGAAACGCCCTGGGGCGTGTCCGAGTACCTGCGCCTGAGCCGAGAGCAGGGTCTGCCGCGGCCGGTGTCGATCCAGAATCCGTACAGCCTGCTGAACCGCAGCTTCGAGGTCGGCCTCGCCGAATTCGCGCATCGCGAGGACATCGGCCTGCTGGCCTATTCACCGCTGGCCTTCGGCGTGCTGTCCGGCAAGTACCTGAACGGCCAGCGGCCGGCCGACGCGCGGCTCACCCTGTACGCGCGCTTCTCCCGCTACAACGGCGAGCACGCGGCGGCTGCGGCACAGGCCTATGCCGATCTGGCCAAGGAGCACGGGCTGGCGCTGAACCAGATGGCGCTGGCCTTCGTCACCAGCCGCCATTTCACGACCAGCAACATCATCGGCGCGACGACCATGGCGCAGCTGCAATCCAACATCGCCTCGCACGATCTGAAGCTGTCGAAAGCCGTGCTCGATGGCATCGAGGCGATCCACAAGCGCTACACGATTCCCTGCCCGTAGGCCGAAGCGGCCGGCGCGTGCTCAGCGCAGCTTCGGCCGCGCCCGCTGTCGTGCGCCCCGGCGCAGCGCGCCGATCAGCATCAGCATCGCGAACGAGATCACCAGCAGCAGCAGCGCGTAGCTGTGGGCGAGCGGATAGTTCAGCGTCTGGGTCTCGTCATAGAGCGCGATCGAGGCCACGCGGGTGACGCCGGGGATGTTGCCGCCGAGCATCAGCACCACGCCGAACTCGCCGATCGTGTGGGCGAAGCTCAGCGCCGCGCCGGTCAGCACGCCGTTGCGGGCGGCCGGCACGATCACCCGCCAGAACACCTGCCGGGGCGTAGCGCCGAGCGCGCAGCCGGCTTCGATCAGTGCGGCCTCGACATCGCGGATCGCGTTCTGGATTGGCTGCACCGCGAACGGCAGGCTGTAGATCACCGAGCCGACCACGAGGCCCGCGAAGCTGAACGCCAGCGTGCTGCCGAACACGGAGCGCCAGGCGTCGCCCAGCAGGCTGTTGCTGCCGAAGCCGACCAGCAGATAGAAGCCGATCACCGTCGGCGGCAGCACGATCGGCAAGGTCACCAGCGCTTCGATCCACGGCGCGATCCTGAGCCGCGTGCGATCCAGCCAGCCGGCCAGCGGCACGGCGATGGCCAGCAGGATCGCGGTGGAGATCGCCGCCAGCCGCACGGTCAGCCACAGCGACTGCCACAGCGCCGGCGTCAGGGCCGCGAACGTCGGCGCATCGCTCATCGGCGGTCGCGGCTCACGGGGCCGATGCGGGCGGAATGCCGATCTCGGTCAGCACCGGGCGCGTGCTGTCGGCGCGCAGGAAGGCGATGAACGCGCGGGCGGCGGCGGACTCTCGGCCGGCAGCGGTGATCACCGCGACATAGCGGGCCGGCGTGTACAGGCCAAGCGGCAGCGCGGTTCTGGAACCGGTGTTGCGGTAGGCGGGGGAGACCAGCAGCGGCACCGGAATCAGGCCGATGTCGACCTGCGCGGCTTTCACCGCAGCGGCGGCAGCGGCCTCGTCCGGAAACGGCCGGAATTTCTTTTCGGCGGTGTCCAGCACGGTCAGGCGTTCCATCACGCTGCGGATGATGCCGCCGAACGGCGAGGTGGCCGGATCGCCGATCGCGATGCCGGTGATGTAGTCGGCGATGAACAGCGGCGCGCCCCGGCCAGTGTTGATGCCCGGCGTGTTCGAGTAGATCGCCAGCAGGCCGTCGCCGAGCACCGTCAGGCTGTCGCCCGGCGCGCCTTGTGCCGCTACCAGCGATTCGGCGGAGGCGCGGCTGTCGAGCAGCAGCAGCTGCGGTGCGCCGGAGCCGGCATCGCCCGCCTTGACCAGCGTTGCCGCCGGCGCGATCTGCCGCGTGATCGCCACCTCCGGATACGCTTCGGCAAAGCGCTGCTGCAGCACCTCGGCGGCCGGCCCCAGGCTCGGCACCACGCCGATGACCAGCGCCTCCGGCGCCGCTGCCGCGATGCCGGCAAAGGCCAGCGACAGCGCGGCGACCAGCGTGCGGATCAGCGTCATCGGTCGGGCCTCGTGTGGATGTGGGCGCGGGGGTTCGGGCGGCGAGTGTGCCAGCGGCCACCGAGGTCGTCATCCAGACCAGTGCACGCGCCGTAAGCTGCGGCAATGCCTGCCGAAATCCGGATTGCCATGCGCCTGCTCGCCACCCTGTTGTCGACGCTGCTGATCGCCGCTGCCGCCCGGGGCGCTGCGCCCGCCCCGTCCGCCGCCGGGGATTCGCCGCTGCCGCCTGCCAACGCGGTCGCCACCTTCGCGGGCGGCTGCTTCTGGTGCATGGAGCCGCCGTTCCGGAAGCTGCCGGGCGTGCTGTCGGTGGTCTCCGGCTACAGCGGCGGCCACGTCGACCAGCCGAGCTACGAGCAGGTGTCGCGCGGCGATACCGGCCATGCCGAAGCGATCCAGGTGATCTACGACCCGGCGCGCATCGGCTACGCCGATCTGCTGGCGGTGTTCTGGCGCAACATCGACCCGACCACGCCGAAGCGGCAGTTCTGCGATCACGGCGACCAGTACCGCACCGCGATCTTTTTCCACGACGAGGCGCAGCGCAAAGCGGCGGCGGCATCGCGCGATGCGCTGGCGGCATCCGGTGTGCTGCGCGGCGCGCCGATCACCAGCGAAATCACCGCCTTCACGGCGTTCTGGCCGGCCGAGGCCTACCACCAGGATTACGCCCGCAAGCAGGCGCTGCGCTATCGCATCTACCGCAGCCAGTGCGGGCGCGACCAGCGGCTGCAGCAGTTGTACGGGCCGGCCGCCGGCAAGGACGAATAGCCTTCAGGCACGCGCGGCGGTCGACCCGCGTTCCACGCAGCGGCCGCTCAGCACCAGCTTGCGCACCGGCAGGTTCGGTGTCTGCAGGCGTTCGAACAGCAGCGCCATCGCCTGCCGGCCGATGTCCTCCACCGGCTGCTCGATCACCGTCAGCCCCGGCTCGACCAGTTCGGTCCAGACCTCGTTGTCGAAGCCGGCTAGTGCCAGATCGGCCGGCATCGCAAGGTTGGCCGCCCGCGCGGCGCGTAATGCCGCCGACAGGAACAGGCTGTTGCTGACCACCAGTGCCTCCGGCCGTGCCGGGCTTGCGAACCAGTCCGCCAGCGCCGCACGGGCGGCATCCGCGGATGGTGCGCAGAGCCGGAAATCGGCGGCCAGCCCGGCCGCCTGCATCGCCGCGACATAGCCGTCGCGGCGCTCCAGCCCAGTGACGCTGGCATTGCCGAACAGCCCGCCGATGCGCCGGTAGCCGCGGCCGATCAGATGCCGGACCAGCTCGGCCATCGCGGCGGCGTTGTCGAGCACCACGCAGTCGTACAGTCCGGCCGGGCTGGCGCGGTCGATCAGCACGGTCGGGAACTCCAGCCGGCGGCGGCCGAGCTGGTCCAGCGTGCTGCGCGTCGGCGCGAAGATCAGGCCGGTGATCCGCTCCTCCTGCATCAACTGCAGGTACAGGGCTTCGCGCGCCGGGTCTTCGTCGGTATTGCAGAGGATCACCCGCATGCCGGCGCGGTAGGCGCTGTCTTCCACCGCCCGCGACACCGCCGTGAAGAACGGATTGCGCAGATCGGCGACCACCAGGCCGATGGTGCCGCTCTGCTGCGAGCGCAGCCGCCGCGCCGCCAGGTTCGGCCGGTAGCCGGTGGCCTTCACCGCCGCCTCGACCTGGGCGCGCAGCTCCTCGCTGACCGGCCCGCCGGACAGTGCCCGCGACACCGTGGCCGGTGATACGCCGGCAGCTTTGGCGACGTCCTTGATCCCGACCGTCATGGCGCGTTTCAGAAATCGTTTTCAAAAATGAGCGACGGATTGTCGAACAATAATTCCTGAAAATGCAATGGGATGTTGATTTTTCGTTGAGACGTCGCTGGATCGTCGCTTGACAGTCGTTATGAAAACGATTTCATTAACGCCACAACGAGACGTGCACGGAGGAGTTCTGACATGTCCATTCACCTTACCGAAGGTCTGCTGTCCGGCGAACGGGTTCGCCTCGGCGCACGCCCGGCCGACAAGCAGCAGGCGATTGCCGAGGCCGCCCAGCTGCTGGTGGCCAGCGGCTGCGTCGATGCCGCCTATGCCGACAGCATGGTGCGCCGCGAAGCGGTGGCGAACACCTTCCTCGGCCACGGCGTGGCGATTCCGCACGGGCTCGGCGAAGACCGCCACCTGGTGCGCCGCAACGGCATCGCGATCCTGCAGGTGCCGGCCGGCGTCGAATGGAACCCCGGCCAGCGCGCCCATCTGGTGGTCGCGATCGCGGCGCAGTCCGACGCCCACATCGCGATCCTGCGGCGGCTGACCCGGCTGATCCAGGACGAAGCGACCCTGGCCCGGCTGGCCAGCACCGACGACGCCACCGCGCTGATCGCCGCGCTCGACGACCCGCCGGCCGCCGCCGATGCCGGCCGCGCGGCCGAGGCGGTGGACCTTGCCGAAACGGTCGAGTGGACCGTCGGCTATCCGGCCGGCCTGCATGCCCGGCCGGCGTCGCGCTGGGTCGAGGCCGCGCGGGCCCATGCCGCGCGGATGCAGGTCCGCCACGGCCACGAAGTGGCCGACGCCAAGAATCTGCTGGCGCTGCTGCAACTCGGCGCGCGGGCTGGTGACCGCCTGCACATCTCCGCCGAAGGCCGCGATGCCGCCGCCGCGCTGGCCCGCTTCCGCGCCGTCATCGACAGCCTCACCGCGCAGGAAAAGGCCGATGCCGCGCTGGCCGCGCAGCGCGCCGCCCAGCCGAAGGCCGCCGGCTGGACGCCGCCCGACGCGCCGGTCTGCATTGCCGGCATCGGCGCCAGCCCAGGGCTGGCGATCGGCGTCGTGCACCGGCTGGCGGCCGATGAAGCGCCGATTCCAGACCATCCGGTCGCGCTGTCCGAAGGCGGCACCCGGCTGCACGAAGCGCTGTGCGCGACCCGCCAGCAGTTGGAGGCGCTGGCCGACGACACCGCGCGCCGGCTCGGCGCTGCCGATGCCGCGATCTTCAAGGCCCACGGCGAGCCGCTCAACGACACCGACCTGATCACGCTGACCTGCCAGCTGATGGTCGAAGGCCACGGTGTCGCCTGGTCGTGGAACGCGGCGGTCGAGCGGCTGGCGGCGAAGCTGTCGGCGCTCGGCAACGCGGTGCTGGCCGGGCGGGCGGCGGACCTGCGCGATGTCGGCCGCCGGGTGCTCGCCAACATCGACCCGAGCCTGGTCCGCGACGCGCTCGGCAGCCTGCCGCAGCACTGCGTGCTGCTCGCCGCCGACCTGTCGCCGTCGGACACCGCCACGCTCGACACCACCAAGGTCATCGGCCTGGCCACTGCGCAGGGCGGGCCGACGTCGCACACCGCGATTCTGGCCCGCACGCTCGGCCTGCCGGCGCTGGTCGGCGCCGGTGCGGCGCTGCTCGACGTTGGCGACGGCACGCCGGCGATCGTCGATGGCGGCAGCGGCCGGCTGTATCTCGATCCGTCGCCGGCGGCGCTGGACTCGGCCCGCGCCAGCATCGCCGAGCAGGCCGCGACCCGCGCCCGCGAAGCCGAAGGCCGCCGCCAGCCGGCGCTGACCACGGACGGCCACGCGATCGACATCGGCGCCAACATCAACCTGCCGGAACAGGCCGCCACCGCGCTCGAACAGGGTGCGGAAGGCGTGGGCCTGATGCGCACCGAATTCCTGTTCCTGGAACGCGCCCGCACGCCGAGCGAGGACGAGCAGTTCGCGATCTACGTGGCGATGGCCGAGGCGATCGGCGGCCGGCCGCTGATCGTCCGCGCGCTCGACATCGGCGGCGACAAGCAGGTCGCCCATCTCGACCTGCCGCACGAGGACAACCCCTTCCTCGGCGTGCGCGGCGCGCGCCTGCTGCTGCGCCGTGCCGATCTGCTGGAACCGCAGCTGCGCGCGCTGTATCGCGCGGCGAAGGCGGGCGCGGCGCTGAAGATCATGTTTCCGATGATCACCTCGGTGCCGGAGATCCAGCGCTTGCGCGCGATCTGCGAGCGCATCCGCATCGAACTGGCGGCACCCATCGTGCCGCTCGGCATCATGATCGAGGTGCCGGCGGCGGCCATCGAAGCCGATGCGCTGGCCCGCCATGCCGATTTCTTCTCGATCGGCACCAACGACCTCACCCAGTACACCTTGGCGATCGACCGCCAGAACCCGGAGCTGGCTGCCGAGGCCGACAGCCTGCACCCGGCGGTGCTGCGGCTGATCCGGATGACCGTCGATGGCGCGGCCCGCCACGGCCGCTGGGTCGGCGTCTGCGGCGGGCTGGCCGGCGATCCCTTCGGCGCCGCGCTGCTGGCGGGCTTGGGCGTGCAGGAGCTGTCGATGACGCCGCGCGAGATCGCCGCCGTGAAATCACGACTGCGCGGCAGCCGCTTCGATGCGCTGAAAGGTCTGGCCGAGCAGGCGCTGGCCTGCGAAACCGCCGCCGAAGTCCGCGCGCTGGACCGGAGTGCCGCATGAGCGCGCCGGTCATCACCGTCACCCTGAATCCGGCGCTCGACCAGACCATCACGCTCGATCGCCTGCGCCTTGGCGAGGTACACCGCGCGCAGGCATCGCGGATCGAGGCGGCCGGCAAGGGCGTCAATGTCGCGTCTTGTCTCGCCGACTGGGGCATCGCCTGCACCGCCACCGGCCTGCTCGGCGCCGGCAACGCCGAGCCGTTCGCAAGCCTGTTCGCCGCCAAGGGCATCTGCGATGCCTTCGTGCGCTGCCCGGGCGACACCCGCACCAACGTCAAGCTGCTCGATCGGGAAGCCGCCGACACCACCGACATCAACCTGCCGGGCTTGCAGGTCGAGGCGGCAGCACTCGATGCGGTGCGCGCGCAGCTGGCCGCGCACGGCGGCGCTGGCAGCCTCGTGGTGCTGGCCGGCAGCCTGCCGGCCGGGCTGCCCGATGACAGCTACGCGCAGCTCACTGCCGACATCGCCCGGCGCGGTGGCCGCGTGCTGCTCGACACCAGCGGTGCGCCGCTGGCAGCGGCGCTGGCGGCGCAGGTACAGCCATACGCGATCAAGCCCAACCGCCACGAACTCGAAGCCTGGGCCGGCCACGCGCTGTGGACGCGGCGCGAGCTGATCGCCGCTGCGCAGGCATTGCTGGCACGCGGCATCCGGCTGGTCGCGATCTCGCTGGGTGCCGATGGCGCGCTGCTGCTGCGCGATGACGAGATCGTGCAGGCGCAGCCGCTGCCGGTCGCGGTCGGCAGCACCGTCGGGGCCGGGGACGCGATGGTCGCCGGCCTGGTCGCCGGGCTGCTCGCCGAGGCCTCGCTGGAAGACCTGGCGCGGCTGGCCACCGCGTTCGCTGCCGCCAAGCTCGGCGGCATCGGCGCCCATCTGCCCGCACGCGAAACCGTACGGGCATTGGCTGCCGAGGTTCGCGTCGATCGTCTGCAATCCACGCCGCACGGAGTCACGCCATGAGCACCACCATTGCCGTCATCGGCGCCGGGACCCGCAGCACCCATGCCGTGCTTGCCGCCGAGGCGCTGCGCCGCGCTGCGCAGCAGATCGGCGCGGCCTTCACCGTCGAGGTGCGCAGCCATCAGGGCGTGCTCAATGCGCTTGCCGATGCCGATATCGCCACCGCCGGCCGCGTGCTGCTGGTCGGCGACGAGGATCTCGATGCCGGCCGCTTCGCCAGCCTGCCGAGCCGCAGCGCCAGCATCGAAGAGGTGCTCGGCGATGCCTCCGGCGTGCTCGCGCAGCTGCCGGAGCCGGTCGCGAAAACCGTGGCGCGGCCGGCGCGGATCGTCGCCATCACCTCGTGCCCGACCGGCATCGCCCATACTTTCATGGCTGCCGAAGGCCTGCTGCAGGCGGCGAAGGCGCTGGGCCATGAGATCCGGGTCGAGACCCAGGGTTCGGTCGGCGCTCGCGATGGTCTGAGCGATGACGAGATCCGCGACGCCGATGTCGTGGTGATCGCCGCCGATCGCGAAGTGGACCTCGCGCGCTTCGTCGGCAAGCGGCTGCTGAAGTCGGCGACCAAGCCGGCGATCAACGATGGTCAGGCGCTGCTGGCGCGGGCGCTGGCCGAAGCGACGATCCATCACGGCCAGGCCACCGCTGCGAAGAAGGCCGACGCCGGCAGCCGCAGCGGCCCGTACAAGCATCTGATGACCGGCGTGTCGTTCATGCTGCCGTTCGTGGTGGCCGGCGGCCTGCTGATCGCGCTCGCCTTCGCCTTCGGTGGCATCTACGCCTACGACGACGCTCATCGCGGCACCTTGGCGCATGCGCTGTTCCAGATCGGCGGCAAGGCCGCGCTGGTGCTGATGGTGCCGGCGCTGGCCGGCTGGCTGGCCTATTCGATCGCCGACCGGCCGGGCATCGCGCCGGGGATGATCGGCGGGCTGGTGGCGGCCAATCTCGGCGCCGGCTTTCTCGGCGGCATCGCGGCCGGCTTCATCGCTGGCTACGGCACCGACTGGCTGAACCGGAAGATCCGGCTGCCGCGCAACCTCGAAGGTCTGAAGCCGGTGCTGATCCTGCCGGTGCTCGGCACTTTGCTGACCGGGCTGTCGATGATCTACGCGGTCGGCGGGCCGGTGGCCGAGGCGCTGGCGGCGCTGACCGCCTGGCTGCGTGGCATGCAGGGATCAAGCGCGCTGCTGCTGGGCCTGCTGCTCGGCGGCATGATGGCCTTCGACATGGGCGGGCCGGTCAACAAGGCGGCCTATGCGTTTTCCACCGGTCTGCTGGCCAGCGAGGTCTACAGCCCGATGGCGGCGGCGATGGTCGGCGGCATGACCGCACCGCTCGGCGTGGCGCTGGCCACCCGGCTGTTCGCCGACCGCTTCACCGCCGAGGAACGCGAGGCCGGCAGTGCTGCCGGCGTGCTGGGCCTGGCTTTCGTCACCGAAGGCGCGATCCCGTTCGCGGCCCGCGATCCGCTGCGGGTGATTCCGTCGCTGGTGCTGGGATCAGCCGTGGCCGGGGCGATCTCGATGGTCGTCGGCGCCGAACTGAAGGTGCCGCACGGCGGCGTGTTCGTGCTGCCGATTCCGAACGCGGTGACCCATCTCGGCGGCTATGTCGCGGCGCTGCTGGTTGGCACCGTGCTGACCGCAGTCGCGCTTCGCATCCTCAAGAAGCCGGCCGCCGTCGCCGCCTGATTCCTTCCTGACGGCGGGCCACGCCCGCCACGAGCGCATCCATGAACCTGTCATTCGGGCGCCGCCTGGCGGCGCTGCTGGCCCTGCTGTGCCCGCTGTCGGCGTTCGCCGGCCTTTACGAGGAACGCGGCTATGCGCTGCTGGCGAGTTACACCGGCGAATCGGCTTTTCTGGTCGATGGCGGCCAGCGGCGCGGCAGCGCCTATGCCGGTCAGTTCTTCGTCGGCGCCGAGGCCGACGCCGGCCGGCCGTTCGGCTGGACTGGTGCGAAGCTCAAGCTCTATGTCGCCAGCCGGCATGGCGACAATCTGGCGATTGACGAGATCGGCAACAGCGTGTCGGTGCAGGAAATCTGGGGCGCGCAGACCGAGCGGCTGGCCAATCTGACGATCGAGCAGCGGCTGTTCGACAACCGCCTGACCGTCGAGGCCGGGCGCACGGTGGCCAACATCCATTTCCTCGGTTCGGAGCTGTGCAGCTACTTCCAGACCAATTCGGCCTGCGGCAATCCGACCTTCGTGTTCCGCACCAGCGGCTTCACCTACTGGCCGGTGTCGAGCTGGGGCGGCTACGCCAAGGCCTTCATCACGCCGCAGGTCTATGTCCATGCCGGCGTCTTCGAGGTGAACCCGTTGCAGGCCCGCGACAACCAGCATGGCCTGAACTGGGGCATCGCCGATGCCACTGGCGTGATCGCACCACTTGCCATCGGCTATCGCAGTACCGCATCCACGGCGCGGCTGCCGGCGTTCTACGAAATCGGCGGCTGGCGCGACACTTCGCGCTATCTCGATCCGCTACGCGATGACTCGGGCAACGCGGCGATCCTCAGCGGCCAGCCGTATGCCTCGCGCAGCGAGCGGTCGGGGCTGTTCGCCCGCTTCGAGCAGCAGCTGACCCGCCCCGACCGGATGAGCCCGCGCGGCCTCGTGGTCTTCGGTGCGGCTTTGTGGGGCACGTCCGGCGAGCTGAGCCAGGATCGCTTCCTGGAACTGGGCTTCGTGCAGAAAGGCACCTTCGCCGGCCGCCCGCTGGACAGCCTCGCCTTCGTCATCAACCGCCAGCGCTACAGCGGCGCAGCACTCGAAAACCTGCGCCTGCAGCGGGCCGCGCTTGGCGGTGGCGATGGACCTGCCCAGGATCAGTATCTGATGGAGCTGAGCTACGGCGTGCAGCTGACCCAGCTGCTGAGAGTCGCGCCGAACCTGCACTACATCATTCACCCGGACGGTTTCAGCGCGCCGACGCGGACCCGCAACCTGGACGACGCGCTGGTGGTCGGCCTGCGCGTCGACCTGTCGCTGACGCCGGCGATCGAGGCGATCAGCCACTGATCGGGCGCTAGGTCCTCAGTGATTGCGGCCCTGGATTTCCAGCGCCAGCCAGCGCAGGCCGTCGGCCTTGTCGCCCAGCGCATCAAGCGCGGTGCGGGCGTCGGCAAAGGTCGATTCGGCCAGCGCCTTGGCGGTGTCGAAGCCGAGCAGGGCGGGGTAGGTCGACTTCTCCTGCGCCACGTCCTTGCCGGCGGTCTTGCCGAGCTGTTCGGTGGACTGGGTGATGTCGAGCACGTCGTCCTGGATCTGGTAGGCCAGCCCGAGCAGGCGGCCGTAGCTTTCCAGCGCCGTGGTCACGGCCGTGTCAGCTGCGGCCAGTGCCAGCGGCATCTTCAGGCAGGCGAGGATCAAGGCGCCGGTCTTGCGCGCGTGCAGCGACTTGAGCCGTTCCAGCGGGATGCGCTGGCCTTCCGATTCGATGTCCACGGCCTGGCCGCCGACCATGCCCATCGAGCCGGAGGCGTGGCCGAGTGCTGCAATCACGCCGAGCAGGCGCCGCGCGGCTTCGCCATCGGCCGGGATCTCGCGGGTCAGCGTTTCGAAGGCCAGCGTCTGCAGCGCATCGCCGACCAGCACGCCCATCGCGTCGTCCCAGACCTTGTGCACGGTCGGCTGGCCGCGCCGCAGGTCGTCGTCGTCCATCGCCGGCAGGTCGTCGTGAACCAGCGAATAGGCGTGGATCAGCTCGACCGCGACCGCCGGCGCATCAAGCTGCGCGGCATCAAGGCCGAGCGCTTCGCCGGCGGCATAGACCAGCAGCGCACGCAGGCGCTTGCCGCCGTTGCAGGTGTAGCGCATCGCTTCGTGCAGCGCGGCCGGGTCGGTGCCGAGCGGCGGCAGCGCGCGATCGAGCGCGGCATCGAGGCGGCTGCGGTAGGCGGGCAGGCGATCGGCGAAGCGGGCAGCGTGGTTCAAGTGCGGAACTCGGTGGTGGGGCGCCGGCCGCGTCGCTGACGGGGCTGCGCGAAGCTGCCAAACTTCCGGTCGAAGTCCGTCTGGCCAGCGTTTCAGGGGCGCGAAGTGTGAACCGAACGGACAAGCCCGAACAAGCATCCCGCCTCCGTACGCCATGACCGCTGCCGCGCAAGCCTCCGTCGAATCCGTTCTCCAGTCGCTGATCCGCGATGTGCCGGATTTCCCCAAGCCCGGCATCGTGTTCAAGGACATCACGCCGCTGCTGGAAGACGCCGTCGGTTTCCGCGCCTGCATCGATGCGCTGGCGGCGCGGGTGTCGGCGCATCGGCCGGATGCGCTGGTGGCGATCGAATCGCGCGGCTTCATCTTCGGCGCACCGCTGGCCCTGCATTTGGGTCTGCCGCTGATCGTGGTGCGCAAGCCGGGCAAGCTGCCGCGGGCGACCGAATCGGTCGCCTACCAGCTCGAATACGGCGAAGACCGGCTTGAGGTGCATGCCGATGCGATCCTCGCCGGCCGCCGCTACGCGCTGGTCGACGACGTGCTCGCCACTGGCGGCACGGCGGCCGCCGTGATCGGCCTGATTCGCCGGCTCGGCGGCCAGGTGGCCTGTGCGGCGTTTCCGCTGGAACTCGGCTTTCTCGATGGCCGGGCGCGGCTTCACGAGGTCGTCACCGAAAGCCTGGTCCGCTACGGCTGATGCCGTGTCCCCCGGGCGTGGTGTCACGCAGGCGAGACAGCCGGCCGCCGGGGTTTGGACGCATCGCGATGCAACATTGCTAGAATGCGGCGCAGAAATGATCGGCGGGCTTGCCTGTTTCGCATGAAGATCCACGCCGTGACTTGCACATGAACCGCTCGATTCGGCGCTGGGAACCGACATCGCGGCGCGCGCTCCGATCCGGCTGCCGGCCAACGCCTCGACTTTCTTGATGACGATTGAGCACACCACCACGGACGCGCTGCTGATCGCGTCCGCGTTCCAGGCCCACATCCTGCCCGGCGTGTCGCGCACCTTCGCGCTGACCATTCCGCAGCTGCCGCAGCCGCTCGGCGGCGTGGTGTCCAACGCCTACCTGCTGTGCCGGATTGCCGACACCATCGAAGACGAGCCGGCGCTGTCGTCGGACGACAAGGTGCGGCTGACCGAAGCCTTCGCCGATCTGGTCGGCGGCCGCGGTTCGGTGCCGGCCTTCGTCGAGGAACTCACCGCCAAGCTGTCGTCGGCCACGCTGCCGACCGAAGTCGAACTGGTCCGCAACACCCAGCTGGTGCTGACCATGACCAGCAGCTTCGAACCGGCCGCCCGCGCGGCGATCGAGCGCTGCGTGCGCATCATGTGCCGTGGCATGCACCGCTATTCGATGCAGGCCGGCCCGCAGGGGCTGCGCGATCTCGATGATCTCGGCCGCTATTGCTACTACGTGGCCGGCGTGGTCGGCGAAATGCTGCGCGACCTGTTCTGCGCCTATGCGCCGGACACCGCCCGCCGTCGCGATGATCTGGCGCGCTACGCCGTGGCCTTCGGCCAGGGCCTGCAGATGACCAACATCCTGAAGGACATCTGGGAAGACCGCGCCCGCGGCGTCAGCTGGATGCCGGCGCGCGAGTTCGCGCAGCACGGCATCGACCCGGGCCGGCTCGACCCCACGCGCCAGGACCCGGCGGTGACCCGCGCGCTGCACGAGCTGGTGGCGGTCACCCACGCGCAGCTCGGCTACGCGCTGGAATTCACCTTGGCGATCTCCGCCAATGACACCGGCATCCGCAAGTTCTGCGCATGGAACATCGGCATGGCGCTGCTGACCCTGCGCAAGATCGTCGCCACGCCGGGCTACCGCACGGCCAATGACGTCAAGATTTCGCGCAAGTCGGTGATGTGGACGATGGCGCTGACCTCGATCGGCATCCGCAGCAACACCTGGCTGCGCTTCCTGTTCAAGCGCGCCGCCAGCGGCCTGCCGCGCGTGGCGACCTTGCCGGCCCAGGCGCCGCTCGAAGCCTGAATCGGCGCGTGGCGGCTGCGGCCGTGCGCGCCTTTTGTTTCTTTCGCTGACCGAAGACCTTCCGAACGATGAACGCACCGACTGTCGTCCGTCTCCGACGCAATCCGCGCCAGCTCGCCGCCGAGGCCGAGAGCCGCCTGCACCAGGCGATCGACGCCGCCCGCGAGGCGCTGCTGAAGCTGCAGAAGCCGGACGGCGAGTGGTGCTTCGAGTTCGAGGCCGACTGCACGATTCCGGCCGAATACATCCTGATGATGCATTTCATGGATGAGATCGACGAGCCGCTGCAGGCCAAGATCGCGACCTTCATCCGCGCCCAGCAGGTGCTCGATGGCCCCGACGGCGGCCATGGCGGCTGGCCGCAGTACCGCAACTACGACCGGCCGGGCGCGATCGACCTGTCGTGCACGGTCAAGAGCTACTACGCGCTGAAGTGCGCCGGCGACGACGAGGACGCGCCGCACATGGTGCGCGCCCGCGCGGCGATCCTGGCGCTGGGCGGCGCAGCCAAGGCCAATGTCTTCACCCGCATCCTGCTGGCGATGTTCCAGCAGGTGCCGTGGACGGCCGCGCCGTACGTGCCGGTGGAAATCGTGCTGTTCCCGCGCTGGTTCCCGTTCGAGATCTACAAGGTTGCGACCTGGGCGCGCGCGGTGATGGTGCCGCTGTTCGTGCTGTGCAGCCTGAAGGCGACGGCCAAGAACCCCCGCGGCGTGCAGATCGCCGAGCTGTTCGTGCGGCCGCCGGAGCAGGAAACCCAGTGGTTCCGCAACGACACCCTGTTCGCCAAGGTTTTCCTCGGGCTCGACAAGTTCGGCCGGACGATGGACCGCTTCGCGCCGAAGAAGCTGCGCGAGCTGGCGATCAAGCGGGCCGAGAACTGGTTTGTCGCCCGCCTCAACGGCGAGGACGGCATCAACGGCATCTTCCCGGCGATGGTCAATGCCTACGAGGCGCTGGCGCTGCTCGGCTACCCGGCCGAACACCCGCTGCGCGCGACCTGCCTGAAGTCGATCCAGAAGCTGATCCAGTTCACGCCTGAGGGCAGCGCCTACGTGCAGCCGTGCCTGTCGCCGACTTGGGACACCGGCTGGGCGATGATGGCGCTGCTGCACGCCGATTCGCCGGACGGCAGCAGCCGTGCCAAGACCCGCGAAGCACTGAAGCGCGCCGAGAACTGGCTGCGGCCCCGGCAGATCCTCGACCACGTCGGCGACTGGATCGAAAGCGCGCCGGACAAGACGCTGCGGCCGGGCGGCTGGGCGTTCCAGTACTGGAACGAGTACTACCCGGATCTCGATGACACGGCGGTCGTCGCCGGCGTCATGCACCTGGTCGGCCGCGAGCCGAACGGCAGCAATCACAACGACGAGGCCGTGTCGCGCGCGGCCGAGTGGCTGCTCGGCCTGCAGTCGAAGAACGGCGGCTTCGGCGCCTACGACGCCGACAACACGCACTACTGGATCAACGAGATCCCGTTCGCCGACCACAAGGCGATGCTCGACCCGCCGACCGAGGACGTCACCGGCCGCGTGCTGGCCTATCTCGGCGTGCTGAAGCGGCCGCAGGATCGCCCGGCGATCAACCGCGCAATCCGTTACCTGAAGAAGGCGCAGCAGCCGGACGGCTCCTGGTGGGGCCGCTGGGGCACCAACTACATCTACGGCACCTGGTCGGCGCTGGCCGGCTTGGCGCTGGTCGGCGAAAAGCCGGACGCCCCGTACATCGCCCGGGCGATCCGCTATCTGGAATCGAAGCAGAACCCGGACGGCGGCTGGGGCGAGACCAACGACACCTATCTCGATCCGAAGCTGAGCGGCACCATGCCGCGCCCCGGTCCGAACGGCGGCGAGCTGATCTCGACCCCGAACAGCACCGCCTGGGCGCTGCTGGCGCTGATGGCCGTGCACGGCGTCGAGCATCCGGCGGTCGCTGCCGGCATCGACTGGCTGATCGCCAACCAGCATTCCGAAGGCCGCCACGAAGGCCTGTGGCATGACCCCGGCCACAACGCGCCGGGCTTCCCGCGTGTGTTCTACATGAAGTACTACGGCTACGACGCCTACTTCCCGCTGTGGGCGCTGGCGCGTTATCGCCAGCTGCGCGGCCGCCGCGCCACGGCGTGATCCGGCAGCCGCGGCGATGACGCAAGCTCGGGTTGGCGTCGTCGTGGCGCTGCTGTCGGAAGCCAAGGCACTCGGCCTGCGCCATCCGCAACCGGGTGCCAACGAGGTCGACGGCCTGCGGGTGTTCGTGTCCGGGATCGGCGAAGCCGCTGCCGCGATGGCCGCGCAGGCGCTGGCGGATGCTGGCTGCTGCGCGCTGCTGAGCTTCGGCACGGCTGGAGCGCTCGATGCCGCGCTGCAGCCCGGCGATGTCGTCTGTCCGACCACCGTGCTGTTCATGGATGGCCACCAGCTCGACACCGATGCCGGCTGGCGCGCCCGGCTCGCTGCCTGCTGCGCCGAGGCCGACATCAGCCTGGTTGACGGCCGCCTGCTGACCACCCGCCAGACCCTGCTGAACGCCGGCATCAAGTACCTGGCGCGCACCCAGAGCCAGGCGGTGGCGGTGGATCAGGAAAGCTCGGCGGTCGGCGACGTCGCCAAGGCGCGCGGCCTGCCGTTCCTGGTGCTGCGCGCGATCGTCGACGACGCCGAAGCCACCTTGCCGAACGCGGTGATCGACGGTGTCGACGCCTATGGCCGGCCGAAGCCGGCCAGCATGATCGGCGGCCTGCTGAAGGCGCCGTGGCAGATCGCCAAGCTGCCGGGGCTGGCGCGCTCGTTCAACGCCGCGCAATCCAGCCTGCGCGAGATCACCCGCGCCGCACCGGCGTTCGCCTTCCATTCCTGAATCGACGATGCCCCAGCTGCAGACCACTGCCCTTGTCACCGGCGCGACCGGCTTTGTCGGTTCCGCCGTCGCCCGCCGCCTGCTCGCCGAAGGCTTCACGCTGCGGCTGCTGAGCCGGCCGAACTCGGATCGCCGCAATCTGGCCGGCCTCGAGGCGACGGTCGTCGAGGGCGATCTGACCGATCCGGCTTCGCTGAAGAAGGCGGTGAAGGGCTGCGATGCGGTGTTTCACGTCGCCGCCGACTACCGGCTGTGGGCGCCGAATCCGGACGAGCTGTACCAGGCCAATGTCGACGGCTCGCGGGCGCTGGTAGCGGCGGCCCATGCGGCAGGCGTGCAGCGCATCGTCTACACCTCCAGTGTGGCCGTGCTCGGCATTCCGAAGGACGGCCGGCCGGGCGACGAGGACACGCCGGTCACCGTCGCCGACATGATCGGCCACTACAAGCGCTCCAAGTATCTGGCCGAGGAAGCGGTGCGCGAACTGGCCGCGAAGGGCGCGCCGGTGGTGATCGTCAACCCGTCCACACCGATTGGCCCGCGCGATGTGAAGCCGACGCCGACCGGCCGCGTGGTGCGCGATGCCGCCGCCGGCAAGATGCCGGCCTTCGTCGACACCGGCCTGAACGTCGCCCATGTCGACGACGTCGCCGAGGGCCACTGGCTGGCCTATACGCGCGGTGTGATCGGCCAGCGCTACGTGCTGGGCGGGGAGGACATGAGCCTCAAGCAGATTCTCGCCACCATCGCCGACATCACCGGCCGCCGTGCGCCGACGCTCCAGCTGCCGCATGCGGCGGTGATGCCGGTGGCGCGTGCGGCGGAATTCCTGGCCCGCTTCACCGGCCGCGCGCCGGTGGCGACAGTCGAGGAAATCCGCATGTCGAAGAAGCGCATGTACTTCTCCTGCGCGAAGGCCAGGCGCGAACTGGGCTACGCGCCGCGCCCGGCGCGCGCAGCACTCGAAGACGCCGTGGCCTGGTTCCGCGACAACGGTTATCTCTGATCGCCGGGCCGCTTGCGCCGCCACGCGCGGCGCAGCTCGGCCCACTGCCAGCTCAGCAGCGCCGGGATGCCGTAGCCGAGTTCCCGTGTCCGCTTGGCCAGCGACAGCGCTACTGCCGCATCGGGCGGCACGCCGAGCAGCCGGCCGAACAGCACGAAGCCCATTTCCTGCACGCCGAGCCCGGCCGGCACGAAGAAGGCGAAATGGCGTACCGACAGGCCCAGCGCTTCGAGTGCGATCGCCGCCAGCGGGCTGATCGGCTGGCCGAGCAGCTGCAGCGCCAGCCAGACCTCGAAGCTGCCGGCGACCATGCCGGCCAACTGCCACACGAGGCTGACCAGCAGGTCGCGCCGGCGCGCAAACAGGGCCAGCAGTTCAGTGTCCAGCCGCGCGGCATCGCCGAACAGCGCCGCCACGCGGCTCTCTTCGCCGAGCATGCCGATCATCGCCCGCTCGATCCGCGCGAACACCGCGCCGTGGCGCAGCAGCGCGTACAGCAGCAGCGGCACCGGCAGGGTGGCGGCCAGTCCGCCGAGCAGCGCGCCGGCCAGGTCGCCGCCGTCGAGCGCGATTGCCAGACACAGCCCGGCAGCGACGAACAGGTAGACATTGACGATGGTCAGCAGCGTTTCCATCACCACGCTGGCGGTCACCGCTGCGCCATCCGGCACCCGCCACAGGGTCAGCCGGATGCCGACCACTTCGCCGCCGACGCCGCCGACCGGCAGCAGCCGCCCCACCGCTTCGCGGACCGAGGCGATCCACCACAGGAACGGCAGATGCGCCCTGACCCCGGCATCGCGATGGCGCAGCAGCACGCGCCAGCCCTCGGCATCCAGCGCGATCGGCAGCGCATGGAACGGCACCAGCCACAGCAGCCCCCAGCCGGCGGTGGCCAGCAGCGCGAGGATTTCCGCGCTGCCGCCGTGCACCACCAGGCCGATCAGCAGCGCCAGCCCGAGCAGGCCGAACAGCGCCGGCAGCCAGCGGCCGATCACGGCGCGAGGAAGTCGGCCCAGCGGCCGGTGACGATGCCGCGCGCGGCGATCGCGTCGCGGACTCGGGGCGACAGCAGGGCCGCCAGTTCGTCGTCGTGCCGGTAGCCGGCCATCGTCGCGGTCAGGCCGCGGCGGGTCGCAGGATGCAGGTAGATCTCGTGCAGGCCGGGCGGCAGCCGGTCGATCGCCGACAGCAGCGCGGCTTCGTCGGTGGCGCCGGTCGAGGCCAGTCCGGCCAGCGTGTCGTTGCTGGCCACGCCAGCGCGGTGCAGCCGGCGCCGGGTCAGCGCGATCCACGGCGTCAGCCACGGCGCGCTGCCGGGCTCGTGCGGCAGGCGGACTGCCTGCAGGCCGAAGTCGCGGCCGATGTCGAGCATCAGGCCGAGCACCGTCGGGTGCAGGTGGAAATGCTTGTGGGTGTCGGCGTGGTCCAGCACCAGCCCGGTGGCGGCGAAGGCCTGGAACTGGGCCCGGATCTCGATCGCCAGCTGGCGGCGGATGCGGGGCAGGAAGAAGTAGCGGAAACCGTCGCGGACCATGTGGTCGCCGAAGCGGCCTTCGGCGTCGACCAGATCCGGAATCAGCCGTTTCGGCGACACCGCCCAACCGTCGGCCAGCACCAGGTGCAGGCCGACGCCGAGTGTCGGCAGCCGTCTGGCGATCGCCACCGCGCCGGCGGCGGCGGGCGCGCCGACCATCAGGCTGGCGCTGGTCAGTTCGCCGTCGACATGGGCCTGCTCGACGGCCTCGTTGACCGCGTCGTCGAGGCCGAAATCGTCGGCGGTGAGGATCAGCCGGATCACGCGCCGCTCGGGCCGCAGCGGAGTTACGGTCAGGCCGCGCGGGCGCGCAGGAAGCGGAAGAACTCGATCCCTTCGCGCAGCCGCCGCTTCATCATGTCCCAGTCGGTGAGCATCTCGCGGACGATTTCCCAGATCTTCGACGGCCGGAAGTAGAAGCGCCGGTAGAACACTTCCATCGCCGCGAAGATCTCGTCCTTCGACAGGTGCGGATAGCTGATCGCCGCCAGCTGCACGCCCTGCGAATTGACCAGGTTCACGGCCTCGTTCTCGGCCAGCCAGCCGTTGTCGACCGCCTGCCTGTACAGCGTGGTGCCGGGGTAGGGTGCGGCCAGCGAGACCTGGATGGTGTGCGGGTTGATCGCCTTCGCCCACTCGATGGTCTTTTCGATGGTGTCGCGCGTTTCGCCTGGCAGGCCGAGGATGAAGGTGCCGTGGATGACGATGCCGAGGCGCCGGCAATCTTCGGTGAAGCGCTCGGCGATGTCGGTCTTCAGGCCCTTCTTGATGTTGTGCAGGATCTGGTCGTCGCCGGATTCATAGCCGACCAGCAACAGCCGCAGGCCGTTCTCCTTCATCAGCTTCAGCGACGCGTACGGCACGTTGGCCTTGGCGTTGCAGCTCCAGGTCCAGCCCAGCTTGCCGAGGCCGATGGCGATCTCGTGGACACGCGCCATGTTCGAGGAATCGGTGAAGGTGTCGTCGTCGAACATCAGCTCCTTCACTTCCGGCATGTTTTCCTTGATCCAGGCCGCCTCGGCGATCACGTTGGCGGCTGAACGCACCCGGTAGCGGTGGCCGCCGACGGTCTGCGGCCACAGGCAGAACGTGCACTTGGAACGGCAGCCGCGGCCGGTGTACAGCGACACGTAGGGGTGCTGCAGGTAGCCGATGAAGTAGTTTCGGATGGTCAGATCGCGCTGGTAGACCGGCGCCACGAACGGCAGCGCGTCCATGTCCTCGATCGTCGCGCGCGGCGGGTTGTGGGCCAGCTGGCCATCGGGCCGTCGGTAGCTGATGCCGGTGATCTCGGCCCACGGCCGCTGGTTGGCGGCCAGTTCGGCGCAGGTGTAGTCGAACTCCTCGCGGGCGACGAAATCGATCGCCGTCGAAGCCTTCAGCGAGCCGGCCGGATCGACCGCGACCTTGGCGCCGACCAGCCCGATGAGGATGTCCGGGCAGCGCGCCTTCAGCAGTTCGGCGAATTTGGCGTCGGTCGGGAACGACGGCGTGGAGGTGTGGATGATGACCAGCGCGTAGTCGCTGGCCAGTGCCAGCGTGGCCTCGACCGACAGCTCATCGGCCGGCGCATCGACGACCCGGCTGCCGGGCACCAGCGCGGCCGGCTGGGCGAGCCAGGTCGGGTACCAGAAGCTCTTGATCTCCCGCTTGGCCTGGTAGCGCGAGCCGGCGCCGCCATCGAAGCCATCGAACGACGGTGCTTGCAGGAACAGCGTTTTCAGCGGAGCTGAATCGGGGGCAGGCATGCGGCGGTCCTTCAACTGCGGAGGCGGGGAGCGGAGGGCGCGATCTTCATCGGACGGCCTCGCCAGTGCACGCCGTTGCCGGCCAGCGCCAGCGCCCAGAGCAGCAGCGAAAGGCTGTCGCGCAGCGGCACCAGCAGCGCGCCGACCCGCTGTGCAGCCGGCGGGCGTCGGCCATCGAACCGTAGCATGAGGCGTGCCGCGAGCGCGGTCAGCGCCAACGCCGTGGCGGCCGTGCCGCCGCCGGCCAGCAGCCAGCCGGCGGCGGCTACCGGCGTCGTGAAGCAGATGAAGGTGAAGGCGTAGCCGAGCGGTTCGATGCGCCGGATCGAGCGCAGCCAGCGCAGTTCGCGGGCGGCGAGATCGGCGAACCGCACTTCGATCACGTCGGTGCTGACTTCGCATTCCGACAGCACGGTGCGATAGCCGGCGCGCCGGCTCAGTTCGCCCAGCCACCAGTCGTCGGCCACGTGGCGGGACAGCGCCTCGAAGCCGCCGCTGGCGACCAGCACGTCGCGGCGCAGCGCCAGCGTGGCGCCGAACGAATGCCGATGCGCGCCAAAGGCGCGGCCGACGCAGACGGCGGCGGCGAACCAGTCATCGATGAACTGGCTGCCGAGCCGCGACCACAGGCCGCCGACCGGATGCCCGCCATACAGGCAGGTGACCACGCCAACGCCGGGGTCGGCGAGCGGCGCCGTGGCCCGGCGCAGCAGGTCCGGCGGGGCATCGATGTCGCTGTCGGCCAGCAGCAGCCAGTCGTGGCGGGCATGCGGCAGCAGGTTGATCAGGTTGGCGACCTTCAGGTTGATGCCGTGGCAGCGCTCGTCGATGACGATGCCGATATCCAGCGCCGGGAATTCCCGCGCCAGTCGCGTGACCACCGCCAGCGCTGCGTCGCTGGCCGCATGCAGCCCGAACAGCACCTGGAATTGCGGATGGTCCTGCAGGCAGAAGCTGCGCAGGTTTTCATACAGGCGGGGCTCGCTGCCGGCCAGCGGCTTCAGCACGCTGATCGGGGCCCCGGCGGGCGGCGGCGGAATGGTGGCGGCGCGACGCCGCCACTGCTGGCGGGCGGCCAGCGCCAGCACCGCGTAGGCGGCGGTCGCCAGCAGCAATGCGTGGCCCAGCGTCGGAAGGATCGGCAAAACGGACAAGGGCCAGTGCAATTCGGGGAAGACCCATCGTACCGAAGGCCTCGGTCACTGGCCGTGACCGGCCGTGATCAGGATCACATTGGCCGCTGCGAGGGGTTCATGCCCCGAACCGGTGCACGATCGTGCGGCTGTTGATATGACCCCCAAGTCGCTGATTAAACGAATGTAAGCGGAGCTTCATAGGGGTCCCATATTCGTTCTTGTCGCCACCGTCCTGTAAACTTTCGGCCTGTTCACGACTGCTCCGATTGCCCTCCGTGCGCCGCTCCGTTCCGGACCGCGTCGCACTTCCGCCGGTTTTCCTGCCCCATGTACCACTCATGAGCGTCATGTCCACGACGCTTGACGCCGACCTTTGTGCTGCCGCCCAGGCACATCCCAACATCGCGCTGATCAAGTACTGGGGCAAGCGCGACGTGCCGCTGAACCTGCCGGTCGTCGGCTCGCTGTCGATCACGCTCGACACGCTGTGGACGCGCACGACGGTCCGCTTCGCAGCCGAGCTGCCCGCCGACCGCCTGCGCCTGAACGGCCGCGAGGACGCCAAGCAGCTGCGCAAGGTCAGCGCCTGTCTTGACCTGCTGCGCGCGCGCGCCGGGACCGGCCTGCGCGCCGAAGTCACCAGTTACAACAACTTCCCGACCGGCGCCGGGCTGGCGTCGTCGGCATCCGGTTTCGCCGCGCTGGTGCTGGCCGCCGATGCCGCACTGGGGCTGGGCCTGCCGCCGGCAACGCTGTCGGAATTCGCCAGACGCGGCTCCGGTTCGGCGTCGCGCTCGATCTTCGGCGGCTATGTCGAATGGGCGCTCGGTGACCGCGTCGATGGCGAGGATTCGGTCGCTCGTCCGATTGTCGACGCGGCGGCCTGGCCGCTGCGGGTCGCGGTGGCGATCACCTCGACGGCCGAAAAGGCCATCGGCTCGACCGAGGGCATGAACCGCACGGCCGACACCAGTCCGTACCAGCGGGCCTGGATCGACACCCAGGAAGCCGATCTGGCCGAAGCGCGCGCGGCAATTGCGGCGCGCGATTTCGAGCGGCTGGCGGCGATCTCGGAATTCAGCTGCCTGAAGATGCACGCGCTGGCGATGGCGGCCCGGCCGGGCCTGCTGTACTGGAATGCGGCGACCATGGCGGCGATGCACGAAGTGCGGCGGTTGCGGGCGACGGGCGTGCCGGTGTTCTTCACCGTCGATGCCGGCCCGCAGGTCAAGGCGATCTGCCTGCCGTCGGCAGCGACCCAGGTGGCGGCGGCGCTGCGCGAGATTCCCGGCGTGCTGAACGTGCTCGAAACCGGGCTCGGCGGCCCGGCGACGCGGATCGCGGTCGCCGACGCGGTTGCGGCATGACCCTCGTCGCCAGCGCGCCCGGCAAGCTGGTGCTGCTCGGCGAATACGCGGTGCTGGAAGGCGCGCCGGCCATCACCATGGCCGTCGACCGCCGGGCCACGGTGCAGGTCAAGCCGCGCACGGACGCCCGCTGCGAGGCGCGGGCGCCGGACGTGCTCGAGGCGCCGCTGCGCTTCGCCATCGGCGCCGACGGACTGCCCGACTGGTCGGCGGCTGGCGCTGCAGCAGCCCGGCTGAATCTGGTCGACGAGGTGCTGCGCGGGCTGGCTGCCGAGCAGCTCGGCGTGGCCGCCGGCAGCGGCTTCGACCTGGCGCTCGACACCTCGGCGTTCTTCGACGGCGGCGGCGCCAGCCGCGCCAAGCTCGGGCTCGGGTCGAGTGCCGCGCTGACCGTGGCGCTCGCCTCGGCGCTGGTCACGCATGCCGGTCATCACCAGGCGGCGCGCGATCGCGCCGTCTGGCTGCACCGGTTGCTTGCTCTGCACCGCCAGTTCCAGGGCGGGCAGGGCAGCGGCGTGGACGTGGCCACCAGTCTTTACGGCGGCGTGCTGGCCTACCGGCTGCCGGGCGGAGATGCCGCGCCGCTCACGCGGCCGCTGGCCTGGCCGGCGGCCGTGCACCGCGCCTTCATCTGGTCCGGCTGCTCGGCCTCGACGCCGAAGTTCCTGTCGATCCTGCGCGACTGGCGTCGCCAGAGCGCCGGCCACGAGGCCGAGTACCGCGCCCGCATGGGCACGTTGACCGCGACCGCCGAGGCCGCCGTCACGGCGATCGAACACGGCGACGCGGCCGCCTTCATCGACCATGCCGGCGGCTATGCCCGCGAGCTGCGCGCGCTCGGTGCAGCCAGCGGCGTCAGCATCTGGTCGACCGAACACGAGGCGATTGGCGCCATCGCCCACGCCCATGACGGCGTCGTCTACAAGCCTTGCGGGGCCGGCGGCGGCGACGTCGGCGTGGTGTTTGCAATGAACCCGGACGATCTCGCGGCCGCCGTCTCCCGGCTGGCGGCCGCCGGATTCGCCCATGTGCCGCTGACCGTCGATCCGACCGGTTTGCGGGTGACGTCCACGGAGAGTGAAGAAGCATGACTGCAGAAGCCCAGCCTGCCGCGCCCGGCGCGGTGCCGGCGTCGAACCCATCGCCCGACAAGTCGCGAATCCCGGAGTTCTACAAGCTGTCGGTCAGCGATCGCGTGCGGCTGATGCGCGAGCGCGGCTGGGTGTCGGAAGCCGACTACCAGCAGATGATCTCCGGCGATCACACCTTGTCGCTGCACCGCGCTGACAAGATGATCGAGAACGTCGTCGGCGTGATGGGCCTGCCGGTGGGCCTGGGCCTCAACTTCCTGATCAACGGCCGCGACTACGTGGTGCCGCTGGTGGTCGAGGAGCCGTCGATCGTGGCGGCCCTCTCGTCCTGCGCCAAGCTGGTCCGTGCCTCCGGCGGCTTCACCGCCGAGATGGACGAATCGCTGCTGATCGGCCAGATCCAGGTAGTCGACATTCCCAACGTGCCGCGCGCGCAGTCGGCGCTGCTGGCGCGCAAGGCGGAACTGCTGAACCTCGCCAATTCGCTGCATCCGCAGATGGTGGCGCGCGGCGGCGGCGCCCGCGACGTCGAACTGCACGTCTACCCGCGACCGGACGGCCACGGCGACATGCTGATCGTGCATCTGGTCGTCGACACCTGCGACGCGATGGGCGCGAACCTGGTCAACACCATGTGCGAAGGCCTGGCCGCGCTGGTCGAGCAGGTCACCGGCGGCAAGGTGTTTCTGCGCATCCTGTCGAACCTCACCGATCGCTCGCTGGTGCGCGCGCGCTGCGTGATTCCGGTCGACAAGCTGGCCGGCAAGGGCTTTTCCGGCGAGGAAGTGCGCGACGGCATCGTGCTGGCCACCGACTTCGCGAGCGTCGATCCGTATCGTGCGGCGACCCACAACAAGGGCGTGATGAACGGCATCGATGCCGTCGCGCTCGCCACGGGTAACGACTGGCGGGCGATCGAGGCCGGCGCCCACGCCTATGCTGCGCGCAGCGGCCGCTACACAAGCTTGACCCGCTGGTACAAGGGCGACGATGGCGCGCTGGTCGGCGAGATCGAGATCCCGATGAAGGTCGGTACCGTCGGTGGGCCGCTGCAGTCGAACCCGACGGTGGCGCTCAACCACCGCCTGCTCGGCGCCCGTTCGGCGCGCGAACTGGCGATGGTGATGGGCACGGTCGGTCTGGCGCAGAACTTCTCGGCGATCCGGGCGCTGGCCACCGAAGGCATCCAGCAGGGTCACATGACCCTGCACGCGCGCTCGGTGGCGCTGGCAGCCGGCGCGTCGCCGGAGATCTTCGAGACGGTGGTCGAGCGGCTGATCGAAGGCGGCGACATCAAGATCTGGAAAGCGCAGGAAATCGTCGTGCAGGTGCGCAAGGCCGCGCGCCAGGAAGCCGGCGAGCCGGAAGCGGCGTCGAATGCGCCGCGTTCGCAGGGCCACGGCAAGATCATCCTGCTCGGCGAGCACGCGGTGGTCTACGGCAGCCATGCCATCGCTGCGCCGGTGCCGCTGGCGATCGAGGCGTCCGTGCAGGACGGTGACCGCAACAGCGCCAATCCGGGCGTCGACCTGATCATTCCGCGCTGGGGCGTCGAGTCGCGCCTGCACAAGGACCCGGCGCACCGCGATTCCTTCCAGCGCAGCCTCGGCATCGTCTTCGACAAGCTCGGCCTGACCGAGAAGAGCCTGCGCATCGAGGTGTTCCCGAATGTGCCGCGCGGTATGGGCCTGGGCGGCTCGGCGGCGATGGCGGTGGCGGTGATCCGCGCGATCGACACCCATTTCAAGCTCGGCCATACCGACGAGGAGATCAACCAACTCGCCTTCGAATGCGAGAAGGTGGCCCACGGCACGCCGAGCGGCATCGACAACACGGTCGCTACCTACGGCAAGCCGCTGTTGTACCGGCGTGCCCATGAAGGCAAGCCGCTGCTGATGCAGACCCTGTCGCTGGCCCGGCCGATTCCGCTGGTGGTCGGCATTTCCGGCAAGGAAAGCCTGACCGCGAAGACCGTCGGCGGCGTGCGCACGGCCTGGCAGAAGAACCCGGAGCTGTACGAGAACATCTTCCGGCAGATCGATGCGCTGACGCTCCAGGGCGTCGAGGCGATCCAGAACTACCAGCTCGAACGGCTGGGCGATCTGATGAACGTCTGCCACGGCCTGCTCAATGCGCTGCGCGTGTCGAGCTGGGAAATCGAGGAAATGGTGCAGATCTGCCGCGAGCAGGGCGCGATCGGTGCCAAGCTGACTGGCGGCGGTGGTGGCGGTTCGATCATCGCGCTGGCCCCGGAACACCCCGAAAGAGTCATCGGCGCGCTGCGCGATGCCGGCTATTCGGGCATGGAGGTGCGCATTGGCTGACAACACGGCAGGCATGAAGAACACGACGCTGAATCCCGGACACCAGATCGTCTCGTTCGACGACGAGCCGCTGATCCTGGTCGACGAGCAGGACAACGAGGTCGGCTTCCTACCTAAGGCCGAGGCTCACGTCGGCCAGGGCACGCTGCACCGGGCGTTCTCGCTGTTCGTGTTCAACAGCGACGGCGAACTGCTGCTGCAGCGGCGCGCGGCCGGCAAGCGGCTGTGGGGCCAGTTCTGGTCGAACACCTGCTGCTCGCATCCGCGTCGCGGCGAGACCATGGACATCGCGATCCACCGGCGGCTGAAGGAGGAACTCGGTTTCGAGTGCCGCTTCGACTACCTGTTCAAGTTCCAGTACCAGGCGCAGTTCGACGAGACCGGCGCAGAGCACGAGCTGTGCTGGGTCTACGCCGGCCGCAGCGACGTGTCGCCGGTGGTCAACGCCAACGAGATCTCGGCGGTGCGCTACATCGCGCCGGACGCGCTCGATGCCGAGATCGAAACCCGGCCGGAGCAGTTCACGCCGTGGTTCAAGATCGAATGGGCGCGCATCCGGGCGCAGCATGCCGGCGTGTATGCGCGGCAGCCGGCGGCGTCTTTGGCATAAAATGCGCGATTCGCGGGCTGTTTCGAGTCGCACCTGAGCCGCAACATTGGCGCCGGTGAGCCTTGGCTCGCCGGCCTTCACCTGAAGCCTCGCAGCCACGCGAGTGCGCTACCGCAATTCGGAGAACACATGGGCGTTCCGCTTATCCAGCAGGTCACCGTCGCGCGCTACCTTCTCGGCAAGAAGCTGAAAGGCGAGAAACGCTACCCGCTGGTGCTGATGCTGGAGCCTCTGTTCCAGTGCAACCTGGCCTGCGCCGGTTGCGGCAAGATCGACTACGAGAAGGACATCCTGCAGCAGCGCGTCAGCGTCGAGCAGGCGCTGCGGGCCGCCGAGGAATGCGGCGCGCCGATGGTCTCGATCCCGGGCGGCGAGCCGCTGATTCACAAGGAAATGCCGCAGATCGTGGCCGGCCTCGTGAGGATGAAGAAGTTCGTCTACCTGTGCACCAACGCGATCCTGCTGAAGAAGCACATCGACGAGTACACCCCGAGCCCGTACCTGACCATGTCGATCCATCTCGACGGCATGGAAAAGCGCCATGACGAGTCGGTGTGCATGGAAGGCGTGTTCGTCAAGGCGGTCGAGGCGATCAAGATGTGCGTCGAGCGCGGCTTCCGCGTGACCATCAACTGCACGCTGTTCTCCGGCGAGCCGCCGCAGGAGATCGCCGATTTCTTCGACTACGCGATGAGCCTCGGCATCGAGGGCATCACCGTGTCGCCCGGCTACAGCTACCAGCACGCGCCGCGACAGGACGTGTTCCTGGGCCGCACCGCCTCGAAGCAGCTGTTCCGCGACGTGTTCAAGATCGGCCGCGAGCGCAAGAGCCAGTGGAAGTTCAACCAGTCGCCGATGTTCCTGGACTTCATCGCTGGCAACCAGGCCTACCAGTGCGAGCCCTGGGGCACGGTGACCTACAACGTCTTCGGCTGGCAGAAGCCCTGCTACCTGCTGGTCGATGAAGGCCATTGCAGCTCGTACAAGGAGCTGATGGAAACCACCAACTGGGAAGCCTACGGCGTCGGCCGCAACCCGAAGTGCGACAACTGCATGGCGCACTGCGGCTTCGAGGGCACGGCCGTCAACGACACCTTCGCCAACCCGCTCAAGGCGGCCAAGGTGGCGCTGCTCGGCCCGGACATCGATGGCCCGATGGCTCCCGACCTGCCGGTGCTGTACGGCAACCGCGCCGATGCCTCGGCGGTCAAGGTGCCGGTCAGCGCGATCACCGTGAAGAAGAAGGCCAAGCCGGCAACCGAAAAGGCCGGCCACTGAGCACGACGGCCGTCGTGCACTGCGCGGCGGCCGATGCTCGCTAGCAATCGCCATGGATTTCGCGTTCTGGTTGGCCGTTCCCGCGGCTGTCATGTGGTTCGGCCTGTGGCTGACGCCGTGGCGGCCGTGGAGCGTTCGCGAGCAGCTCGAGCCAGCCGCTCCCGGGCCGGCGTCGCGGCTGGGACCGGCGGAGCTGGACCAGGTCACCGTGCTGATTCCGGCACGCAACGAGGCCGAGGTCATCCAGCGCACGCTCGATAGCCTGCAGGCCCAGGGGGCGGGCCTGAAGATCGTCGTCATCGACGATCAGTCCGATGACGGCACCGGCGACATCGCCCGCCGCTATCCGAATGTCGAGGTCATTTCCGGTCAGCCGCTACCCAAGGGCTGGGCCGGCAAGCTGTGGGCGCTGGAGCAGGGCAAGGGTCGGGTGACCACCGCGATGACTCTGCTGCTCGATGCCGACATCGCGCTCGAACCCGGCATGCTGGCGGCGCTGCTGGCCCACAAGCGGGCGAGCGGCGCGCACTTCGTGTCCCTGATGGCCGATCTGCGCCGCACCTCGTTCTGGGATCGCCTGCTGCTGCCGGCCTTCGTCTACTACTTCAAGCTGATCTACCCGTTCGCGGTGTCGAATTCGCCGTCGAAGTGGGTGGCCGCCGCCGCTGGCGGCTGCGTACTGGTCGATACCGCCGCCCTGCACAAGGTCAACGCCTTCGAATGCCTGAAAGAGGCGCTGATCGACGACTGCACCTTGGCCCGGCGGATCAAGGATGGCGGCCACAAGACCTGGATCGGCCTGTCACGCGGCGTCATTTCCCTGCGCCCCTACGGCACCCTGAAGAGCGTGCACGACATGGTCGCTCGCTCGGCCTTCACCCAGCTGCGCTATTCGAACCTGCTGCTGCTGGTCGTCACCACGCTGTTCGCGATGGCTTACTGGCTGCCGCTGGTGGCGCTGGCGCAGGGCTCGTGGCTGGCGGCGGCGGCGCTGCTGGCGATGTGCGCGGCCTATGTGCCGACCCTGCGTTATTACGGCCTGTCGCCGGTCTGGGCGCTGGCCTCACCCCTGATCGGGGCGCTGTACCTCGCGATGACCTGGAGCTCCGCGCTGCGCAGCTGGCGCGGCGTGCGCTCCAAATGGAAAAACCGCACCTACGAAGTCCACTCGTGACCGACGTCGGGCGCCTGGAGAAGAGAGAAACAACATGAGCAAGGCAGAGTTCGGCATCAGCGCTTTCGCAGCCTACGTGCCGCCGTACCGTGTGGACCTCCGTGAATGGTGCGAGTGGACCGGCAACAGCTGGGACAAGACCCGCGCGGTGATCGGCGAAAGCTTCCGCGTGCCGGGTGTCGAGGAAGACGTCTACACGATGGCCGCCAATGCGGTGCTGGCGCTGATCGACCGCAATGCCGTCGACCCGGCCAAGATCGGTTATCTGGCGCTGGGCACCGAGTCGAGCGTCGACAACGCCACCGGCGCGGTGATCGTCCGCGGCCTCGTCGACCGCGCGCTGGCCGCCAACGGCAAGCCGCGCATCGCCCGCGACTGCGAGGTGCCGGAGTTCAAGCAGGCCTGCCTGGCCGGCGTCTACGGCATCAAGGGCGCGATCCGCTATCTCGCCCACGACGGCTACGACCGCCAGGCCGTGGTGGTTGCCGCCGACATCGCCGAGTACGAGCGTGGCTCGAGCGGTGAGCCGACGCAGGGTGCGGGTGCCGTGGCGATGCTGCTGGAGCGCGATCCGAAGATCGTCGCGCTCGACCTGCGCAACGCCGGCAGTGCCTCGACCTTCCGCGGGCTGGACTTCCGCAAGCCGTTCCAGCGCTACGCCGGTCAGACGCCGAGCGTCAGCGGCCGGCTGTCCGACTTCCCGGTGTTCAACGGCAAGTACTCGACGGCCTGCTACGTCGACGAGACCATGTCGGCGCTCGACCAGCTGCTGACCAAGCACGGCGGCGCGCGCGGCCGCTACTTCCGCGAACTGGAAGCGGTGTTCATGCACCGGCCGTACCACAAGATGCCGGTCACCGCCTGGGCGATGGGCTACCTGTTCGCGCTCGGCGCCGATGGCGCGCTGGGCGTCGACGAGCTGAACGACTACTGCGCGCGCGCCGGCGTCGACCCGGCCGCCGTCGCCGCCGAAATGGCCACCGTGCCGACCCGCGCCTTCGAGGCCGATTTCGACGGCACGGTCGCCGAGCCGTATCCGCTGACCGCCGCGCTGCTCAAGGCCTTCCGCGAAACGCCGACCTACAAGGCAGTGGTCGACGACAAGATGCGCCTGGGTGCCAAGCCGATGATGGCGATGGGCAACCTGTACTCGGCGGCGCTGCCGGGCTGGCTGGCGGCGGGGCTGGAGGAAGCCGCCAATGCCGGCCGCGATCTGGCCGGCCGGGAAATCCTGCTGATCGGCTACGGCAGCGGCGATGCCTCGGAAGCGATTCCGGCGCGCGTGGTGCCGGGCTGGCAGGACGCCGCCAAGCGCATCCACCTGGCCGGCGCGCTCGCCAGCCACGTGCCGCTGGCGCAGCCCCAGTACGAGGCGCTGCACGAAGGCCGTCCGGCGCCGGGCCTGTCGCCGGCCTGCACCGGTGTGCGCATCGACCACGTCGGCGAGCGCCGCACCGGCGCGCTGCAGGATTACGGCATCGCCTACTACACGCTGCCGGTCTGATTGCGCATCATCCAGGCCGGTCGCCGAAGCGCGCGCGGCTGTCACCGAACTGTCATTCGGCCGGTCCGTGTTGCGCAGGGGCGCGCCCGCAGCAGCCGCGAGATGCCTTGAAAGCGCCGTCCTTCAAGGCTTTCGCGGGCTTGTCATGATTCTGTCATCGAAGCGCGAAAGACTGCACCCATGCCGCGCTTGCACACGCTCGACGGCGCGCGCCGATTCGGGTGCGCTCGGGCGCAGGATCGTCGCCGCGGTGGCGATGGTCGGCGGCATGTCCCTCATATCCGGAGATACACCTTGAGATTCCCCCGCGCAGCCCTGCTGCCCAGCCTGATCGCCAGCCTGCTGACGATCGCCGCCTGCTCGAAGTCCGCCCCGACTGCTCCCGCCGCCGTTGCCTCGGGCGACAAGGACATCTCGGGCGCCGGCTCGACTTTCTTCTACCCGATCGCCTCGAAGTGGGCCGATACCTACAAGAAGGAAACCGGCACCGGTCTGAACTACCAGTCGATCGGCTCCGGTGGCGGCATCAAGCAGATCAAGTCGAAGACCGTCACCTTCGGTGCGTCCGACAAGCCGCTGAGCGTCGAGGAACTCAACGAAGCCGGCCTGATCCAGTTCCCGGCCATCATCGGTGGCGTGATTCCGGTGGTGAATCTTGAAGGCGTGACCCCGGGCCAGCTGGTGCTGGACGGCAAGACGCTGGCCGCGATCTTCGTCGGCAACATCAAGAAGTGGGATGACGCCGCGATCAAGGCGCTGAACCCGGACGTCAAGCTGCCGTCGGCCGACATCGCCATCGTCCACCGCTCGGACGGCTCGGGCACCACCTTCCTGTTCACCGACTATCTGTCGAAGGTCGACGACAACTGGAAGGCCAAGGTCGGCGCCAACTCGGCCGTCGAATGGCCGGCCGGCATCGGCGCCAAGGGCAACGAAGGTGTCGCCGGCGTGGTCAAGCAGACCGCCGCCTCCATCGGCTATGTCGAATACGCCTACGCCAAGCAGAACGCGATGTCGCACGTGCGCCTGAGCAACAAGGCCGGAAAGGTCGTCGAGCCGGGCATCGAGTCGTTCCAGGCCGCTGCCGCCAATGCCGACTGGGCCGCCGCCCCGGGCATGAACCTGGTGCTGACCAATGCCGAAGGCGATGCCAGCTGGCCGATCACCGGCGCCGTGTTCGTGTTCTTCCACAAGCAGCCGGAAAAGCCGGAGAACCTCGCCTCGGCGATCAAGTTCTTCGACTGGGCCTACGCCAAGGGTTCGGCCGAAGCCATCGCGCTGGACTATGTGCCGATGCCCGAAGCCGTCACCACGCTGGTGCGCCAGCTGTGGAAGGACAGCCTGAAGGATTCCGCCGGCCAGCCGCTGTATCGCTGAGCCCTGCGGTCGCGAAAGGGAGGCCGGTGCGAACCGGTCTCCCTTCTTTGTGTAAAGTCTCGCCCGGACCCCTCCGTGAACCAGGTCGCCTCAGTGGCAACGCCCGCCCCCGCGAATTCCATCACCGCGTCTGCGCTGCGTCGTCACACCCTCTGGGATGCGGTGCTGAAGCACGGCACCCGCTCTGCCGCGATCACCGTGCTGCTGCTGCTCGGCGGCGTCATCGCCACGCTGGTGCAGGGCTCCTGGTTGAGCCTGTCGACCTTCGGCCCCGGCTTCCTGACCACCGAGAAGTGGAACCCGGTGTCCGAGGAGTTCGGCGCGCTGGCGCCGATCTACGGGACCTTGCTGACCTCGCTGATCGCGATGCTGATCGGCATCCCGATCTCCATCGGCATCGCCATCTTCCTGACCGAACTCTGTCCGCCGCGCCTGAAGCGCGCGATTTCCACCGCCATCGAACTGCTGGCCGGCATCCCGTCGATCATCTACGGCATCTGGGGCCTGTTCGTGCTCGCGCCGTTCCTGCAGGCGCATGTCCAGCCGCTGATGATCGAAGCCTTCGCCGGCGTGCCGCTGCTTGGCAGCCTGTTCGCCGGGCCGCCGTACGGCATCGGCATCTTCACGGCCGGCATCATCCTGTCGATCATGGTGCTGCCGTACATCACCTCGGTGACCCGTGATGTCTTCGAGACCGTGCCGCCGACCCTGAAGGAATCGGCCTACGCGCTCGGCTGCACGACCTGGGAAGTGGTGCGCAAGATCGTGCTGCCGTTCACCTCCACAGGCGTCATCGGCGGCATCATGCTGGGCCTCGGCCGCGCGCTCGGCGAAACGATGGCGGTGACCTTCGTGATCGGCAATGCCCACAAGATCGCCGGCTCGATCCTGGCGCCGGGCACTACCATCTCGGCGTCGATCGCCAACGAATTCACCGAGGCCGAGACGGCGCTCTACACGTCAAGCCTGATCTCGCTCGGCCTGCTGCTGTTCCTGATCACCTTCACGGTGCTGGCGATCGCGCGGCTGATGCTGCTGCGCCTACAGCGACAGGCGGGGAAATAAGGCCATGCAGAACTTCGACATGGGCCGCTACCACCGCCGCCGCCGGCTCAGCAGCCTGCTGATGATCGGCTCCTGGTGCGCCGCCGTCGCCGGCCTGGCGATCCTCGGCCTGATCCTGTTCACCTTGTTCTGGCGCGGTGTCGGCGGCCTGAACCTGGCTGTGTTCACCGAATCGACGCCGCCGCCGGGCGCTGCCGGCGGCCTGCTGAACGCCATCTTCGGCTCGGTGATGATGACCGTGCTCGGCACCGCGCTCGGCACGCCGCTCGGCATCCTGGCCGGCACCTGGATGGCCGAGTACGGCCGCAACTCGCGGCTGGCGACCACCATCCGCTTCATCAACGACATCCTGCTGTCGGCGCCGTCGATCGTCATCGGCCTGTTCGTCTACGAGGTGATGGTGGTGACGATGGGCCACTTCTCGGCCTGGGCCGGCGGCTGCGCGCTGGCGCTGCTGGTGCTGCCGGTCGTGGTGCGGACCACCGAGGACATGCTGCTGCTGGTGCCGGACGGCCTGCGCGAAGCGGCCAGCGCGCTCGGGTCGCCGCGCTGGATGGTGATCTCCAAGGTCTGCTATCGCGCCGCCAAGGCCGGCATGATCACGGGCGTGCTGCTGGCCGTGGCCCGCGTCACCGGTGAAACCGCGCCGCTGCTGTTCACCGCGCTGAATAACCAGTTCATGTCGACCGACATGAACGCTCCGATGGCGAACCTGCCGGTCGTCATCTTCCAGTTCGCACTGAGTCCGTATCCTGAGTGGCAGCAACTGGCCTGGACGGCGGCCCTGCTGATCACCGTGACCGTGCTGATCCTGAACATCGTGGCGCGCGCGCTGTCGTCGACCCGCCTCAAGAAAGACTGAAAACGCCTGCCATGAACGAAAGCGCCCCGATGACCGTCGGCACCCAGAGACCGCACCTGCAGCCGCGCGATCCGATGGCCAACCGCGCGTCGCTGACCGAGAAGATCTCGGTGCGCGACGTGCGCTTCTACTACGGTGATTTCCTGGCGCTGAAAGGCATCTCGATGCCGATCTACGACAAGAAGGTCACCGCGCTGATCGGCCCCAGCGGCTGCGGCAAGTCGACCCTGCTGCGGATCTTCAACCGCATGTACGACCTCTACCCGAAGCAGCGCGCCGAGGGCGAGATCCTGTTCGAAGGCAAGAACCTGCTCGACCCGAAGCAGGACCTGAACCTGCTCCGCGCACGCGTCGGCATGGTGTTCCAGAAGCCCACGCCGTTCCCGATGTCGATCTACGACAACATTGCCTTCGGCATCCGCCTCTACGAACGGGTGCCGAAATCGGAACTCGACGATCGCGTCGAAACCGCGCTGAAGCGCGGCGCGCTATGGGACGAGGTGAAGGACAAGCTGAACCAGAGCGGGCTGGGCCTGTCTGGCGGCCAGCAGCAGCGCCTGTGCATCGCCCGTTCGATCGCCGTGCGGCCGGACGTGCTGCTGCTTGACGAGCCGACCTCGGCACTCGACCCGATCGCCACGGCGAAGGTCGAGGAGCTGATCTACCAGCTGAAGAGCGACTACACGATCTGCATCGTCACCCACAACATGCAGCAGGCGGCCCGCGTCGCCGACTTCACCGCCTTCATGTACCTCGGCGAGCTGATCGAGTTCGGCGAGACCAGCCAGGTCTTCACCAAGCCGAAGCAGCCGAAGACCGAGGACTACATCACCGGCCGTTTCGGCTGAGCGATCCGCGCGCGGCGCTCACCACAGCGCCGCATGTTCCTCGACCACGCCGTAGCCAGACACCTGCGCAGCGCCGATACGTCCTTCGAAGCGGCCGAACGGCTGCGCGAAGCGGCTCTTCAGCAGCAGCGCGTTCAGGTGCTCGGCGCGCTGGCCATCGGGCGTGAAGCGCAGGTCGACGACGCCGTCGACGGTGCTGACCCGCCACGGCCGGGTCAGGTCGCGGCGGTCGTAATCGAAGCAGGCCTGCGCCAGCGGCTGCAGTTCGCCGTCCAGCCACAGCGCGTTCTCCAGCCCGTTATTGAAATGGGCGACCAGGTTCAGGCCGACCCGGCTCCCATCGTCGGTGCGGCCGTCAAGGCTGGCCCAGTTCCAGATGGTGCTGCGCGGCGGGTAGCCGAGCGTGAAATCGACGGCGCTGCTCGACGGCGTTTCCAGCGTCTGGCCGTCGACCGTGAAGCGCAGCGTCGAATTCAGCGCGCACAGCTTCCAGGTGTGCGCGAACGGCCGGCCCGGCGCGCTGCTGACAGCGGTCAGGCCGTCGCCGCCGGCATCGACGTCCAGCTGCAGCTCCAGCTGCGGCCCGCTGTGCTGACAGCGCCAGCCGCCGTTGCCGCGCGGGCTGATCCGCCAGTGCCGGCCGCGCTGCGCCAGCTGCCAGTCGCCGCGCCAGTCCGGCGCGAAGCCGGCCGGAAAGCCGAACGGCACGGCGGCCTTTTCCTCGATCAGCCGTCCGGTATGGCGATCGAACAGGTAGACGAAGGCCGTGGCGACCAGCCCGGCGTCGACGATCGCGAAGCCGACCGCATGGCGCGGCGTGCTGGCCGACAGGTACATCCAGCCCTTGCGCTGCAGCCGGCGGCGGCCACCGCCATCCCAGGCGGCCGTCGACAGGTCGGCGATGGCGCCGCGATAGCGGCCGGACGGCACCGGCCGGCCCTCGCCGGCATCGAGCGCGGGCGGCGCGGCTGGCAGTTCGGTGGTCATCTTCAGTGGGTCTTGGCGACGATCGCCGCACGGATCGCCGGCACGGCGGCCAGCGCCGCCTTTTCGCCGGCCAGGATTGCCCGCTGCTTGGATTCGAAGTCGGCGGCCTTGATGCCGTGCACGTCGGGCGCGATCACCACGTCGGCGGCCGGCAGCTCGGCGCGGCGCAGGCTCGAACCCATGATGTCGAAGGCTTTCAGCACGGTGCCGAGCGTGGAGTCCTCGCGGGCTTCCTCGACCGGTGCGGAGACATCGACGGCGATCACCAGATCCGCACCGAGATCGCGGGCGAAGCGCACCGGCACCGGGCTGACGGTGCCGCCGTCGACGTACTCCTCGTTGTCGATCACCGCCGGCTGGAAGACGCCGGGAATCGCCGACGAGGCGCGCACCGCGAGGCCGACGTCGCCAGCGGTGAACACCGCCGCCTCGCCAGTGCGCAGCTTGGCGGCGACGGCGGCGAAGCGGCGCGGCAGCTGCTGGATCTTGCGCCGGCCGACCTGTTCGTTGACGAAGTTCTGCAGCTTCTCGCCCTTCAGCAGGCCGCGGCTGAACAGCTGCCAGTCGGCGAACGCGGCGCGTTCCAGATCGAAGGTCTTTTCCTGCAGCTCGAAGCCGTTGTAGCCGGCTGCGTACAGCGCGCCGACCACGCTGCCGGCGCTGGTGCCGATGATCAGATCGAACTTGATGCCCTGCGATTCCAGCATCTTGATGACGCCGACGTGGGCAAAGCCGCGCGCCGCGCCGCCGCCGAGCGCCAGCGCGATCTTCGGCGGTACCGGGGCCGGCGCGATCAGCGGGCCGCTCGGCACCTCGACGACCGGCGGCGGCGCGGCCGGCGGCGTGCTGCTGCAGGCGGTGGCGATCAGACTGCCGATGGCGATCAGGGCGGCAAGCAGGCGACGGCGAGGATTCATGGCAGGCGGGAGCGGGGCAGGGCTGCAGTGTAGACGCGCCGCGCGGCGTACCGGTTGCTGCGCGCGCCTGCAGCCGCAGTGGCTTGCGCCGCCGCAGCGCCCGTTCAGGGCAGGCCGAACACCCGCCGGGCGTTGGCAGTGGTCTGCGCGGCCACTGTTGCCGGTGGTTCGCCGCGCGCAGCGGCGACGGCGTCGAGCACGGCCGGCAGGAAGGCCGGCTCGTTGCGGCGATCCTTCGGCTTCGGTTTCAGCGTGCGCGGCAGCAAGTACGGGGCATCGGTCTCGATCAGCAGCCGCGGCGCCGGAATCTGCCGCACGACGTCCTGCAGGTGGCTGCCGCGCCGCTCGTCGCAGATCCAGCCGGTGATGCCGATGTGGCAGTCGAGCGCCAGGTAGTCGGCGCAGGCCTCGGCGCTGTCGGTGAAGCAGTGGACGATGGCGTCGGGCAGCGCCGCGCGGTGTTCGCGGAGGATGGCCAGGAAATCGGCATGCGCCTCGCGCTGGTGCAAGAACACCGGCTTGCCGGCGGCGATCGCCAGTTCCAGCTGGGCGACGAAGGCCTGGCGCTGGGCGGCGCGCGGCGACAGGTCGCGGAAGTAGTCGAGCCCGCATTCGCCGACCGCCACCACGCCCGGTGTCCGCGCCAGCTCGGCGATGCGGGCGCCGAGCGCGTCGTTCCAGTCCGCCGCATGGTGCGGGTGCAGGCCGGCGGTCGCCTGCAGGCGCGGGCCGCCACCGTGGTCGCGGCCGGCGAGGCGGGCCGCCACCTCGTTGCTGGCCACGCAGGAGCCGGTGACGACGATCGCCTCGACCCCGGCGGCCGCGGCGCGCGCCAGCACGGCGTCGAGATCGGTGGCGAAGCTGTCGTGCGCCAGATTGGCGCCGATGTCGATCAGCGCCATGGGCAGCGCGCGCCGGCTGTCTCCGGGGCGGCACAGCGAGCCATCGCCGGGCTCATTTGCCGTCGCTGGGAACAGCGAAGCAGCCGTGCCGCCACAGCACGTTCTGCTCCACCTTCGGCGTCTCGCCCGGCGGCACCGAGCGCTCGAGCATGTAGATGATCTTGAAGGTGTCGAGCTGCTGGCCGTCGCCGTGCGTGCTGTTCCAGTTGCGGCACAGGTAGCGGCCGTAGTGCAGCCGGTTGTTGGCGAACTGCGCCGACCAGATCCGCTCCAGGTACTTGTGCCAGCGGATGTTCCGCCACTCCAGGTTGACCTGCGCCGGCTTGTCATAGCTGACGCCGCTGCGCTCCGGATGCAGCAGGTCGAATTCGGTGCCGTCGCGGAGCCGCGCCGGGATCACGAACCAGCCGTCCTCGCGCGACGGGAACGGCGCGAACATGTCCCAGTACTGGTCGAGCCGCACGGCACGCAGCGGCGGCGTCAGAAACGCGTAGAGCCGCTCCGGCAGCCAGTGGATGGTGCAGAAGTTCCAGGTGCCGAGCACCACCAGCGCGAAGCCGGCCATGAACTGGGCGACCGGGCCGGTCTCGAACGGCCGGTCGTGGAACGGCAGCAGTGCACCGCTGAGCTTGCCGAAGCCGCCCCGGTTGCGACCGACGAAGTCGTAGACGGCATTGCCCGGCGGCACCGCCCATTGCCCGGACAACAGCAGGCCCAGCGGCGCGAACAGCGGCGAGCGCTTCAGCAGGATCACGAAGGCCGGCCACTTGAGGTAGGCGCGGTCGTCGTGATCGATGATCACCCAGGAATAGTTGTCCTCCAGCAGCTTGCGGGCGCGCGGCGTGTCCTGCGCCGGCGCGATCCCGGCCCGGCCGAGCAGCAGCAGTTGCTTGAGGATCAGCACGCTCTTCAGGCAGAAGCCGCAGTCGCGGTCGTAGTAGATGCGCAGGCCATGCGGGCCACGGCGCGCATCGCGGCGGGCGCGCCAGTCGCCGAGGCTGTCCCAGATCCAGCCGCCGGCCAGGGTGGTCAGCGAGGTCAGGCTGATGTACGGGAACGGCCCGAGTTCGAGGCAGAAGATGAAGCCGGTGTGCATCAGCATCAGCTGCAGCATCACCGCGAAACGCAGCGTCCGGCTGAACACCGGCAGGAACACCAGGATCGGGCCGAGCAGTTCCAGCCAGTACACCCAGTGGCTCAGCGCGGTCGTCAGCAGCGGATAGCCCTTCAGCCACTGGCCGAGCGCGGTGGAATAGCCGTCGATCGACAGCGCGTAGTAGACCGCCATGCCGTTGTGCCAGTCCGCACCGCTCTTCAGGATGGCGCTGAAGAAGTAGACCGACATCACCTGCAGCAGCACGCCGGCCGAGGCCCAGGAGCGGTGCCGGTTGTCGACCGGCGGCGGTGTCTGCGACAGCGCGGCGTCGAGGCTGTGGCGCGCCGCCACCGGCAGGAAGATGGCCCAGAACAGCAGGCAGGTCAGCAGGATGTCGCCGCCCAGCAGCACCATCGGGTTGCGGTTCAGCAGGCTGGCGTTGAGCACGAAGGCGACCACCAGGGCCATCCGTGTCCGCCAGCCGACCAGGATCGCCAGCGCCGCCAGCATTTCCGCTGCGAACAGGGCGGCGATGAACCAGGTCTCGCCGTTGGCCGAGTGGAAGCTGATCCGCCACAGGCCGTTGACCGCCAGCAGCCAGTCGCGCGGCATCACGCCGACGTCGGTGTAGAAAGTCCGCAGGTCGACGGCGCGGTTGCAGAGATCGACGAACAGCACGCCGCCGAGCAGCACGCGGAACAGCGCCAGGGAGCGCAGGTCGACGCTGAAGAGCGAGTCGAGTCGTGCTTTGAGCCAGTCGGAAATCATCGGAAAGTCTTGCGAGGCGCAGGTTCGGTGGGGGAAACGAAAAGGGAGCCTTGCGGCTCCCTTTTGCTCAGCTTGCCATCACAGCGGCGCAGCGGATGACCGATCAGGGATTCAGGTCGCCCATCTGGCCGGTGCCGCCATCGAGCCAGCGCTGGCGCTCGAGGTCGTTCTCGCCCGGGATCTGGCCCTGGGCGCCGGCGAAGCCGCCGCCGCCCAGCAGACCGCCGAGCAGGCCACCCAGCAGACCGCCGGTGGTGCCGCCGGTCGTGCCGCTGGTGGTCGCGCCCGGACCCGGGTCGCGGCTTTCGTCGTTCTTCGACACTTCGTAGATCAGGTAGCCGAGGCCGGCGACGCCGACGCCGAGCAGCGCCACGTCGAAGAACTCGATGCCGCCCGAGCCGCCGGCTGCCGGCGCGTCGCCGCCGCCTTCACCGTCGTTCTGCTTCATCGGCGGGCGGATGCGGGCCATGAACGGCACGCCGCCAACGGCGCCGACGCGGTTGCCGCGGGCATCGAAGTCGAGCTGCGCGAGCGGCGGCAGCGCGTTGCCGGTGGCCGACAGCAGGCGGTTGTCGTACGACATCCGCAGGCCGTAGTGCAGCGGCGAGAACGTGGCCTTGGTCGGGTTCGGATGGCCGAAATCGAGGCTGAGGTAGGCGTTCGCCGAGGGCTGCGTGCTGATTCCATCGTTCTGGCCGGCGATTGCGGTCCAGGTACCGGTGAGCAGCAGAGCGGCTCCCGAGATCACGGCGAGCTTGCGCATTGCATCCTTCTCCCTGTCTGGTTTGATTTGTGTGAGCGAGAAACGGAAGGCTCCTAGGCCATTCCGACCGGCGGACTATAGGTTTGCGGTCCGGGGGCTGCAAGTTTGTCGCGGCTGCGCTGCAGCTGCCGTGCGGTTCATGAAGGGAAGGCCGGAGCCGGATCCGCGTCGACGCTGTGCAGCGGCCCGACTGTGGTCGGCGCCTGGTCTAGACTTTCGGCCATGCAAGTCATCCCCGAAGCTGCCCTGAAACCCGGCGCCAGCGCCGACCTCATGCTGTCTGGCCCGGCCGGACGCCTCGAAGCCCTGATCGCCTCGCCGAAGGATCGGCTGCGCGGCGTCTGCGTGGTCTGTCACCCGCATCCGCTGTTCGGCGGCACGATGACCAACAAGGTCGTCTGGACGCTGTCGAACGCGGCGCTGAAGTGCGGCTTGCGCACGGTGCGCTTCAATTTTCGCGGGGTCGGCCGCAGCGAAGGGCTGTTCGACGACACGCTCGGCGAAACCGCCGACGCCTGCGCCGTGGCCGAACAGCTGCAGGCCACGGCGCCCGGTCTTCCGCTGGTCATGGCCGGCTTCTCGTTCGGCGGCCACGTGGCACTGAAGGCGGCGGCGCAGCTGGATACTGCGGCTCTCGTGACGATCGCACCGCCGATGGGCCGCTACCTGAAAACCACCGAACCGCCTGCCCATCCGGGTGTGCCCTGGCTGGCCGTGCACAGCGCCGACGACGATGTCGTGTCGTACGCCGAAACCCGGGCGGCGCTGGCGACCTACGACCCGCCGCCGCAGTTCGTCCATTTCGATGATGCCGGCCACTTCTTCCACGGCCGGCTCGGCGAGGTGGAAGCGGCGGTGCGCGACTTCCTCACGCCCTTGCTGGCCGCCCCCTGAGCAGGAGCCGTTCCCGGTGCTGAACCGTCTGAAGAACCTGCTGGCCGCGCCATCGGCGCCACAGCCGCCGTCCGAAGCCCTGTCGACCGCACTGCTGCTGCTGGAACTCGGGCGCGCCGATTTCTCGTTCGACGACATCGAAATGGCCCGCATCCGCGAGGTGCTGCAGGCGCACTTCGCGCTCGATGCGGCGGCGCTCGATGCGCTGCTGGACGAGGCCCGCAGCCGCGCCCGCGAATCGGTATCGCTGCATGCCTATGTCGGCACGCTCAACGAACGGCTCGATGCCGACGGCAAGCGGGCGCTGATCACCATGCTCTGGCAGGTGGCCTGGGCCGATGGCCGGGTCGACAAGTACGAAGAGCATCTGCTGCGCCGGCTCGTCGACCTGCTGTACATCCCGATGGCCGACTACATCCGCGCCCGCGAAGCCGTGGCGGCAGCGGCCGCAGCGCGCGACGAGCCCGGCGCGTGAGCTCGCAGGCGGCGGCGCCCGCGCTCCGTCGCCGGATCCGGCGGCTGGCCGACTGGCCGATCGCCGCCAAGCTCGGCCTCGGCTTCGGCCTGGTCACCGCGCTGCTGGTGATCAACGCCGCCTCGTTCTTCGTGATCCAGCACAACGAGGAAATCCAGCGCGACTGGACCGGCCACAGCTACGAAGTGATCGAGGCGCTGCGCGATCTCGAAGTGCAGACCCTCAACCAGCAGACCGGCGTGCGCGGCTTCCAGCTCACCGGCGATGCGGCGTTCCTGAAGCCGTACACCGATGGCAGCGAGGCCTACCGCACGGTGCTGCTGCGGCTGCGCGGGCTGGTGGTCGACAATCCGGCGCAGCAGACCCAGCTGGACCGCATCGATGCGGTGATGACCACCTGGAACCAGCAGATTGCCGAGCCGGTGATCGCGCTGGTCCGCAGCCAGGGACCCGGACCGGCCTCGGTGGCGCTGACCATCAAGGGCAAGGCCTATCGCGACGAGCTGCGGGCGATCATCGCCGAGACCCAGGTCACCGAACGCCTGCTGCTCGGCCAGCGCAGCGCCAGCCTGCGCGACAGCGTCGAACTGGCGCGCCGTCTGACCCTGCTGCTGCTGATCCTCGCGGTGCTGATCGCCGCCTACGCCATCCGCAAGGTGCGATCGCTGATCGCCGCGCCGATCGAGACGCTCACCGGCCTGATGACGCGGCTGGCCGACGGCGATCACACCATCGTCGTGCCCGACCAGCAGCGCGGCGACGAGATCGGCAACATTGCCCGCGCGCTCGCCGTGTTCAAGGGCATGGTCGTCGCCACCCACCGGCAGACCTGGGTCAAGACGGCGGTCGGCGAGATTGCGGCCGCGCTGCAGCAAGCGCGCGACGGCGGCGAATTCGCCCGCGTGCTGACCGATGCGCTGGCGCCCCGGCTGGGCGCCGTCGCGGCAGCGATGTACGGCCACGACGCCGGCGACCCGCGTCTGCAGTGCCTTGGCGGTCACGGCCTGCCGGCGGCATTCGCCGGCCGCCGCGACATCCGCGCCGACGACGGCCTGATCGGCCAGTGCCTGCGCAGCCTGAAGCCGCTGCAGATCCACCCGCTGCCGGCCGGCTATCTGAACATCGGCTCCGGCCTCGGTGCCGCCGCGCCGGCCGCCCTGCTGCTGCAGCCGCTGCTGCTCAAGGGGCAGCCGCTGGCGGTGCTGGAAATCGCTTCGTTCGCGCCATTCACCGACGAGCAGCAGCAGTTGCTGGACGAACTGCTGCCGATCGCCGCGCTGTCGTTCGACAACCTGCGCCGGGCGCTGCGCACCCAGGAACTGCTGGCCGAAACCCAGGCGCAATCCGAGGAGCTGCAGGCCTCGGAGGAATCGCTGCGCGTGCAGCAGGAAGAACTGCGCGCCACCAACGAGGCCCTGGAAGCCAAGACCCGCCTGCTGGAAGAACAGTCGACGCGGCTGCGCGCATCGGAAGAGGAGCTGCGGCTGCAGTCCGAGGAACTCAAGGTCACCAACGAATCGCTGGTCAATCGCGGCGCCACGCTGCAGGAACAGCAGCTGATCCTGCAGGAGCTGCAGCGGGAGACGCAGGACAAGGCCGATGCGCTGGCCCGGGCCAGTCAGTACAAGAGCGAGTTCCTGGCCAACATGTCGCACGAGCTGCGCACGCCGCTCAACAGCCTGCTGATCCTGTCGCGCAGCCTGGCCGACAACGACGACGGCCACCTGTCGCCGGACGAGGTGGAATCGGCCAACGTCATCCATGAAAGCGGCACCAAGCTGCTGCAGCTGATCAACGACATCCTCGACCTGTCCAAGGTCGAGGCCGGCAAGCTGGAAGTGGTGATCGATCCGCTGGAACTCGGCGCGCTGGCGCAGACGCTGCGCCGCAACTTCCGCCACGTGGCCCGCGACAAGGGCCTCGCGTTCGAGGTGCGCATCGACGACGGGCTGCCGGGCGTGATCCGCACCGATGGCAGCCGCCTGGAGCAGATCGCCAACAACCTGCTGGGCAACGCCTTCAAGTTCACCCGCAGCGGCAGCGTCGACGTGCAGATCGGCCGGCCGGCGCCAGCCCTTCCGCTGCCGCCGGGGCTGGCGCGCGAGCGCAGCATCGCGATCGCCGTCACCGACACCGGCATCGGCATCCCGGAAGACAAGTTCCACAAGCTGTTCCAGAACTTCCAGCAGATCGACGCCGGCACCAGCCGCCAGTTCGGCGGCACCGGGCTGGGCTTGTCGATCGCCCGCGGCATGGCCCGCCGGCTGGGTGGCGACATCGTCATGAGCAGCCAGTTCGGCAGCGGCAGCACGTTCACCGTGGTGATGCCGGAAACGCCGCCGGCCGAGCCCGCCAGCACCGACGACCGTCGCGCTGCGCCACCGGCCGGGCTGCTGCCGGAAGTGGCGCCGCCGGCGGCAGCGATCCCGCCTGCCGCTCATGCCGCCGCGCCGACACCGGCACAGACCCTGGGGCTGGCGCCGACGCCGACCATCGTCGATGACCGCGAGCTGATCCGCGACGGCGACACTACGATCCTGATCGTCGAGGACGATCCGGCGTTCGCGCGGATCCTGGCCGAGCTGATCCGCCGCCGGGGCTACCGGGTGCTGGCTGCCGGCGATGGCGAAACCGGCCTGCAGCTGGCGCGCGCATTCCGGCCGACCGGCGTACTGCTGGACGTCATGCTGCCCGGCATGGACGGCTGGGCGGTGATCGACCGGATGAAGGCTGATCCGTCGCTGTCGGGCATCCCGGTGCATTTCATCTCGGCTACCGACGACGCCGCGCGCGGGCTGGAAGCGGGCGCCATCGGTTTCCTGACCAAGCCGGTATCGAAGGCTGCGTTGCTGTCGGCCTTCGATCGACTGCTGCACCCGCAGGCCGACGCCTCCGCGCCGGCCCTGCGCCGCGTGCTGCTGATCGACGACGACGAGGCTTCGCGCCGCGCGATGCACACGCTGCTGCACGATGCCGGCGTCGAACTGGTCGACGCGGCCAGCGCCGAAGCGGGCCTCGACGAACTGGCGCGTGGCCGGATCGACGGCATCGTCCTCGACCTGGGCCTGCCCGGCATGTCCGGCCAGGAGTTCCTCGAGGCGGCATCGCGGCGCGGCACGCTGCCGCCGGTGGTGATCCATTCCGGGCGCGAGCTGTCGCGCGAGGAATCCCTGAGCTTGCGGCAGTACACCGATGCGATCGTCATCAAGGGTGCCCGCTCGCCGGAACGCCTGCTCGACGAGGTCAGCCTGTTCCTGCACTCGCTGAAGCCGGCAGCCGCGCCGCCGGTGCGCGAGGTCGACGCCAGCCTGAACGGCCGCACGGTGCTGATCGTCGATGACGACATGCGCAACATCTTCGCGCTGTCGAAAGCCCTGCGCGCCCGGGGCCTGAAGGTGCTGATGGCCCAGGACGGCCAGAAGGCGCTGCGCCAGATCGACGACAACCCGAGGATCGATCTGGTGCTGATGGACATCATGATGCCGGGCATGGACGGCTACGAAACCACCCGCGAGATCCGCACGCGGCCGGCGCTGCGGACGCTGCCGATCATCGCGCTGACCGCCAAGGCGATGCGCGGCGACCGCGAGAAATGCCTCGAGGCCGGCGCCAGCGATTACCTGTCGAAGCCGATCGACGTCGACAAGCTGCTGTCGATGATGCGGGTCTGGATGAGTGCGCGTGCGTAGCGAACATTGCTTGCCACGAGCGCGAATGACGGGCCATGGATGGTCAGGCCGATCTCTCCGAACGCGGCGACCGTCGCGCCGGGGATGGCCGCGCACCTTCGGCAGAACAAACGAGCACCGCTTGCGGCGCGGCTCGCCGCGCATGCAGGTGCCGACGGCAGGGGCGGATGCCGGATGCCGCTGAGCCGCCCTGCCGCCGACGACATCGAGCTGGAGCTGTTCATCCAGGCGCTGCAGCTGCGCCACGGCTACGACTTCAGCGGCTATGCCCGGGCCTCGCTGAAGCGGCGGGTGCAGGCGGTGGCGGCGGCGCGGCAATGCCGGACCATCGGCGAGCTGACCACCCGCGTGGTGCACGACGACAGCCTGCTGCCGGCGGTGATCGCCGGGCTGTCGGTGCCGGTGTCGGAGATGTTCCGCAATCCCTCGGTGTTCAAGGCGCTGGCGGCCGAGGTGCTGCCGGTGCTGGCTTCGTACCCGCACATCAACATCTGGCAGGCTGGCTGCGCCCGCGGCGAGGAGGTCTACACGCTGGCGATCCTGCTCGAGGAAGCCGGGCTCTACGCCCGCTGCCAGATCTACGCCACCGACTTCAACGACGCCGCGCTGGCGCAGGCGCAGGAAGGCATCTTTCCGCTCGCCGAGGCGCGCACCTGGTCGGCCAACTATCTCGCCGCCGGCGGCCAGCATTCGCTCGGCGATTACTGGCATGCCCGCTACGAACACCTGAAGCTCGACGAGCGGCTGAAGCGCAACATCACCTTCGCCAACCACAACCTGGTGGCCGATGGCGTGTTCTGCGAAGCGCAGCTGATCCTGTGCCGCAACGTGCTGATCTATTTCACCAACGCCCTGCAGGATCGGGTGCTCGGGCTGTTTCGCGACAGCCTGGTACGCGGCGGCTACCTGGTGCTGGGCAACAAGGAAAGCATCGCCTTCGCGCCCAGCGCTGCGGAATTCACCGAACTCGATGCCCAGGCCCGGATCTACCGGCTCGGGCCGGCGGCGGCCTGAGCGCCCGCGATGCCGGCGCCCAGCACGGCGGTCGTGATCGGCTGTTCCACCGGCGGCCTACAGGCGCTGTCGACCGTGCTGGCCGGCCTGCGCGGCGATCTCGGCGCGCCGGTGATCGTCGTTTGCCATCGCGGCCAGGACGATGACGGCGCACTGCTCGTCGAACTGCTGGCGCGGGCTTCGACGCTGCCGGTGCGCGAGGCGGTGGAACGGCAGCCGGCGGAAGCCGGCGTGGTGCATGTCGCGCCGCCGGGCTATCACCTGCTGGTCGATGCCGGCGGCTGCTTCATGCTGTCCGCTGATCCGCGCGTCCGCCACGTCCGTCCGTCCGTCGATGTGCTGTTCGAGGCGGCGGCCGATGTCTATGGCGATGGCCTGCTGGCCGTGGTACTGACCGGCGCCAACGACGACGGTGCCGACGGCCTGGCTGCCGTCCGCCGCGCCGGGGGCTACGCGCTGGTGCAGGAACCGGCCGAGGCCGTCGCGCCGCAGATGCCGCTGGCCGCGCTCGGGCGCGCCGGCGCCGACGCCGTGACCGGGCTTGTCAGCCTTGCCACCCGAATCAACGACCGCTGCCCATGACCGACCTCGACGCCCCGCCTGCCGGATCGCCGGCCCTGCCGAAGATCCTGATCGTCGACGACCATGCGCCGAACCGGCTGGCGCTGCGCCGGCTGCTGGCCCGCTCCGGCGCCGAGCTGATCGAGGCCGATTCCGGCAACCAGGCGCTGGCCGCCTGCCTCGATCACGACTTCGCGCTGATCCTGCTCGACGTCAACATGCCGGAGATGGACGGCTTCGAAGTCGCCGAACTGCTGGGCGACGACGAGGGCAGCCGCGACACACCGATCATCTTCATCAGCGCCGCCTACGACGACCTGCACCGGCTGCGCGGCTACGGCTCCGGCGCGGTGGACTACATCGCCAAGCCGGTCAACGAAACGATCCTGAAATCCAAGGTCGCCGTGTTCCTGGAGCTATACCGGCGCAAGTCGGAACTGCAGGACGCGCTGGAGCAGCTGTCGCAGCACATGCGGGCGCTGGAGCGCGAGGTGGCACTGCGCCGGGAAACCGAGAAACTTGCCTGGCACCGCGCCAGCCACGATGTGCTGACCGACCTGCCGAACCGCATGCTGTTCATGGATCGGCTCGACAGCGCCATCGAGCGCAGCCGCCGGCACCAGCGCAAGTTCGGCCTGGCCTACATCGACATCGATGGTTTCAAGCCGGTCAACGACACCCACGGCCATCCGGTCGGCGACGAACTGCTGAAAGCGATCGCCGACCGCTTGCGCGGGCTGCTGCGCACCGAGGACACCGTGGCGCGGCTCGGCGGCGACGAGTTCGCGGTGATTCTCGAAAGCCTCGATGAAGGCGAGGCGGCCGGCCTGCGGGTCTGCGAGGTGATCGTTCACGACCTGCGCCGCCCGTACCGGCTGGACAGCGCGCTCGGGCCGGTGACGGTGACCATCGGTGCCAGTGTCGGGCTGGCGATGTTCCCGCCGCACGGCGACAACCGCGAGCAGCTGATCCGCGCCGCCGATGAAGCGATGTACGCCGCCAAGCGCGCCGGCCGCAACCGCTGCCTGCTGGCCGTGCCGGGCTGAGGCTTTAAGTCAGCGCCTCAGCCCGGCAGGCGCAGCTTGTACAGCGCGATCTCGCAGAACAGGTTCGGCGCGATGCGGATGCTGGCGCCGGCGCGGTGGCTGCGGTCGAGCAGCGCGCGTTCCAGTACCTGCCAGCGCGATTCGCGGCACAGCGCATCGAAATCGGCCAGCGTGCACAGGTGGATGTTCTCGGTGTCGTACCAGTTCGCCGGCAGCGCTGGCGTGTGCGGCATGTGGCCGCCGAGCAGCGCCACGCGGACCCGCCAATGGCCGAAGTTCGGGAAGGTGACGATTACTTCGCGCCCCACCCGCAGCATTTCCGCCAGCACCTGGTCCGGCCGCACCAGCGCCTGCAGCGCCTGGGTCATCACCACGTAGTCGAACGAGCGGTCGGCAAACGCCGCCAGGCCGTCGTCGACGTCGGCCTGGATCACGTTGATGCCGGCGGCGACGCAGGCGGCGACGTTGTCGTCGTCGATCTCCAGCCCGTAGCCACGGACCTGCCGGGTGCGGGCCAGGTGCGCGAGCAGGGCGCCATCGCCGCAGCCGAGATCGAGTATCCGTGAGCCGGGCGCGATCCAGCCGGAAATCAGCTGCAGGTCGGGACGCAGCGGCGTGCTCATGAGGCGCTCTCCACCGCGACCCGGTCGAGGTAGTTGCGCAGCACCGCGTGGTACTGCGGGATCGGCATGAGGAAGTCGTCGTGGCCGAGCTGCGAATCGATCATCGCGTACGACACGTCGCGGCCGGCGGCGATCAGCGCATTGACGATTTCGCGCGAGCGGGCCGGGGAGAAGCGCCAGTCGACCGAGAAACTGATCACCAGGAAACGGGCGGTGGCGGTGCGGAAGGCGCCGGCCAGATCGTCGCCGTACTCGCGCGCCGGATCGAAGTAGTCCAGCGCCTTGGTCATCAGCAGGTAGGTGTTGCCGTCGAAGCGGTCGACGAAGGAATTGCCCTGGTGGCGCAGGTAACTTTCGACTTCGAACTCGACGTCGTAGTTGAAGTTGTACTGGCCATCGCCGTCGCGCAGCATGCGGCCGAAGCGGGCGCGCATCGCGGTGTCGGACAGGTAGGTGATGTGGCCGAGCATCCGCGCCAGCTTGAGCCCGCGTTCCGGTCGCACGCCGGCCTCGATATAGCGGCCGCCGTGGAAATCGGGATCAGACAGGATCGCCTGCCGGGCGATCTCGTTGAAGGCGATGTTCTGGGCCGAGATCCTGGGAGCTGCGGCGATCACCAGCGCGTGGCGCACGCGGTTCGGGCAATCGATCGTCCACTGCATGACCTGCATGCCGCCGAGGCTGCCGCCGATCACCGCTGCCCAGACGTCGATGCCCAGGTGGTCGGCCAGCAGCGCCTGCGATGCCACCCAGTCGCGCACGGTGACGATCGGGAAGTCCGGCCCCCACAGCGCGCCGGTTTCCGGGTTGATCGTCGTCGGGCCGGTCGAGCCGCGACAGCCGCCGAGGTTGTTCAGGCAGACGACGAAGAACTTGTTGGTGTCGATCGGCTTGCCAGGGCCGATCGCCGAATCCCACCAGCCGGGCTTGCGGTCGTCGGCGGAATGGAAGCCGGCGGCGTGATGGTCGCCGGACAGCGCGTGGCAGATCAGCACGGCGTTGGAGCGCGCCGCGTTGAGCGTGCCGTAGGTTTCCACCATCAGCTCGAAGCCCGGCAGCACGCGGCCGCAGGCCAGCAGCAGCGGCGTGGCGATGGCGATCCTGCGGGGCGTGACGACGCCGACCGAATCCGCAGCCACGGCCATCAGTGGAACAGGCCCAGCAGCGCGCGCATCCAAGTGTCCAGCGCCTGGAACAGGATCATTACCGGGATCGGCGACAGGTCCAGGCCGGCGACCAGCGGAATCACCCGGCGCACCGGCTTCAGCACCGGCTCGGTCAGGCTCCACAGCACGTTGGCTGCCGGGTTCGACACGCCCGGCCCGACCCAGGACAGGATCGTCACCACCAGCAGACTCAAGGTGAAGATGCGCAGGCCGAGGCTGATCACCTTCAGCGCCGCCAGCCCGGCGATGGTCGACAACGCCAGCGACTGGCCGTACAGGCTGGCGACGATCCAGATGTCGAGCAGCGCCACCACCGCCAGCACCAGCACGGCCGGCGTGTCGATATTGCGGATGCGCGGCACGAAGCGCACCAGCGGCATCGTCACCGGCTGGGTGACCTTCCAGATCAGCTGGGAGATCGGGTTGTAGAAGTTGGCCTTGACCAGCTGCAGCAGCACGCGCAGCAGGAACGCACAGATCACCAGATCCAGCAGGGTGGTGAACAGGCTGTAGATGACGTTGATGATGGCGCGGTCCTCGTCGGATCGTGGGTCAGATCGTGGCGGCGAGTTCGTCGCCGAGCTGCGCGCCCCGGCGGTCGGCAGCCTGCAGCGCGTCGCCAAGGATGCGGCGGAATCCGGCCGCTTCAAGGCTTTCCAGCGCCGCCTGCGTGGTGCCGCCCTTCGAGGTCACCTGCGCCCGCAGCGTGGCGACGTCGGTCCCGGTGCCCTCGGCCATCTTCGCGGCACCGATGAAGGTCTGCAGCGCCAGCGCCTTCGCATCGGCCGGCGTCAGGCCCAGCGCCACGCCGGCCTCGGCCATCGCTTCGGTCAGCAGGAAGAAGTACGCCGGGCCGCTGCCGGAGACGGCGGTCACCGCATCCATCAGCTGTTCGGTGTCGACCCAGCAGACCTGGCCGGCCGCCTTCAGCACCGTTTCCGCCTGCATCCGCGCACGCGGTGCCGCACCTTCGGAGGCATGCAGACCGGTGATGCCGGCGCCGAACAGCGCCGGCGTGTTCGGCATTGCGCGAACGATCGCGCCGCTCCAGCCGCCGGTGCCGATCAGCGCCCGGAGACTCGCGATGCGGACGCCGGCGCAGATCGAGATCAGCGTGGCGTCGACGGACAGCGCGAGCCCGCGGATCGCGTCCGCGACCTGCTGCGGCTTGGTCGCCAGCACGATGATGTCGGCACCGCCGACGGCGGCCGCGTTGTCGGTGGCGATGACCAGCCCGAAGCGGGCCTGCAGCGCGGCGGCGCGGTCGGCATCCGGCTCGGAGACACGGATCGAGGCGGCCGGATGGCCGGCCGCGACGAGGCCGCCGATCAGGCTGGCAGCCATGTTGCCGCCGCCGATGAAGGCGATGGTGTCGGCGGCCGCGGCAGGCGCGGGCGCAGGGGAGGGCGTCTGGGACATCGGGCTCGCGGGGGAAGGGCACGAAAGAGCGGACGGTATGATACGCGACCCCCGACCCCGATCCGCCCGTCTCCCGCTGGTGTCCGGCCGCGATCCAAGCCGCACCCGGGCGCCGTCTGGCCCCTCGTCATCCAGAGCTTCGAACGCCGTGACCGATTCCGCCGCGCCCGCGTCTCCGCCTTCCGCCGCCAAGTCCGGCCGTTTCGACCGCGAGCGCCTGCTCGCCGACTACAGGGCACGCATCGAACGCGCCCGGGTCTACGACGTGGCGATCGTCTCGGCGCTGGAATTCGCCCCGAAGCTGTCGGCCCGGCTGGCCAACAAGCTGTGGCTGAAGCGCGAGGACACCCAGAGCGTCCGCTCGTTCAAGCTTCGCGGCGCCTACAACAAGATCGTCCAGCTGCCGGATGCGGCGCGCGCGCGCGGCGTCATCTGCGCCAGTGCCGGCAACCACGCCCAGGGCGTGGCGCTGGCCGGCAAACGGCTGGGCATCCCGGCCTGGATCGTGATGCCGCGCACCACGCCTTCGGTGAAGGTCGATTCGGTGCGTGCGCTCGGCGGCAAGATCGTGCTGCATGGCGATGCCTTCGACGATGCCGCCGCCCATGCCGCCGAGCTGGCCGAGACCAAGGGCCTGACCATGATTCCGCCGTACGACGATGCCGATGTCATCGCCGGCCAGGGCACGGTGGCCAAGGAAATTCTCGAGCAGATCGGCGACGGCCCCTGCGATGCGATCTTCGTCTGCACCGGCGGCGGCGGCCTGCTGGCCGGCATCGCCGCCTGGGTGAAGAGCGTGCGCCCCGGCATCAAGGTGATCAGCGTCGAGCCGGACGATTCCGACTGCATGGCGCAGGCGCTGGAAGCCGGCCGCCGGGTCAAGCTGCCGCAGGTCGGCCTGTTCGCCGATGGCGTTGCCGTGCGCCAGGCGGGCGCGGAGCCGTTCAAGGTCTGCAAGGACACCGTCGACGCCTGCCTGCGGGTGTCGGCCGACGAGATCTGCGCGGCGATCCGCGATGTCTTCGCCGAAAACCGCAGCCTGCCCGAGCCGGCCGGCGCGCTGGCTGTTGCCGGCATCAAGAAGTGGGTTGCCGAGACTGGCGATACCGGCAAGACCTTCGTCGCCACGATCAGCGGCGCCAACCTGAATTTCGACCGCCTGCGCCACATCGCCGAGCGCGCCGAGCTGGGCGACGGCCGTGAGACGCTGCTCGCGGTGACCATTCCCGAAAAGCCCGGCAGCTTCCGCAAGTTCCTGAAGCTGCTCGGCCGCCGCGCGATCACCGAATTCAACTACCGCTACGGCTCGGCCGCCGAGGCTCACGTGTTCGCCGGCGTGCATTTCGATGACCGCGCGGCGCGCGACGCGACCATCGAGGCGCTGCGCGGCGAGGGCATGGCGGTCGCCGATCTGACCGACGACGAGATGGCCAAGGTCCATATCCGCTACATGGTCGGTGGCCGCGCGCCGGGACTTGCCGACGAGCGCCTGTTCCGCTTCGAGTTCCCGGAACGGCCAGGCGCGCTGGCCGATTTCCTGTCGGCGATCGGCGCGCGCTGGAACATCTCGCTGTTCCACTACCGCAACCACGGCGCCGCTTATGGCCGCGTGCTGTGCGGCCTGCAGGTGCCGAAGAAGGAACGCAGCGAATGCCGCCGCGCGCTCGACGCGCTCGGCTACGAGTACCACGACGAAAGCGAGAACCCGGCCTACCGGCTGTTCATTGCCGGCGGTTGACGACTGGATTCAGGGCGCGGCGGGCGGCTGACGGGCGGCCCGCCGCAGCACGGTCATTCCAGCGCCAGGATGTGCTCCCAGTGCTCCTTTCGCACCGGAATGATCGACAGCCGGTTGCCCTTCATCAGCAGCTGGAAGCCGGGCAGCTCGGCCTCGCGGGCCTTCAGCTCGGCGAGGGAAATCGTCCGCTTGAGCTTGCGCTTGAACTTGACGTCGACCAGCAGCCAGCGCGGCTCGTCGGGCTTGGCGGTTGGGTCGTAGTGTTCGTGATCCTTGATGAACTGGGTCGGATCGGGATAGGCGGTGGAGGCGATCGTCGCGAGGCCGACGATGCCGGGAATCTCGCAGTTGGAGTGGTAGAAGAACACGCCGTCGCCGACCTTCATGCCGTCGCGCATGAAGTTGCGTGCCTGGTAGTTGCGCACGCCGTCCCAGGCTTCGGTCTTGTTCGGGCGGCCGGCAAGATCGTCGATCGAGAAGCAGTCCGGTTCGGACTTCATCAGCCAGTAGTTCATCGTCAGGTTCGGGGTTTCGGGAATCGGGTCCAGCCGCGTTCGGTGACCACGGCGTCGAGGCGGACATCGAAGGCTTCCATCGGCAGCGCCTCGACCGCCTGGGCGGCGTAAGCGTAGCCGATGCGCTGCGGCCGCCGGCCGACGCGCGGCGCCGCCAGTGCGCGGTCGTAGTAGCCGCCACCGTTGCCGAGCCGGCCACCGTCGGCATCGAAGCCAAGCAGCGGCACCAGGATCAGATCGAAGTGACGCGCGCCGTGCATCGGCCGCCGCGTCACCGGTTCCGGTAGCCGCAACGGGCCGCTGCGGCGCAGGGCGGTCCCGGCGTGGAACGGCACGAAACGCATCCGCCAGTTGCGCAGCGTGACCGGCACCGACAGGCGATGGCCGGCGCGCAGCAGCGCCCGGCGCAGCGGCAGTGTCGAGAGTTCGGAATGCACCGACAGGTAGATGGCGATCCGGCAGCGGCGCGGCAGGCGCTGGACCAGTGCCCGTGCGGCGAGCCGTGCCGCCTTGCGGCGCTCGGCTTCAGGAAGGCGGCTGCGGCGGCTGCGCAGAACGCGCCGCAGCGCTGACTTCTGCGCTGCGGAGGAAAGTGGAAAGGTGTCTCCCGCCTGTGCCGTCATCCGTCTTCGACCTTGAGACGGAGGTCTCAAGTGGGCACCGCACAATACATTCGGGCTTCCCGCTACGGGGCGGGCCTGCACACCCTGCGTCGTTATGGTTCCCGTTGCTGTGAATTAGGCTCAAGGGTTCCTGACGAACATCGAACACCGCAGGAGACACGCGGCAAACATTAGCACGAACCGCCTTGTTTCAAGGCCGGCGGACGCTGCCTTCAGTCGGCCGAATCGAGCGTCTGGTCGATATCGAAGGCCATCTGCTGAAGCTTGTCGACGACTTCCTGGTCGGGCCGTGACAGCGCCGGATCGCCCTTCAGCGCCAGCAGCTCGCGGGCCAGGTTCAGCGCCGTCATCACGGCGATGCGCTCGGCGCCGAGCGCCTTGCCGCGCCGGCGGATCGCGGTCATCCGCTCGTTGAGATAGTCGGCCGATGCCACCAGGCCCTCATGCTCGTCCGGCGGGCAGGTCACCGTGTATTCGCGCGACATGATGCGCACCGTCACGGTTCTCAGGTCCGGCTTGTCGGCGTCGCGGCTCATCGGGCTGGCTCCAGGCTCAGACGTTCGGATCGGCTTCCAGCAGCCGGATACGCTCGACCACCGCCTCGATGCGCCGCTTCAGTTCGGCGTTCAGCGCCAGCAGGCGGTCGCGTTCCTGGATCGCCCGCTTGCGCTCCAGACGCTCCTGGCGGAAGGCGGCGATCAGTCGCTGCACGCGTTCATCGAGATGGGCGACTTCGCTGTGGAGCATGGGCGTACGGTGATGGACGGCGAAAAGTATAACGCGGGCCTGTCTGTCGACAGGCCCGCGTCATGACCGCGAACCGCGTTGCGGATTCGTAAGCGGCCCGCTTACGGCTCCAGGATCACGAAGAACGCGCCCTGGCCGCGCAGCACCTGCAGCAGCAGCTGGCCTTCCTTCTGGGCCGCCAGCCGCTCGAACTCGGCGACGGTGGCGACCGGGCGGCGGTTGACGCTCAGCACGATGTCGTTCGGGCGCAGGCCGTTCTTGGCGGCCACCGAGCGCGGGTCGACCTGGGTGATCATCACGCCCTTCACGCCGGCGGTCTTCGCGGCTTCCGCCGCCGGGCCGGCGAGCGGGCCGAAGGTCGCGCCCTTCAGCGCCGGGTGCAGCGTGTCGGCGGCGGCGGTGCGCTCGTTGTCGGTGTTCTTGCCGACGGTCACGGTCACATCCTTCTGCTTGCCGTCACGCAGGATCTTGAGGTTGACCTTGTCGCCGACCCGCAGCAGGCCAACCAGGTAGCGCAGCTGGCCGAAATCCTTGATCGCCTTGCCATTGGCTTCGATGACGATGTCGCCATCCTGCAGGCCACCCTTGGCCGCCGGCGAGTCCGGCACCACCTTGCCGATCAGCGCGCCCTTGCCGCCCGGCACGTTGAAGGCCTTGGCCAGTTCCGGCGTCAGTTCCTGGCCGCCCTGGATGCCGATGCGGCCGCGCACGACGCTGCCGTTCTCGATCAGCTGCGTCATCACGCTCTTGACCAGGTTGGTCGGGATCGCGAAGCCGATGCCGATGTTGCCGCCGGAGCGCGACAGGATCTGGCTGTTGATGCCGATCAGCTCGCCTCTGAGGTTGATCAGCGCGCCGCCCGAGTTGCCAGGGTTGATCGAGGCGTCGGTCTGGATGAAGTCTTCGTAGCCTTCGCCGAGGCCCTGGCGGCCGAGGCCGGAGACGATGCCCGAGGTCACCGTCTGGCGCAGGCCGAACGGCGAGCCGATGGCGACCACGAAATCGCCCACTTCAAGCTTGTCGGAATCCGAGATCACCAGCGCGGTGAGGTTCTTCGGCTCGATCTTCAGCACCGCCAGATCGGTGTCCGGATCGGTGCCGACCAGCTTGGCGTCGAGTTCGCGGTCGTCGCTCAGGCGCACCTTGATGGTTTCGGCGTCGGCGACCACGTGGTTGTTGGTGATCACGTAGCCCTTGGCGGCGTCGACGATCACGCCGGAGCCGATGCCCTGCGGCGCTTCACGCGGCTGCTGTTGCTGCTGGTTTTCCGGCACATCGAAGAAGCGGCGGAAGAACGGATCGTTGAGCAGCGGGTTCTGCTGCTGCGGCTGGGCCTTGCCGATCACCGCGATATTGACGACGGCCGGCAGCACGCCCTTCAGCATCGGCGCCAGCGACGGAATCTGGCCGGTGGCCGTCGGTGCGGCGAGCAGGCTGGTCGGCACGTCGGCGTGCAGCGGCGCCGGGGCGGTGGTCGACAGGCTCAAGGTGGCGACCGTGGCCAGCACACCGGCAACGCTGGCCACCGCTGCTGTTTTCATGAAAGCGCGAAGGTTCATCATGACTGTCCTGGAAGGTTCCGTTCTGTTGGTCGTTCGGGGGGAACGTGGCGGTGTGACCGTGGCGTACGCGGCAAGTTTCACCTGCGTTTCACGGTATTTTCGTCCTACTGCGGCGGATTCAAGCGCGAGGCATCGAGCCCCGGCATCGCCTGCATCCGCGCTGCCGGTCGCCATGCCGCACGCAGTCCGGCGCCGGCCAGCCGGGTCAGCGAGCCGATCAGCTGCTCGCGCAGGCCGCGCTTGACCCGGAAGTGGATTTCGTAGATCTCGCGCTGCTTGACGGCGTCGAGCAGCAGGTCGTCGCTGGTCTGCAGGCGGTCGACGAGCCCCAGCGCCAGCGCCTGCGTGCCGTACCAGTGTTCGCCGGTGGCGACGCGGTCGATCGCCAGCTGCTGGCGATGGTCGGCGACGAACGATTTGAACAACACGTGGATCTCGTCCAGCTCCTGCTTGAACTTGGCGCGCGCGGCGTCGGTGTTTTCGCCGAACATCGTCAAGGTGCGCTTGTACTCGCCGGCGGTATGCAGTTCGACGTCGATGGCGTTCTTGTCGAGCAGGCGGTGGAAGTTCGGCATCTGCGCCACCACGCCGATCGAGCCGATCACCGCGAACGGCGCGGCGACGATCTCGTCGGCGACGCAGGCCATCATGTAGCCGCCGCTGGCGGCGACCTTGTCGATCGACACCACCAGCCGCAGCCCGCGATCGCGGATGCGCTTGAGCTGCGAGGCCGCCAGACCGTAGGCGTGGACGATGCCGCCGCCGCTGTCGAGCCGCACCAGCACGGCGTCGTCGGGACGGGCGACCTGCAGCAGCGCGCTGATTTCCTCGCGCAATGCGCCGACCTGCGAGGCCTCGATGTCGCCATCGAAATCGAGCACGAACAGGCGCGGCTTCGGCGCGGGTGCTTCGCCGCGCTTGGCGGCCTTGCGTTCCGCCTTCGCTTCCGCCTTGCGCTGCTTGGCCAGCGCCTTGTGTTCGTCGTCGTCGAGCAGGTCGAGGTTCAGCACCTCGGCCATGTCCTTGTAGCGTTCATTCAGATGTTTGACTTCCAGCCGCTCGCCGACCTGGCCGCGGCTCTCGCGGACCACGTTGGCGACCAGCGCGACCACCGCCACGATGGCAACGACCCAGGTCAGGGTCTTGGCGAGGAACAGGCCGTACTGCAGCAGCAGATCTTGCATGGCGTTTCCAGACGCTTGGTTTAAGGAGAACCGGCGGTCACGCGAACGGCGTCAGGCGGGCGGCGACCGGGCAGGCGAGGCGCACCGCCATTTTTCGTCCACTGGGAATGGGGACGATGATCGCGCATTCAATGAAGGGGCATTCGGACGAAGGTTGGGCGCGGCGGCTGCCGGCCGGGCACTGATAAAGTGTCGTCATGAACGAACCCGCCCGACGACTGCTGCCGCTGCACGCCAAGGTTTCCAGCGCGCTGACCCGTGAGGCGCGTTACGAAGGCGCGCTGCCGGTGGCGCGACTCGAACGCCTGCGCGCGGTGACCGCCGATGCCGACGGCAGCCTGCAGGTCGAACTGCAGCTGCTGCGCGACAAGACCCGGGTGCCGAAGCTGGAAGGCCGCGTTCGCGGCGAGCTGTCGATGATCTGCCAGCGCTGCCTGCAGCCGTTCCGCTGGCCGCTTGATGCCGCCATCGACCTGCGTCTGGTGTTCAACGAAGAAGAAGAGAGCCGGGTGCTGAAGGATTCCGAGCCGCTGCTGATCGAAGACGACCAGCTGCCGTTCCACGCCGTGGTCGAGGAAGAGGTGCTGCTGGCGCTGCCGTACGCGCCGCGCTGCGATCGCGACGACTGCGAACCGGGCTGATCGGCGGGCGCAGAATTTTCCTGCCTTTTTCCAGGCAATCAGGGTAGACTGCGCGCCCCTGGGCGTACCCTGAGCCCACCGGAGTTCCCCATGGCAGTCGCAAAATCAAAGAAATCCCGTTCCCGCCGCGGCATGCGCCGCGCCCACGATGCCCTGAGCGCGCCGACCCTTTCGGTCGATTCGACCTCGGGTGAGACGCATCTCCGCCATCACGTCACCGCCGACGGTTTCTACCGCGGCAAGCGCGTGATCGAGCTGAAGACGGCTGAAGTCGCTGACGAAGCCTGAGCTTCGCTGGCAGCGCGCTGAACGGACCTCTCCGCTTCCGCCCGCTGCCCCGGCGCAGTCATGACGGCGCCTGTCCTGCTGGCCCTTGACGCGATGAGCGGTGACCACGGTCACCGTATCGTCGTGGACGCGGCGCTGAGGGCACTGGACGAACACCCGCAGCTGAGCCTGATCCTCGTCGGCGACGAGGCAGTCTTGGCGCGCGAGCTGGCGGCCCACCGGCGCAGCCAGGAATCCCGCATCCGCCTCCAGCACGCGACCCAGGTCGTGGCGATGGACGAGTTGCCGTCGAAGGCGCTGCGCGGCAAGAAGGATTCGTCGATGCGGGTCGCCGTCGACCTGGTCAAGTCGGGCCAGGCGCAGGCAGCGGTGTCGGCCGGCAACACCGGCGCGCTGATGGCGATCGCCAAATTCGTGCTCAAGACGCTGCCGGGCATCGACCGGCCGGCAATCATCTCGCCGATGCCGACGGTCAGCGGCGCCACCCATGTGCTGGATCTCGGGGCCAATGCCTCGTGTTCGGCCGAGCAGCTCTTCCAGTTCGCGGTCATGGGCTCGGCGCTGGTCACGGCGCTGCATGGCGTCGAGCGGCCCAAGGTCGCCTTGCTGAACATCGGCGAGGAAGAGATCAAGGGCAACGAGATCATCAAGCAGGCGGCGGTGCTGATTGCCGGTTCGAAACTGCATTACACCGGCTTCATCGAAGGCGATGGCATCTTCCTGCATCCGGTCGACGTGGTGGTCTGCGACGGCTTCGTTGGCAATGTCGCGCTGAAGGCCGGCGAGGGCGTGGCCAAGCTGGTCACCCATTTCATGCGCGAGGAATTCACTCGCGACTGGCTGACCAAGGCCGTGGCGCTGATCGCCCGCTCGGTGCTGCGCCAGCTGGCCCGGCGCATGGACCCGCGCCGCTACAACGGCGCCAGCCTGGTCGGCCTCAACGGCACGGTGATCAAGAGCCACGGCGGCGCCGATGCGCTGGCCTTCGCCAATGCCATCGAAGTTGCGCTGCGGGCGGTGCAGAACAATGTGCCGGCCCGCATCGCCTCGCTCCTGGCCGAATCGCTGGGCGCGCCGCCGACGACATCCGCGGCCGTCTAGGCGCGCACCGTGAACCGCTTCCGCGCCAACCCCCGGCTGCTGGCGCCGCTGCTGGCCGGCATGGCGATGCTTGGCCCGTTCTCGATCGACGCCTTCTTCCCGGCGTTTCCGACCATGGAAGCCGAGTTCGCGGTGACCCGGGTGGCGATGCAGCAGAGCTTGAGCGTCTATCTGCTGTCGTTCGCAGCGATGTCGCTGGTCCACGGACCGCTGTCCGATGCCTACGGCCGGCGCGGCGTGATTCTCTGGTCGATGCTGCTGTTCGCAGTGGCCTGCGCCGGCTGCGCGCTGGCCGATTCCTACCGGATGCTGCTGGCGTTCCGCGCCATGCAGGGCGTCTGCGCCGGCGCCGGCATGATCGTCGGCCGGGCGATGATCCGCGACCGCCACGATGGTGCCGATGCCCAGCGGCTGATGTCGCAGGTCAGCTTCATCTTCGGCTTCGCGCCGGCCGTGGCGCCGATCATCGGCGGTCTGGTACTCGGGCTGGCCGGCTGGCGGGCGATCTTCTGGCTGCTGGGCGGCTTCACCTTAGCGCTGGTCGTGGCCTCGCTGGCGGCGCTGCCGGAAACCCATCCGCGCGAGCGCCGCACCCGTTTCGCGCTGCGGCCGCTGCTGCGCACCTACCGCAGCGTGCTCGGCGATCGCCGCTTCCTGCTGCTCGGCTTCGCCGCCAGCCTGAATTTCGGCGCGCTGTTCATCTATATCGCCTCGGCGCCGTCGGTGGTGCTGGACCTGCTGAAGCTGTCGGAAACCCAGTTCGCGTGGCTGTTCGTGCCGGTGATCGCCGGGATGATGCTCGGCTCGGCGACCTCCGCGCGGATGGCCGGCCGGATGAGCCCGCTGCGCACGGTCCGCGTCGGCTTCAGCCTGATGGCGATCGGCACGCTGCTGAACCTGGCCGGCAGCATCGGCCTGCGGCCGCAGGTGCCGTGGTTCGTGCTGCCGGTCGGCCTCATCGGCACCGGCGTGACCCTGGCCTTCCCGACGCTGACCCTGCTGATGCTCGACCGCTTCCCGGCCGTTCGCGGCGCGGCCGCCTCGGTGCAGGCCACCATCAGCCTCGGCGTCTCGGCGCTGGTGTCCGGCCTGGTCGCGCCGCTGGTCGATGCCTCGCCGGTGCTGCTGGCCTCGGCGGCAGCGGCGATGACGGTGACCGGCTACCTGCTGTGGACCGGCTACCGGCGGATCACGCCGGACATCGGCCCGCAGGTGCTGTCGGCGGCGCTGGAACCGGCGGTGGCACCGACGCCGTCATCGGCGCACGTCCAGCGCTGAGACGGGCGCTGCGTCGCCGCGCCGGCTCAGTCGCCGCTGAGCAGCAGTTGTCCGTTTAGCGTTGCCGAGCGGCTGCCGTCGGCGCTGCGCAACGGGGTGCCGATCAGCGATAGCGTCCTGCCACCCCGCAGGTCCGGAGGTGAAAAGCTGGCGCCGGCACAGGCGGCAGCGGCGCAACGCAGCGTGTCACCGGCCGCCGCGTCTGACATTTCGACGCTGCGGATGCGGCCGTCCCGATCGGTGCGCAGCCTGATCACGCCGCCGTCGACGTTGCTGAAGCTGTACACCGGCATGCCGTCTTCGCCCTGCGCATAACCATTGCCGCCGTAAGCGCAGAAACGCGTGTAGCTGTTGTCGCTGAAATTCAGGGTGACGCCGGTATCGCAGACGGCGCCGACATTGCCCAGCGCGCCGAGTCGCGCCGTGAGGGTCACCGGTCCGTCCTGCGCGCCATCGTCGACCGGCGCTTCCCGCGCCAGCCGCGTGCCGTCGAGCGTGATCTCCTGCCGGCCGTTGAAATCGGGCCTGCCGAAGCTCAGGCCCGAACAGGCCTCGGCATCGCAGCCGTATTCCGGGCTGCGATGGCCATACTCCACGCGAACGGTGGCGCCGGCCGTGGTGTCGATCAGCAGGTAGGCATCGCGCCCCAGCGAAAACCGGTAGCGGCGCCGGTTGCCGGTCTGGCTGGCCAGCGCCGAATCGGCACAGTGGTGCTCGGTCTTGCCGGCAGATGAGGTGAGCCGTACCTCGCCCTCGCGGCAGGCCTGATCCGGGTCTGGCGGCCCGGCCGGCAGCGTCGGCGCTGGTGCTGGCAACGGCGCCGCCGCTGGCCTTGCGGTCGCTGCGGTCGTCGGGGGCGCAGCCCCCCCGACGGCCGTCAGCGGTTCCGGCGCCGCCGTCCACCAACGAAACGCCGCGACCAGCACGGCAACGGCCAGCAGGGCCGCAACGGTCGATCGCTTCATGGTGGCGTCGGCCTGCGCGTTCGCTGGACGATCAGGGCCGCAGGCCGCTGACCGGCACCAGGAACCGACACTGGCCTTCCTCGCCCCCCTGACGGACGCCGATGGTGTTGGCGACCGCGGTGGTCCTCGGCGGTGTGGTCAGGCGCGCTGCGACGAAATACCAGGCCGAGGTGGCGACGCTGGTGCCGTCCGGATCATCGAAGTTGATGTCGCTGCGGAAGCTGACGTAGTCGTTGTTGCGCGCCGGGTTCAGGCCTTCCGGCGAGCCCGGGTACTGATTGAGTCCTTGCGCAGTGCGGCCGGCCAGCCAGATGCCTTCGTCGGCGCCGTCGAGCCGGTAGGCGATCGAGGTGGCGACGCCGTTGAAGCCGAGGCGGCCGAGGTCGTTGACCTCGAAGAAGTCCGGATCTTCCGCGCCGCAGGTGGCCAGCGGCGGCTGCCAGCGGCGGTTGTTCAGCGTGATGCGGATGCCGAACACGTAGTCGGTGCTGGTGCCGCGCCGCCAGATGCGGTCATCGAGCCGGCCGATCTCGGTGCCGTTGGCGATCACTGCCTGACTGTTGTTCGACGCATACAGCGCCCAGGTATTGCCGCCGAGGCCCGGGAAGGTGCGGACGCCGTTGGTGGTCGTCGGGAAGGCGCCGGTGACCTGGCAGACACCGGCGGTCGGATTGCGATTGGACTCGGTGCCCTGACAGACCTTCAGCACCGGCGTGCCGGCGGTGGTCAGCACTTCAAAGCCGGCGAACGACGGTGCCGCCGCCAGGCTCAGCCCGAGACCCGCGCCGAGGTTCAGCAAACTGCGCACATGCTGTTTCATGACATCTCTCCTGTTGCAGGACGGAAGTCGACCAGGCTCCGGATGAGCGGCCACCCTTTCCGTCGGTAATCGAATGCAGGCTTGGCACTGCGGCCTCGCGGTCGGCAACGGCTGCCGTCGCCGATCGGCCCGCCGCAGCCGCTACCGCTGCCGGGCAGAATCCTCAATCCGGCTTCATGGCTTCAGGCCGTTGAGGTTCACCGAGAACTGGCACTGGCCTTCCTCGCCGCCCTGCCGGAGCCGGATGGCGTTGGCGACGGCGCTGCTGCTCGGCGGGGTCGACAGGATCACGCGGACGAACATCCACGAGGAATTGGCATTGCTCTGGGAATCCGGATCGTCGATGTTGACGTCGGTGCGGAAGTCGACCCAGTCGTTGGCGCGCGTCGGACTCAGGCCGTCCGGGGAACCGGCGTACTGGTTCAGCCCCTGACTGGTCCGTCCGGAAAACCAGGCGCCTTCTTCGGCCGTGCCCTGGCGATAGGCGATCTGCAGGCCGGTCAGGCCGCTGAAGCCGTTGCGGAACATGTCGTTGACTTCGAAGTAGTCCGGCGTGGTGACGGCACAGGCCGGCGAAGGCGGCGTCCACAGCGTGTTGACCATCTGCAGCCGGAAGCCGAACACGTATTCGGTGGTGCTGCCGCGACGCCAGATCCGGTCATCCAGGTTGCCGATCGTGGTGCCGTTGGCGATCACGGCCTGGTTGTTGTTGGTCGCGTAGACCGCCCAGTTGCTGCCGCTCAGGCCCGGGAAGGTGCCGGTGCCGCTGCCGGTCGGAAAATTGCCGGTGACCTTGCAGACGCCGGTGGTCGGATTGCGGTTCGCTTCGGTGCCCTGACACAGCTTGAGCACCGTGGTGCCGCTGTCGGTGATCGTTTCGAAGGCCGCCTGCGCCGGCATTGCCGCCGCAGCCAGGCCGATGCCCGTCAGCGCCAGTCTGGCGCCCAACCCTTGCTGGTTCGTCATCGTCTTCTCCTCGTTTCACGCTCAGGTCTGTCGACGCCGTTCTGGATGAACGGCATCCGCCGTTGGGAAGCTCTTTCAGGATTCATTGGCCGAGCTGGTACGAAACGCCGCCGAAGAACCCGCGCGGCGCACCGGGACCGACAAAGGTGGTGTTCTGGTGTTCGTTCGAGTTGTAGTTGTAGCCACCGGGGCCGATCGCGCCGTTGACACTCGGCGTTTATGGCGTCACCCCGAGCCGGCCGGCGCTGAAGTAGGTCTGGTCGAGCAGGTTGGTGATCCGGGCGAACACCGTGAAACCGCGCGGCAGGCGGTACGAAGCATCGAAGTTGATGACCGCGTAACCCGGCACGTAGCCCTTCTCGGTGAACGGTCGGCCGCCGGTGAAGATGCTGCCGACGCGCGGCACCGGTCCGAAGCCATCGGTGATCTGGTCGCTGCCTTCCGGCTGGTGGGCGTTGTTCTCGTTGCCGCGGACGAAGGAACGCGAGTGGGCGATCGCGCTCAGGCCGAGCTTGAACGACCGGGTCAGCCGCCAGTCGATGCCGGCCGTGAGGTTGTGCAGCGGCACGCCCGGCAGCAAGGCACCGGGATCGACGCGGATCGCTCTGAACGTGCCGCGGCCGTCGTTGGCATCGGCGGTCGGCGACAGCACGTTGCCGGGCACCGAGTTCTGGTTGAAGTCGGCACTCGAGTTGTTCGGGCTCAGCACGTAGAACTCGGACTCGAAGGTGGCCGAGGTCAGCGAATAGCTGGCACGCAGATCGAACGCGCCGGCGCTGCCCTTGATGCCCAGCTCGAAGCCTTCGCGGCGGGTCTTGTCGATGGTGTCGAAGAAGCTGCGCGTCGGCGAGGCACCGGCGAAGTAGATGTCGTCCTTCAGGTCGGTGCGAAACACGCTGGCATTCCATTCCCAGGCGCCGAACAGTTGTCCGCGCGCGCCGACTTCGGCCGACAGCGAACGGATCTGCGGCAGGTAGGGATCACCGGACAGGGCGGTGGGCAGCGCGCAGGTCGGGCCGACCTGGCTGCGCGGCGCGGTCTGCGGCGGCACATAGACGCCGGTGACTGGATCGATGAAGCCGGGTGCGGTCTGTACCGGCGTCGGGTCGTAGGCGCAGCCCAGTTCGATCACCGACGGCGCCCGCGCACCGCGGCTCAGGTTGACGTACAGGTTCACCGTCGGGATCGGCAGCCAGTTCAGGCCGAACGAAGGATTAAACGAGTAGAAGCCGAACTTCTCCCGCGTAACGTCCTGGGCTTCGCGCGCCAGGTTGTTGGGGATGATCGGTCCGAGCGTGTCCGGGCAGGAGGCCAGGTCGTTGCTCGGGCAGAGGATGAACGTCGGCTCGCGGTTGAGGACTTCGTGGATGTCCTCGCCGATCCGCGCGGTGACCTGGTTGTCGACCTTGTTGATGTTGTAGCGGGCCGACAGGGTCACGAACAGATTGTCGCGGGCGCTCCAGGTCTCGCTGAAATAGGCGCTCCAGGTCCGCGACGTGCCGTTGAAGGCGTTGATGGTCAGCGGATTGGCGGCCGCGTAGTAGAGCGGATCGATATTGTCCGGATCGAGGTAGACGCGGCGGTTGTCGTCGATCAGCGCCAGTTGCTGGGTGGCGCGGTAGCGGGCCCGGCTGTCGTCGTACGAGGCTCCGACCAGCAGCTTGTGATCGGCCAGGTTCAGGTTCCACTGCAGCGCGCCGCCGTAGGTCAGCTGGCCGATCCGGGTGCGGGTGTAGACGCCGTTCGGCGTGCCTTCGACGACCCCGGCGGCATCTCCGAGAACGCCGTTGCTGCCGAAGCCGTAGGCCCCGTTGCGTGCCGTGCCGAGGCGGCTGACGTTCCGGCACAGACCTTCCAGGAACGGATCGTTCAGCGGTGGCTGCAGGCCGCCGCCGGTGACCGTGTCGCGCAAGCCGTCGCCATCGACATCGGCATAGCGGCAGACCGGGTCGTCCGGATTGGTGATGACGCGATTGGCCTGGTTGCCGCTGAAGAAGAACTCGTCGAAATCGTCGTAGGCATCGCCGTTCAGGCTCTTGCGGCGGCTGTCGCGGCGATACAGCTGGGCGGTCAGGCTGGACCGGTCGGTGAGATCGAACAGGCCGGACAGATTGATCTGAGACGCGCGATTGCGGGTTTCGTCCGGCGAGGTGAATACGGCTGAACGGTCGTTCCGGAACATCTCGATCGGCACCAGGCCGTTGCCGATCAGACGGTTCCCGGACACCAGCGCGCTGGCGGTGACCGTGCCGACATCGAGCCGGTAGTCGGCGCGGCCGAAGCCCTGCACCAGCCGGCTTGGCGAGTTGTCGCGCCAGCCGTCCTCATCGAAGTAGTGGACGGCACCGAAGCCGGCCAGCGGCCCCTGGCTGCCGCCGGCGGCGACCTGCAGCTGGCGTCGCCCGAACGAGCCGGCCAGCGCATCGGCTTCGATGCCCTTGGCGGTGAAGCCGCTCTTCGAGCGCAGGCTGATCGCGCCGCCCAGCGTGTTCAGGCCGAACACCGGGTTCGAGCCGGGAAACAGATCGAGCCGCTCGATCGCGTTGGTCGGCAGCAGATCCCAGTTGACGATGTCGCCGAACGGTTCGTTGACCCGTACGCCATCGAAGAACACCGACAGGCCCTGCGGCGTGCCGAGCTGCGGGCCGGCGGTGAAGCCGCGGAAGGTGACGTCGACCTGAAACGGATTGCCCTGGTAATCGTTGACGGTGACCGACTGCAGGCGGTTGTTGAAGAAATCGGCGATGCCGATCGAATGCGAGGCGCGAATCTCCTCGGCGGTGGCGCTCTGGATGGCGCTGGGAATCTGGTCGCGCGTCAGGTTCAGGCCGGGCAGCGGGCCGACCGCGACCGGCGGCCGTTCACCTTTGACGTCGACCGGGCCCAGTTCGATCTTCGCCGGGTCTTTCGGGCCGTCGGTGGCCGGCGGCGGCGCGTCGGCCTGGTCCCGAGCCTCAGCCTGGGCCTCGGCATCGGCGACGAACATCAGCAGGCCGGCCGCGAACAGACGGGCCGCAGGGTGCTGGCGGAAACGGCGGATGGTGCGCCTGTCGTTCATTCGAGGAAGCTGCGATCCGGTGCGCTGAGCAGCTGGCCTTGCAGGCTGACCCGGCGATCGCCCGGCCGGTCGCCGAGCAGCACTTCCGGCACCGTGACCGGCGCGATGCGCACCGCGTGCGCGCTCTGGGCATTGGCCGGGCCGATGCTCACGGCCGACAGGCAGGCGGTATCGGTGCAGGCGAAGCTTTCGCCCTGTGCGCGGTCGTACTGGAGCCTGCGGACCAGACCGGAAGGGCTGGCGACGATCGTCAGGTAGGACTCGCTGCGTGGCTGGCGGTTGGCGAAGCTGTAGGCGTAGTCGCCGAGCTGGGCGCCGGGGAACCGGCCGATGTTGCCGTCGCGGATCACGAAGCCGGCGACCGTGCCTTCGTCGAGGTCATACGGCGGGCACAGATCCCAGGCGTCGGCTTCTCCCTCGACGCGCACGCGCACCGTTTCGCTGGCCGGGGCGGTCGTGCAGTCGGGCGGGATACGGTCGATGCGATTGCCGAGATTGATGCCGCCGTCGAGCGTCACCGGGCTGCCGCCGCCCAGGCTGGGCAGCACGGTGCCGGTCAGGCTCAGCGTCCGCTCGGCATTGGTGAGGTTGCCGAGCGTCACGAAGTCGCCCAGCACGGCGCCATTGCAGGCGTCGCCGACGCATTCGTACAGCGGCACCAGCGCCAGGTCGTCCTCGTTCTGCTGGAACAGCGTGATGCTCAGCAGGCGGTTGCCGTCCACCCGCACTTCCGGCACCGGGAGGACATCGATGGCGGCGCGATAGACATAGCGCGCGCTGGCCACCGCCTCGAAGCGGACATTGGCGCTGGCGCACTGCGCCGTCGCGCTGCCATCGGCCGAGGCGACGAACAGCGGCAATCCCTCGGCGCCATCGCAGTTGATCGCCGGCCGGCCGGGCACGCCGCCGATCGCGGTGCCGACCAGCAGCGCGGTGCTGCCGTCGGCGGCCGTCAGCACGGTGTTGGAGAAGCTCAGCGGCCGCGAGCGATCGCTGACCTCGCCGCCGACCGTCACCAGGCTGCAGTCCGCGTCGACGCAGCGGTACGGCGGCAGGCCCGAGCGGCGCAGTTCGATGCCGATCACCGTGTTGTCGCGCAGCCGCAGGCTCAGCGTGTTGCCGCGGATGTCGAACAGGCGGAACACCAGCACCGACGCATCGGCCTCGTCCGGCAGCGCGTCGCGAGTGGCCGGACAGAACGCGTAGAACTCCGGGCCCACGGTGATGCCGATCTGCTCGCGGGCGCAGCGCGCCAGTTCGCCGACGCGGTTGTTCGGATAGCTGCCGGGCACGAACTGGTTGCGGGCGATGCTGGCACTCAGGCGGGCCAGCGTGTCGTGCATCGGGTCGCCCGCCACCGGGACGAACGGCGTGGTCACCCAGTCATCCGTGGCGACCGACGCTGGCACGACGATGCCGAGTTCCTGGCGCAGCAGGCGCACCACGGTGGCCTGGGCGTTGGCGATCGCGTCATCGGTGAACGGCGCGAAGTCGGCGATCCGGGCAAAGACCGGGATCGAAGACGGCGTCAGCAGCCGGTTGAAGTAGGTCGCCGGCTCCTGGCGGGCCAGTTCCAGCACCACCAGCCGGGTCAGCGGCGTGACATTGATGGTGCCGCTGCTGGCCCGTGTGACTGCCGCGACCTCGAGCGGAACGGCATCCGGGTTGTCGAGCGGATCGGCCGAGCCAAGCACCAGGTACGGCGCCGTCAACGCCGCCAGCGGCACGATGAAGCGGCCGTTCGACGAGAAGCGGCCATCGCGGGGAAAGGTGCCGTTGCTGGCCACCTGCACTTCGGTGCGCGAGGCCGGCTGACCGATGCTGACGATGCCGGAGAAGGTCGGCAGCACCGGCGGCGGAGCGGCGATGCGGCCGTCATCGCGGCCGCAGCCGGCCAGCAGTGCCGCAGCCAGCAGTGCGGAAAGGCGGTACGAGCGGAGGTTCATCGGCACCGCCGACGCCGCGGCGCCACCAGCATCAGCAGCCACAGAGGATTGACGGCGCCACCGCCTCCCGATGACGGCGTCGGACCCGGGCCTGGGCCGGGCCCTGGTCCCGGATCGATGGCGGCAGCCGTCGTGGTCCGGAACTGGGCGCTCAGGTTGCCGATGGTCACGGTCGTCACCGTCGTGGTGCCGGGACGATCGGAACTGGTGTGGCGCACCCGCAGGCTGTCGCCGTTGGCGATGATGCCGACCGGGGTCACGAACGGCCCGCCGTTGATCGAGTACTCGCCGTTGATCACCGAGATCAGGGTCGGCACCTCGATGCCGCTGACGGTGATCGCGTTGGAAACCTGCGCGGCCAGCAGCGCGGTCCCGTCGACCGCCGTGAATGCGTAGGCATCCGGCGAGGTATCGGCGGCGCGGGTGGTGACCACGAAGTCGCCGGATACGCCGCCGATGGTCAGGGTCGCCCGGCTGGTGGTGGTGAAGCCGGCGGCGGCGATGTGCTCGACCCGCACCGCCGCGCCGTTGCCGACCAGTCCCGGCGTAGCCGTGAACGCGGCACCGTTGACCGAATAGCGGCCGTTGGCGACGGTGATCGGCACCGGCGCCTCGATGCCGGCCACGAACACGGTGGCCGAGATCACCGCGTCGCCGGGTGTCGCGCCGCTGGCGGCGGCGATCGTGAAGGCATCGGGAATCACGTCGGCGTCGCGCGTGGTGACATCGAACCCGGCCGAGACGCCGCCGATGTTCAGCGTCGCCGTCGTCGTGGTCGCGAAGTCGTTGCTGGCGGTCTGCTGCACACGGACGTTGTCGCCGTTGGCGATCGTGCCGGTGACCGCCGTGGCGGCGCCGCCGTTGATCGAGTACTGGCCGTTGACCACGCTGATCGTGGCTGGCGCTTCGATGCCGCTGACGATCACCGCGCCGCTGCTGATCACCGCACCGGGCGAGGCGTTGTTGAACGGCGCGAAGCTGAAGCCATTCGGCACCGTGTCGGCACCCCGGGTGGTGACGCTGAAGCTGCCGGTGACGCCGCCCAGGTCGACCGTTGCCGTCGTCGTCGTCGCGGGTTGGTTCGCGGCCGTCAGCTGCAGGCGCAGGGTGTCGTTGTTGCTGACCACGCCGGCGAGCGCGGTGAACGGGCCGTCGTTGATCGAATACAGGCCGCCGGACACCGTGATCGCGACCGGCACTTCGATGCCGCTGACGATGCTGGCCGCCGAGGTCACCCGCGCGCCGGGCTCGGCCCCGGTCACCGGGGCGAAGCTCGGCGGATCGGCGCTGGCGTCGCCGGCGCGGGTGGTGACCGTGAACGAGCCCTGCCGGCTGCCGATGCGCAGGGTGGCGGTGACCGGCGTCGAGAACTGCGTCGAGGCGGTCAGCCGCACACGCACCCTGCTGCCGTTGCCGACCGTGCCCGGCGTCGCGGTGAAGGGGGCGCCGTCGATCGAATACAGGCCGCCGCTGACGCTGATCGCTTCCGGCCCGGCCAGATCGGAAACGGTGAACGCGGCCGACGTCACGGTGGCACCGGGTTCGGCATCGGTGACCGGCGGGAAGTTCGCGCTGCCCGGCGTGCCGTCGGCAGTTCGGGTGGTGATCCTGAAGTCGCCGCTGACGCCGCCGATGGTCAGGATCGCCGTCGTCGTGGTCGCCGCCAGATTGGAAGCGGTGCCCTGCACGCGGACCGAGTCGCCTGCATTGACCAGGCCGGCGCCGCTGGTGAACGCGCCGCCGTTGACCGAGTACAGGCCGCCGCGGATCGAGATCGGTGCTGGCGAATTGATGCCGGCCACGGTGATCGCATCGGAGATCACCAGGCTGTTCGGTTCCGCGCCGGTGACGGCGGTGAACGTGAACGGCGTCGGCGTGGTGTCGGGGGCGTCGACGGTGGTGACGCTGAACGGGATCGCCAGGCCACCGATGTTCAGCGTGGTGACGGTGGTGGTCGAGAAGGCGGTCGAGGCCGATTGCTGCACGCGCACCGTATTGCCGTTGTTGACGGTGCCGATCATCGCGCTGGTGAACGGTCCGCCGTCGATCGAGTACAGACCGTTGCTGACGCTGATCGAAGCCGCCGCCTCCAGCCCGGAGACGGTGATCGGCGCCGATGTCACGGTGGCGCCGGGCGTGGCGCCGGTGACCGGCGGGAACGCCACCGGATCCGGCGTGGTGTCGACGGCGCGGGTGGTGACGCTGTAGCGACCGCTGACGCCGCCGATGACCACGGTGGCGACGGTGGTGGTTTCGAAGGCCGTCGATGCCGTCTGCTGCACGCGCACGGCATCGAGGTTGGAGACGCTGCCGGCCGCTGCGGTGAACGGCCCGCCATTGATCGAGTAGCGGCCGCCGCTGACGGTGATCGGCGACGGCGACTGCAGCCCGGTGATCACCGCGCTGTCGGACACCACCACCGCGCCCGGTTCGGCATTGCCGAGTGCCGGAAAGCTGAACGGCAGCGGCACGGTGTTGCCGTCGCGCGTGCGGACGGTGAAGTCACCCGACACGCCACTGATGGTCAGGGTCGCGGTGACCGTGGTCGAGAAATTCGCCGAGGCCCGGGTACGGACGCGAATGCGCTCGCCGCCGTACACCTGGGTCGGATCGCTGACGAAGTCGCCGCCGTCGATGTTGTAGCTGCCGTTGACGATCGACAGGTTCGCCGAGGTGTCGATGCCGGCGACGACGATTTCGTTGCTGGTCTGCGTGCTGCCGGGCTCCACGCCGGCGACCGGCGTGAACGAGAAGGGATCGACCGTGAAGTCGCCCTCGCGCGCAGTGATGGTGACGGGGACGTCGGTGACGCCGGTGGCGCCGTCGTTGTCGGTCACCGTGAGCCGGAAATTCAGCACCGAGGTCGCGTCAAGCTCGGGGGTGGTGAAGCTGGCGTTGGCCGAGAAGGCGTTGTCGATGCTGACTTCGGGCCCGCTGGTCTGGCGCCAGCTGAACTGGGCCACCGCGCCGTCGCTGTCGCTGCTGCCGTCGTCGAGCAGGCTGATGCCATTGCCCGGGCCGGAGACGGTCGGATCGGCCAGGGCGCGGGCGACGGGGGCCGCGTTCGGTGACAGCGGCAGCGAGGCCAGCACCGCATCGCGATCGGCGGCGCGGTCGGCGTACTCGCTGTTGAAGTGCACGTACTGCAGCTCGACGGCCGGATCGTTCAGTGCGTCGCTGACCAGGATGTGATCGCTGGCGCGCGCGTTGCCGGCGACGATCTGCGTGTAGCGCTCGGCGGCGTCCGTCACCCGCAGCGTGCCGAGATTGACCAGCGCCGGCAGCGTGCCTTCGCTGTCGCCGGCCCCGAGCGGGCCGTTGCGCAGGATGCGCAGCGGCGGCCGGAAATCATCGGCGTTGAAATCGCCGAGCACGATCACCCGCAGCCGCGCATCCAGCGCCACCGCGTTGCGGACGAAGGCATGGATCGCCGTCGCCTGCAGTCGTCTCTGGACCTCGCTGGCAAGCTGCGCCGGCTGGTTCAGGCCGGTGAGGCTGTCGTCGCCGTCGGTCTCGACGAGATGGCTGCCGACCAGCAGCAGGTTGCGACCGTTGAAACGGTAGCCGGCGACCAGCGGCTTGCGGCTGTTGGCGAACGCCGGGATTTCCGGACGCAGCAGCGCCGGCGACAGGTTCGGCGTAACCGGGCCGATGGCCGGGCCGGACAGCAGCGCGATGAAGCTGCCGGGCCCGCCGGCGCCAAAGGCGCCCGGGTTCGGGCTGACCCGCGCCGGGTTGTACAGCTGCACGATGCGGCCATTGACGCCACGCGGGCCGCCGTCGGCGTTGTTGCCCGGATCGATCTGCACGGCGACGTAGGCCGGGCCGCCGGCCGAGCGGATCGCGTTCAGCAGGCCCTGGATCGTCGCCATGGCGGTGACGATGCCGTCGTCGGCGGTACCACTGTCGTCCCCGATGCCACTCAGGTTGACGAGATCCGGTGCGCCGAGGCGACTGACGATCTGGCTGGCGATGCGCGCCATGCGCGCGGTCTCCGCCGGGCCCAGAGCGCCGAGGGCGTAGGTGGCCACGCTCAGGCGATTGCCGCCGGGCGCGATCCGGCTGCTGTCCACCGGCAGGGCGTTGCGGGTGACGGCCGGGGTGGCGGTCAGGCGCAATGCGTAGCTGCCGTTGTCGTAGCTCAGCACGCCGCGCGCCAGCGGCAGGCTGTCGCCGACGTCGGCGACCGGGCCCGCGATGCCGGGCAGGCCGCCGCTGAGGCGGACGCGCTCGGGGTTGTCATCGATGACGCCGGGGCTGCGCTCGGTCGCCGTCAGGCCGCCACGGGCGTTGCTGCCGGTGGCGTTGGCGCCATTGTCGCCGACCACCCAGAGATTGCCGGCGCCGTCGCTGGGGCCGATGACCCGGGCGTTGTCGACCTGCACCCGCATGCCTTCGAGGCTTTCGAAGAAATCGAGGCCGTCCTGGGCCGGATCGAACAGCGCTGTGGAACTGGTCTCGAGATTGCCGGCGCTGTCGTTGTCGATGACCTCGGCCGGCGGCACTCGGCCGCCGCTGCCGATGAGGGTGGCCGCCACCGTGCCGTTGGTGAACGGGAAGGCGCTGGCCGCCACCGTGCTGGCCACCACTTCGGTGACCGACAGATTGTTCAGGCCGTTCAGCCCGCCCGGACGGAACTCGTTGACCCGGCCGCTGACCGCCACCTGGCTGCCGACCGTGACCGTCGGCACGCCTGCGGTGCGGACGAATACCGCGTCGGAAGTGGCCGGGTTGCCGTCGCCATCCGGGTCTTGCAGGTAGAAGCCGTCGGCGGCGACTGCGGTGACGATGCCCGGCACCTCGGTGACCGTCTGGCCGACCAGCGGCGAGCGATGGGCAGCGCCCTGGATCTGGTAGATGCGCGCGCCGGCGACGGTCGGCACGGCTTCGTTGTCGACGAGGGTCACGCCGACGCGGTCCGGCGCACCGCGCACGGCGTTGTCCAGGGTATCGAGCAGCACAGCGATCGTTTCCGCGCCTTCGAACACGCTGTCTTCGCGGGCGGTCAGCGTGATGCTGCCGGTGGTGGCGCCGGGCGCGATGCGGATCGTGCTTGCCGATGGCGAGTAGTCGACGCCGTTCCGGGCGAATTCGGCGAACCGCAGGCCGATGGTGACGGGATCGGTGAACGCGGCCGACAAGGTGGCGGTGATGGTGGCGACGCCGCCGCCTTCGCTGATCGTCGCAGCGCTGGTCGACAAGGACACGGCCGGACGTGGCGTAGCCGCCGGGGCGGCAGGGCTGGCGAGGTTGCGCGGGTTCGCGGCGATCGCCTCGCCCGGGAAATCGACGGCGTTGTCGTCGCTGTCCTGCGGCTGGCCGCCGACCACGCGGCGGTAGTAGGCGAGGTCGGCCACGCCAGTATTGACGGTCGCCCGTCCGGCGCCTTCGCGGCAATGGCTGCCGGCCGGCTGGGCGACGGAGACCGGCGAGCCGATGCCGTCACGCACGGCGCCGGTCGCGTCGAGAATCTGGATCCCGGAGCGGCCCGCAAACGCGGTGGTCAGAAATTCCCCGAACTGGTTGATCGGGGCATCGGCGGGCGTGCTGCGGGCGTAGCCCGGCCCGCCGAGCAGGAAGTACCGACGTGGCGGCAGCATTACGCTGCCTTCGATGGTGCCCAGCAGGTTGAAGCTGGCCGCAGTGCTGCCGAAGCAGCTGCGGATGGTCCAGCCGTTCAGGTCGACCGGTGTGGTGCCGGCGTTGAACAGTTCGATGAAATCGTCGCTGGGGCTTCCGGGTCCGCGCGTCGCGAACTGGCTGATCACCACGCCACGGGCGTCCTGCGCCGACGCCGGCAGCGCCGGGCTCGACAGCAACGTTGCCAGCACGGTCAACGACAGCGATCGCGACATCATCGGTGGCTCCCTCCCCTCAGCCGGCACGAACGTTTCTTGTGCGCCTGCCGCCGGGGACCGTCGTCGCGGTGCCGCCGTGCCGGCAGACTTTATGTTTCCGGCAGCCGAAGCTTCGGCTGTCGGTGTCGAGGCGGTGAAATTACCGTCCGGGGTGCGTGCCGAGTAGGTGAAAACTTCCCGATGTCGTCCGCGCGAGGGCCGCCGGTCGGGGCGGGGATCGGGACGGCGTCGGGCAACGGCGGCGAGCGTCGCGACTGCACGCACCGGGCACGGCGGGGCCCAAGCGCCCGGCAAGGAGCGCTCCGAACGAGGGCGGGGTTACTGGACCAGCTGGTTCAGGTTGAAGATCGGCAGCAGGATGGCCAGCACGATCAGCAGCACCACCGAGCCCATGGTCAGGATCAGGATCGGTTCGAACAGGCTCATCAGCGCGGCGATCAGCGTTTCCAGCTCGCGCTCCTGGTTTTCGGCGGCGCGGTCGAGCATCTCGTCGAGCTTGCCGGAGGCTTCACCGCTGCCGATCAGGTGCATGGTGATCGGCGGGAACAGCCGGCTTTCGGCCAGCGACTTGTTGAGGCTGGCGCCTTCGCGGACGCGCTTGGCGGCGGCGTCGATCGCTTCCTTCATCGGCAGGTTCTCGACCACCTGGCTGCCGATCCGCATGGCATCGAGGATCGGCACGCCGGAACCGAACAGGATGCCCAGCGTGCGCATGAAGCGGCCGGTGTTGGCGCCGCGGGCGAGGCGGCCGATCAGCGGCAGGCGCAGCACCCAGAGGTGGAACTTGCGGCGGAAGTTGTCGCTCTTCAGTGCCTGCTTGAAGACCAGGAAGCCGAGGATCAGCGCCATGAAGATGCCGAGGCCCCAGGCCTGCAGGAAGTCGCTGGTGGCGATCAGGCCCTTGGTCAGCGGCGGCAGATCGGCGCCGATGGAGTCGAACACGCCGACCACCTTCGGCACCACGTAGGCCATCAGCAGCGCGATCACACCGATCGCGACGAAGGTCAGGATCGCCGGATAGAAGGTGGCGAGCATCACCTTGCTGCGGATCGCCTGCGAGCGTTCGGCGTAGTCGGCCAGACGTTCCAGCACCGAATCCAGCTTGCCGGCCGATTCGCCGGCCTCGATCGTGGCGCGGAACAGCGGTGGGAATGCAGCCGGGAAATCGCCGAGCGCCTTGGCCAGACTGTTGCCTTCGGTGACCCGCGAGCGCACGCCGAGCGTGACCCGCTGCACGCGCTTGGATTCGCTCTGCTGGGACACCGCCGCCAGCGCCTCGTCCAGCGGCAGGCCGGAGCGGATCAGGGTCGCCAGCTGGCGGGTGAACAGCGACAGCTCGGTGGAATTGAAGCTGCCGCCACGGTTCATCGAGAAGCCGCCGGCGCTCGCGGCCTTGACCGCCTTGTCGGCGACTTCGCGGATTTCCAGCGGTGTCAGGCCGCGCTCGCGCAGGCTTTGCCGGACCTGGCGCTGGGTGTCGCCCTCGATCAGGCCCTTGACCTGTTTGCCGCGGGCATCGAGGGCGCTGTATTCGTAGGCGGACATGGCTCAGGGCGCGGGCGGCGGCGGGAAGCGGAAGGCGGAAAGCGAGGCGCGGCAGCCGGCACGGACCGCCGCGATCATTCCTCGATGGTGACGCGCAGCACTTCGCTCAGCGTGGTTTCGCCGGCGATCACCTTGTTGCGCCCGGACTGCAGGATGCCCGGCGTGCGCTCGCGGGCAGCGGCCTCGAGAATCTGCTCCGACGCGTTGTCGTGGATCAGCGACTCTAGCCGGCGATCGACTTCGATGATCTCGTGGATGCCGCTGCGGCCGGCGTAGCCGGTATGCCGGCACAGCGGACAGCCGACCGGCTTGTACAGCACCAGATCGGTCCGCTCCGGCACGCCGAGCTGCTCCAGTTCCGCCTGCTTGGGCGTGTACGGCGTCTTGCAGTGCTTGCACAGTGTGCGCACCAGGCGCTGTGCCATCAGGCCGACCAGCGATGACGACAGCTGGTACGGCTCCACGCCCATGTCGCGCAGGCGGGTCACGGCGCCGACGGCGGTGTTGGTGTGCAAGGTCGACATCACCAGATGGCCGGTCTGCGAGGCCTGCACGGCGATCTGCGCGGTGTCGAGATCGCGGATTTCGCCGACCATCACCACGTCCGGGTCCTGACGCAGGATCGCGCGCAGGCCCTTGGCGAAGGTCATCTCGACCCTGAGGTTGACCTGGGTCTGGCCGACGCCGTCGATGTAGTACTCGATCGGGTCCTCGACGGTCATGATGTTGCGGCTGCGGTCGTTCAGGGTCGACAGCGCCGAGTACAGCGTGGTGGTCTTGCCGGAGCCGGTCGGGCCGGTGACCAGCATGATGCCGTACGGCCGGTTGATGATCCGCTTCAGGGTCGCGGTCTGCACCGGACCCAAGCCCAGCTGTTCGAGATCCAGGCGCTCGGCCTGCTTGTCGAGAATACGCATGACCACGCGCTCGGCATTGGCGCCGGTCGGAATGGTCGACACACGCACGTCGACCTTGCGGCCGCCGAACGCGCGGCTGATGCGGCCGTCCTGCGGCAGGCGCTTTTCGGCGATGTCCAGCTTGGCCATGATCTTGACGCGCGAAATGATCTTCGGCGCCAGCGAACGCGGCGGGTTGAGGATTTCGCGCAGCACGCCGTCGATGCGGAAGCGCACCGTCACCCGGGTCTCGAAGGTCTCGATGTGGATGTCGGAGGCGTTGTCCTTGATCGCCTCGACCAGCAGGCCGTTGATGAACTTGATGATCGGCGCGTCGTCGTCGGACTCCAGCAGGTCCTGCGCTTCGGCCAGCGCGGCCGACAGCGAATCGAGATCGGCCTTGTCTTCTTCCAGGCCGTCGGCCAGCGCCGCGCTGGCGCCGGTCTGGCCTTCGTAGGTGCGCTGCAGCAGCGCGTCGAATTCCTCGAGGCTGACAGCCTTCAGCTTCACCGGGCGACGCACGAAGCGCCGCGCTTCCTGCACGGCATCGAGGCTGACGCCGGGCCGGCAGACGAGTTCGACGGTGTCGCCGAGATCGGTCGACACGATCAGCCCGTGGCGCTTGGCGAACGCGAACGGCGGTCGGCGCAGGGCGTTGCTGACAGCATCCATGGCCATCGTTCCGGCGGGCTTACGGGGTCGGCGCGGTGGCGTCAGCCGGTGCCGGCGGCACCACCTCCAGCGGCGGCGTCTCGGCCGGCTTGGCGTACGGCTCGTAGCTGTCGAACTGCGGCAGCACCGGCCGGGCGCCGCCGATCAGCGGCACCGCGCCCTGGGCGGCCCGCACCTCGGCGTTGCGCACGCCGTCGTAGCGCTTGCGGGTGTAGTAGTCGGCCTCGGTGCGGTCGTCGAGGATCACCGGATGGATGAAGATCATCAGGTTGGTCTTGGCCTTGCGGACCGAGCGCGACTTGAACAGGTTGCCGAGCACCGGAATGCTCGACAGCAGCGGGATGCGGCTCTGCGAGTCGGTCAGCTGGTTATCGATCAGGCCGCCGATGAACAGGATCTGGTCGCCTTCCACCGACACCGAATTGGTCACCGTGCGCTTGTTGGTGATCAGGCTGGCGGTGCCGGCGCCGCCGCTGGCGATGCCGGAGCTTTCGAGGTCGATCTTCAGCTTCAGGCCGCTGTTCTCGTTGATCGTCGGGGTGATGCCCAGCTTCAGGCCGACTTCCTTGCGTTCGATGGTCTGGAACGGGTTGACCGCGCCATTGGTGGCGCCGCCGCCGGTATTCGAGAAGCTGCCGGTCAGGAACGGCACTTCCTGGCCGACGCTGAGCTTGGCTTCCTCGTTGTCGAGCGTGGTCAGTTGCGGCGTCGACAGGATGTTGGTGTCGCCATCCGAGGCCAGCGCCCGCAGCAGCACGCCGAAGAACGAGCCGCCCTTGGTGAAGCCGCCACCACCGGCGGTGGCGCCGGAGCCGATCAGCGAGGCGGCGGCCGACAGGATGGTGCTGGTGCCGCCGGTGGCGGCGGTCGTCGCGGCGCTGGCGCCAGCGCTGGCCAGCGTCGACAGCGCGCCCTGCGTCGACTGGTTGAGGATGCCGGTGATCGCGCCGACCTTCGGGTTGTAGGCGGCGTAGTCGAGGCCCAGTTCGCTGGCCTTGGTCTGGCTGACCTCAGCGATGATCGCTTCGACCAGCACCTGGCGGCGGCGGATGTCGAGCTGGTTGATGACGTTGCGGATCGCCAGCATTTCCTTCGGGCCGGCGGTCACGACCAGCGAATTGGTGTCCTTGTCGGCGATCACCCGGGTGCCGTTGGCGCCACCACCGGACGAGGCTGCGGCGGCCGGCGCGGCACCGCCGGCGGCGCTGGCGGCGGCCGGCGTCCGGGCGGTGGCGGCCGCAGCCTGGGCATAGCCTTCGAGAATCGGCGCAAGGTTCTCGGCGCTGGCGTAGTTCAGGTAGAACACTTGGGTGTCGCCGCCGCTCGGTCCCGGCATGTCGAGCCGGCGGACGATGTCGGCCATGCGGCCGCGCTCGCTCTTCTCGCCGCTGATCAGCACGCTGTTGCTGCGTTCGTCGGCGATCACCGAACCCGCCTGCGCGGTCGGATCGGCCTGCTTGGCCGCCTGGGCCAGCGTGGTGAGGATGCGCACGACATCGCCGGCGGCCGCGTTCTCGAGCTTGATGACGTCGATCTCGCGGTCACCGCTCTGGTCGATCTGGGCGATCAGCCGTTCGATGCGGGTGACGTTGGCCGCGCGGTCGGAAATGATCAGCGAGTTGTTGCCTGCGTAGGCCGCGAAGTGACCGCTCTGCGAAATCAGCGGCCGCAGGATCGCCACCAGCTGCGAGGCCGACACGTTCTGCACCGAATAGACGTGGGTGACGATCTCGTCGAGCGGCACGCCGCGACCGCTGGAGATCAGGCCGCCGCCGTCGGTACGGGCGTTGGTTTCCGGCACGATCTTGATCGCATCGCCAGCCGGGATCGCCGCGAAGCCCTGCACCTGCAGCACGGCGAGGAAGGTTTCATAGACGCCGGCCGCATCCATCGGGCTCGACGACACCACGGTGACCTTGCCGCGCACGCGCGGGTCGACGATGAAGTTCTTGCCGGTGACCTCGCTGACGGTGGCGATCAGCGTGGAGATTTCCGCGTCCTTCAGGTTCAGCGTCACCTCGGCGCCGCGGCTGCGGGCCGCCTGTGCGATCGAGGCCGCGCCGGTGGCGGCGACCAGCGCCGCGATGGCGCTGCTCAGCACGGCGCGTTTCAGGGTCTTGCGTGAGTTCATGTCGAGGTCGAACGGGCTTCGGGTGCGGCTGCCGCAAGGCGCGCCATGGAGTCGGGGACAGCTATTCGAGATTGATGCTGAAGCTTTGCGGCTGGCCGCCGCGATCGACCGTGAGATTGATCTGGCTGCTCTGGCTCAGCTCGTTCAGCATCTGCAGCGAGCGCGCCGGATCGTTCAGCGCCATGCCGTTGACGGCGGTCACGACATCGCCCGGACGCAGGCCGGCGGCCGCGAACACCGAGCGGTCGCGGCCCGGGTAGATGCGGTAGCCGGTCAGCCCGTTGCCGCTGTTGACCGGCTGCACGCGGATGTAATCGGCCACTTTCGACGGGTCTTCAAGCAGCTGCGAACGGATCTGCGACAGCGATTCGGCGGCGCTGCCGTCGACGTTCTGCTCGGGCGCTGTCTGCAACTGGTCGATCGGCGCGCCGGTCAGGCTGCTGGTGCTGTCCTTGTCCAGCCGCAGCGTTTCCAGCTTGCCGTTGCGGTTGAGGATGACGCGGTCGGGGAAGATCGCAGTGAGCTGCACGCCGCGCGACACGTCATCGCCAACGGCGTACGGCTGTTCGTCGCCACCCTGCGAGGCGATCAGCGCTCGCGAGCGGCTGTCCTTGTCGTTGCGGCCGTTCGACAGGATGCCGAGCAGGGTCAGATTCAGCTGGGTGTCCGGTGCGGCGGCCAGGTCGGCGAGCGCCGGTGCCGCAGGCGCGGTGTACTGGCCGAACAGGTGGGCATTGCCGATCGCATTGAGGTCGACGCCGCGCCGGGTTGCCGTGACTGCAGCCTGCGCCGGCGGCGGTTGCCAGGCCGCATCGGCCGGCGCCGGAACCAGCGCCCAGACCAGCTCGGCCGCCAGCTTCGCGATCACCACGACCAGCACCACGCTGGCCAGTTCCGGCAGCCGTCGACCATAACGGGCAGTCAAGGCCGGCACGCGGCCGGGCAGCGCTTGGAGTCTTGACGGGGAAAATGTAGCCATTGCCAGCATGATAACGGGGCTTTGTGACCGGCGGGAGCAATCCGGCAAGCGGGTCCGATGCCGGTTCAACGCGCCGTCCTGGCGGCTCCGTCGGCGGTCGATCGACGGTCGGGACGGGCAGCGGCCACTGTCCGCAATTCGGTACACTGCGCCGCATGGCTGATCGAAACTCACGTCCTGATTCGGATTCCGGCACCGGACTCGTCGTCGACGAGGCCAAGCCGCGGCTGCAGCAGCCGCCGTTGTACAAGGTGGTGATGATCAACGACGACTTCACGCCGATGGAATTCGTCGTGCAGGTACTGCAAACGTTCTTTCATCATTCCCGCGAGCAGGCCGTGCAGATCATGCTGCAGGTGCACCAGGCCGGACGCGGCACCGCCGGCATCTTCCCGGCGGAGATCGCCGAGACCAAGGTTGCCCAGGTCAACAGCTTCGCGCGCAAGAGCCACCACCCGCTGCTGACGGTGATGGAAAAGGTCTGAGCGCCAGATTGCGGGCCCTGGTTGCTGTCCCGTCGCCTTCGTCGACGTTGCTCTCTCTTCTTCAGCTCGTTCGATAGCCGCCTTACCGGCTGGCCCCGTCGGCGTCGCCTGCGTCCGACATCAATCTGACGCCCGCATGGCGACGGATTTCCGTCGCCCGCTGCTGTTCAGTCAGCACCGGGGTGGTTGATTTGCATCACATCGACGTCCCGTGAGCGCCGGATCGATGCACTGCCGGCGCACTCGCCACCGCCAGCAATACCGTTTGACGGCCGCATCCGGCGACGGTCACCGCCGGCCGCAGCAAAGGCGTCGGAGTCGGCTTTCTGCGATGGATCGTGGTGCGGGTTTTGCGTGTTCCAAATTCGTGCAGAGACGATGCATGATGGTCTGGTAAAGCCTTGAGTCCGGCCCCAGAGTACCGTTCAGCCCTTTTCAGGAAGTGACCATGCTCAGCGACGAATTGCAGAAAGCCCTTGATGCAGCGTTCCTCGCAGCCCGCAGTGACGGCCATGAATTGTTGACCGTCGAACACCTGCTGCTGGCCCTGTTGTCCGACTCCAACGTCAGCGAAGTGCTGACCGCCAGCGGCGGCGACCTCGACAAGCTCGAGGGCGGCCTGCGCGAGTACATCGCGCAGAACATCCACTCGAACAAGGACGCCGGCGGCAACCAGGAAGTGCAGCCGACGCTGTCGTTCCAGCGCGTGCTGCAGCGGGCCATCTATCACGTCCAGGCGTCGGGCAAGAAGCGTGTGTCGACTCTGAACGTGCTGGTCGCGCTGTTCGCCGAGAAGGACACCCACGCGGTGTTCCTGCTCAACGAGCAGGGCGTGACGCGGCTGGACGTCGTCAACTACATCAGCCACGGCATCGCCAAGAACAACCAGCCGGCGGCGCCGCAGGAACAGCAGAACGAGGTCGACGACAAGGACGACACCGGCAAGGGTGCGGGCAAGTCGGCGCTCGAGCAGTTCGCGGTCAACCTCAACCAACGTGCGCAGAAGGGCCAGATCGATCCGCTGATCGGCCGCGCGCACGAGATGGAGCGCGTCATGCAGACGCTCTGCCGTCGGCGCAAGAACAACCCGCTGCTGGTCGGCGAAGCCGGCGTCGGCAAGACCGCGATTGCCGAAGGCCTCGCCTGGCTGATCACCGAAGGCAAGGTGCCGGAACTGCTGAAGGACGGCATCGTGTTCAGCCTCGACCTCGGCTCCCTGATCGCCGGCACCAAGTACCGCGGCGATTTCGAGAAGCGCTTCAAGAGCGTGATCCAGGAACTGGCCCGCACGCCGGGCGCGATCCTGTTCATCGACGAGATTCACATGATCATCGGCGCCGGTGCGGCCTCCGGTGGCGTGATGGATGCTTCCAACCTGCTGAAGCCGATGCTGGCCAACGGCGAGCTGCGCTGCATCGGCTCGACCACCTACCAGGAATACCGCGGCATCTTCGAGAAGGATCGCGCGCTGTCGCGGCGCTTCCAGAAGGTCGACGTGCCGGAACCGAGCGTGCCGGAAACCATCCAGATCCTCGAAGGCCTGCGGGCGCGTTTCGAAGAGCACCACCAGGTGCACTTCACCAGCGGCGCAATCAAGAGCGCAGTGGAACTGGCGGCGAAGCACATCACCGACCGCCACCTGCCGGACAAGGCGATCGACGTCATCGACGAGGCCGCCGCTCGGCTGCGCCTGCTGCCGGAAGCCAAGCGCCGCAAGACCGTGCAGGTCCGCGACATCGAGGAAACCGTCGCCAAGATCGCGCGCATCCCGCCGAAGTCGGTGTCGAGCAACGACAAGGATCGCCTGGCCACGCTCGAACGCGATCTGAAGCTGGTGATCTTCGGCCAGGACAACGCGGTCGAAACCCTGGCTTCGTGCATCAAGCTGTCGCGCTCGGGTTTGGGCAATCCCGACAAGCCGATCGGCAACTTCCTGCTTGCCGGTCCGACCGGTGTCGGCAAGACCGAGGTCACGCGCCAGCTGGCCAGCCAGCTCGGCATCGAACTGATCCGCTTCGACATGTCCGAGTACATGGAGCGGCACACGGTGTCGCGCCTGATCGGTGCACCTCCGGGTTATGTCGGCTTCGATCAGGGCGGTCTGCTGACGGAAGCGGTCATCAAGCATCCGCATTCGGTGGTCCTGCTCGATGAAATCGAGAAGGCGCATCCGGATGTCTTCAACCTGCTGCTGCAGGTTATGGATCACGGCACGCTGACCGACAACAACGGCCGCGCGGCGGATTTCCGCAACGTGATCCTGATCATGACCACCAACGCCGGTGCCGAGGAATCGTCGCGGCGCGGCATCGGCTTCACCGAGCAGAACCACACGACTGACGCGCTGGAAGTGATCCGCCGCGGCTTCTCGCCAGAGTTCCGCAACCGCCTCGACGCGATCATCCCGTTCGCGCCGCTCGGCAAGACGGAAATCACCCGAGTGGTCGACAAGTTCCTGATGCAGCTCGAGGAACAGCTGGCGGCCAAGCACGTGACGATGGAAGTCGAGCCGGAAGCCCGCGACTGGCTGTGCGAGCACGGCTACGACGTGAAGATGGGCGCCCGGCCGATGGCGCGCGTGATCCAGGAAAACATCAAGCGCCCGCTGGCCGAGGAGCTGCTGTTCGGCAAGCTCGCCCATGGTGGCCGCGTCACCGTCAATGTCACCGACGACGGCAAGATCGGTTTCGAGATCGAAGCGCGCGAGAAGGCGGCACCGACGGCCGAGCCGGCCTGAGAACCCGGCGCTGAAACGAAAAAGCCCGCGAAAGCGGGCTTTTTCTTGGCCGCCGTCTCCGGCTGGGTCGTCGGCGACGGGGCTGCGTTAGTCAGTCGACATGGGGCTCACTGGAGCCCGATTTTTGCCGGGATGACCGCACGGCGAAGCGTTGCGGTCACTTGTCGCGGAAGGTGATCCGGCCCTTGGTCAGGTCGTAAGGCGTGAGCTGCACGGTGACCTTGTCGCCGGTCAGGATGCGGATGTAGTTCTTACGCATGCGCCCCGAGATGTGCGCGGTGACGATGTGACCGTTTTCGAGTTTGACGCGGAACGTCGTGTTCGGAAGTGTTTCGGCGACGATGCCGGGCATCTCGATGTGATCTTCTTTTGCCATCAGGTTGACAACCAGGGGGGTCTTGAAAGGACGCGGCATTATCCGGGAACGTCCTCAGAGTAGCAATGCAAGGATTTCATTCATTTTCCAGACGCTGCCAATGTCCGCCGCGCAGCACCTCCAGCGGCTGGAAGCGGCGCTTGTAATCCATCTTGGCGCTGCCGGACACCCAGTAGCCGAGATAGACGTGCGGCAGGGATTCGGCGCGGGCACGGTCGATCTGGCTCAGGATCGCGTAGGTGCCGAGGCCGCGCGATGTCCGGTTCGGGTCGAAGAACGTGTAGACCGCCGACAAGCCTTGCGGAACCCGGTCGATGACGGCCACCGCGACCAGCTCCTGGGCGAGGCGGAACTCCCAGAATTCGGTCGCCCCCCAGCCGCAGGCAAGGAATTCGCGGAAGGCATCGGCGTCTTCCGGGTCCATGCCGCCATTCTGGTGGCGGGCCGCCAGATAGCGCCTATACAGCGCGTAGTGCTCGTCGGTCAGGCGCAGCGTGATCGACAGTTGCAGATCCTGGTTGCGTTGCCAGCAGCGACGCTGGGCACGATCGGGAACGAATTCCTGACTGAGGATGCGTGCCGACTGGCACGCCCGGCAGTTCATGCACATCGGTCGGTAGGCGTAATCGCCGCTGCGCCGGAAACCCTGGTCGAGCAGCGCGCCGTAGACGCCGGGGTCGAGCGGAAACGCCGGGTCGACGAAAGCGCTGCGGGCGTGCCGATCTTCGAGATAACCGCAGGCGTGGGCGCTGCCCATCAGTAGCCGGAGACTCTGCATGGTCATGCCTCGACCATCCCGCTGCGATGCAGCGGATCGCTCGGCACTGCGATCTCGTAGCACCAGCTGCCGGTTCGCGACGGCTGCTGTACCGACGCGCGCAGCCGGGACAGGAAACGGTCGCGCGGGATTTCGGTAGCCCCCAGCGTTCGCAGATGCTGGGAAGCGATCTGGCAGTCGATCAGTTCGAACGACCAGGCCTTCAGCTGCTGGCACAGCCAGTACAGCGCCAGCTTCGAGCAATCGGTTTCCACCGAAAACATCGATTCGCCGAAGAAGGTCCGGCCGAGCGCCACGCCATACAAGCCGCCGACCAGACGCCCGTGCCGCCAGACTTCCGCCGAATGGGCGTGCCCGGCTTCGAACAGCTCGCGGTAGGCGCGCTTCATGTCCGGTCCGAGCCAGGTCCCCTGGCTGCCGCGACGGCTGGCCGTACAGCCGTCGAGCACATCGGAAAAGGCACGATCGAGGCTCACCGCGTAGTCCGGCTTGCGAATGCGCTTTTCCAGCGAATGAGACACGTGGAAGGACTCGGGCTCCAGCACGGCGCGCGGGTCTGGACACCACCAGAGGATCGGCTCGTTCGGGTTGTACCAGGGGAAGATGCCGGTGGCGTAGGCGCGCAGCAGGCGCGTCACCGACAAGTCGCCGCCGATCGCCAGCAGGCCGTTCGGATCGCGCATGGCGCGATGCGGCGCGGGGAACGCCTGGTTCGGATCGTCCGGATCGAGCCAGTGCAGGCGGACGGGATTATCCATGCCTCAGACTTCCGGAACGTCGGCGCGGCGGTCGCGCTTGTACGGCGAATGGGCGTCGAGCAGCGCTTCGCGCTCGCCGACGTAGTCTCGCTCGCGCTGCAGATGGTCGCTGACTGCGTCGAACAATCGAGTGTCGGCCAGCCAGTGCGCCGAACGGGTGATCTGCGGAATGAAGCCGCGCGCCAGCTTGTGTTCGCCCTGCGCGCCGGCGTCGAAATGCCGAAGCCCCTCGCGAATGCAGTAGTCGATGCCCTGGTAGTAGCAGGTCTCGAAATGCAGACCGTTGTAGTGCTCGGCCGCACCCCAGTGACGCCCGTAGAGCGTGTCGCCACCGCGCAGCAGGATCGCGACTGCCACCATCTCCGCCCCCGTGTATGCCAACACGAGTCTAACGGCGGTGTCGGGCTGTCGCCCGTAGTCGAGAAAGAAATCCTGTGTCAGGTACGGGTACTGGCCGCGCTCGGCATAGGTGTTGGCGTACAGGCGATAGACCTGCCGCCAGCCGGACTCGTCCAGTTCATGGCCGGCGCGGTGCTCGAAGCGGATGCCGGCTTCGACGATCCGCCGTCGCTCGCGCAGGATTTTCTTGCGTTTGTCGCTGCTGAAGGTGGCGAGGAAGGCCCCGAAATCCGCATAGCCGGCGTTGTACCAATGGAACTGCACGTCATGGCGCTCGACCATGCCGGCGGCGGCGCAAGCCGCGAAATCGCGGTCATCGACGAACAGCGCGTGGATGCCCGACAGGCCGCCGCTGCCGGCCAGTGCCGGCAATTGCTTGGCCATCCACTGCCGCGCGGACTCGTCGCGCGCGCCGATCCTGGGGCCGGTGCACGGCGTGAACGGAATGGCCGAGATCAGCTTCGGATAATACGGCCGGCCGATGCGCCGGCTGGCATCGGCCCAGGCGAAGTCGAACACGAACTCGCCGTAGGAGTGGGACTTCAGGTACAGCGGCACCGCCGCCGCGATCCCCTGCTCATCGCTCAGCACCGCGTGGCAGGGCGTCCAGCCTTGTTCGGCGCCGACGCAGCGATGCGCCTCCAGCGCCGCCAGAAAGGCGTGGCGCGTGAACGGATAGCCGGACGGGAACAGCGCGTCCCATTGTGCGGCCGGCAAGGCGGCAGCACTGTCGAGATGCCGGACGCGCATGACGCGGCGGGCGGCGGATGACAGCCGGAAGCGGAGTCCGTCTAGTGGAACGTCAGCGACGCCACCTCGGCCCCGCGCAGCGCCCACTGCACGCAGGTGTCGTGCTCGAAGCGGGAGATCTTTTCCTCTTCCGACGGCGGCGCCGCTTCGGCCAGCCGGCCGTCGGCATCGAACTTGATCGCCGCGCCGGCCGTCTGGATCTTCATCTCGGCGGCGGCCTCGTCGTCCCACGACACCTGCAGGTAGCGGACGCGCCGCTCCGCGAATTCCGGCAACTTGTTCGAGCCGGCGGCGATCAGCGCCGCTTCCTCGGGCGAAAACTCGCGAATGGCGCCGTCAGGGGCGAGCACGAAATGACGCACTTCCATCGTCATGACCAAGCCTCTCGATAAGTGATTGAACTGTCGTAAGAGTGACGCTTCCATCCACGTTTTCAAGTGCGTCCGGGTGGTGATTCCTGCCCTCTCGTCGGTGCCCGGAAGGCGCGGAGGCGGCTGGTATACTCAAACCACCCCCGACGCCTGTTTGCCGTGCCCTCGATCGCTCGATTCTTTCGCTTCGGAAGCAAGAAGCAAGCCGCGCAGCCGCTGCCGCGCAAGGGCGCTGCGGGTGCACCCGCAGCCGATGCCACCTGGATCGAACGCCTGCCGAACGAAGCGGCCCTGCTGGGCAGCGTTGGCGTATCGCTGTTCCTGCTGGTCGCGCTGCTGAGCTTCAGCGCTGACGATCCCGGCCTGTCGTCGTCCGGCGTCGGCAGCAGCACGCGCAATCTGGTCGGCATGGCAGGCGCCTGGATCGCCAACGGTCTGCTCAGCAGCGTCGGCCTGGTCGCCTACCTGTCGCCATTCGCCGTGCTGTGGCTGGGATCGCGCGCCTACCGCGGCTTCGATGCGCCGCTGCACCTGCCGCTGGGCGTGCGGGTGACGGCCTGGTTTGTATCGGCGCTGAGTCTGGCCGGCCTTGCCGCGCTGTACGGCGGCGTCAGCCTGGGCTTGCCGCAAGGCGGTGGCGGGATCGCCGGCAGCCTGCTCGGCCAGGGGCTGACCAGTGTGCTTAATCCGCTCGGCGCAACGCTGCTGCTGCTGACCCTGTTCGTCGTGGCGCTGCCGCTGGCGATGATCTTTTCCTGGCTCAGCGTGCTCGATGCAATCGGCAGCCGCACGCTGGCCCTGTTCGGGCGCTTCGGCCGCCGCGACGATGCCGACGAGTTGCCGCCGGCCGATCCGGACCAGTCGCTGGCCGAGCCGCCGCGCGAAGCCCGCCGGCGCAAGCCGAAGGTGGAACTGGCGCGTACCACGCCGGATCTGGATCTGCCGCTCGACCTGCCGCCGGACCGTCAGCCCTCGCTGATCGGTGCGGCATTGCCTGCAGCCGATGCCGCTGCCGAGCATGACGAGGCCCATGCCCGCTTCGCCGCCGACTTCGGTCATCCGCTGCCGCCGGCGGCCGATGCGGCCGGCGATGATGATATCGACGACGTTGATGGCATCGACACGCCGGCGCCAGCCGTGCGGATCGCGCCTGCAGACGCGAGCGACAGCCCGCCTTGGCTGGCGGATGCGCCGGCGGCGGTCGACATGGCACCGAAGCCGCCCGGCATGGCTCCGGCCGTCGCCGACACCACGCTGGTGATGGTCAAGCCGAAGAAGCCGGCCAAGCCGGATGCCGTGCCGCCGCCGGTGTTCAACGGCGAACCGCTGCCACCGCTGTACCTGCTCGACCCGCCGAAGCCCGGCGGTCGCCGCTATACCGCTGACGAGATCGACCGGCTGTCGCGCGAACTGGAGCGCCATCTGGCCAGCTTCGGCGTCAAGGGCACTGTTGTCGATGCGATGCCGGGCCCGGTGATTACCCGCTTCGAGCTGCAGCCGGCGTCTGGCGTCAAGGGTTCGCAGATCACCAACCTTTCGCGCGATCTGGCGCGCGTGATGTCGGTGGCCTCGGTGCGCGTCGTCGAAGTCATCGAAGGCAAGAGCGTCATCGGCCTGGAGATCCCGAACCAGAAGCGAGAGATGGTCAGCCTGTCGGAAATCCTCGCGTCGACCGCCTACACCAGCGCGCCGTCGCCGCTGACCATGGGCATGGGCAAGGACATTGCCGGCAATCCGGTCGCGGTCGACATGGCCAAGATGCCGCACCTGCTGGTCGCCGGCACCACCGGCTCGGGCAAGTCGGTGGCGATCAACGCGATGATCCTGTCGATGCTGTTCAAGGCCACGGCCGACCAGCTGCGCCTGATCCTGATCGATCCGAAGATGCTCGAGCTGTCGGTCTACGAAGGGATTCCGCACCTGCTGACGCCAGTGGTCACCGACATGAAGGACGCCGCCAACGCCTTGCGCTGGTGCGTCAACGAGATGGAGCGGCGCTATCGGCTGATGTCGGCGCTCGGCGTGCGCAACCTCGCCGGCATGAACAAGAAGGTGCAGGACGGCATCGACGCCGGCGAGCCGATCACCGACCCGCTGTCGAACCTTCCCGACCTGTTCGCCGATGCCGAGCTGGATGGCCCGGTGCTGGGCCCGGCGCTGGAGCCGATGCCGCACATCGTCATCGTCATCGACGAGCTGGCGGACATGATGATGGTGGTCGGCAAGAAGGTCGAAGAGCTGATCGCCCGCATCGCGCAGAAGGCGCGCGCCGCCGGCATCCACCTGATCGTGGCGACGCAGCGGCCAAGCGTCGACGTCATCACCGGCCTGATCAAGGCCAACATCCCGAGCCGCGTTGCCTTCCAGGTGGCCAGCCGCATCGACAGCCGCACGATCCTCGACGAGATGGGCGCCGAAACCCTGCTCGGTCACGGCGACATGCTGTATCGCCCGGTCGGCGCCAGCCGCATCCAGCGTCTGCACGGCGCCTTCGTCGACGACCACGAGGTGCACAAGGTCGTGGCCTACCTCAAGCAGGTCGGCGAGCCGAACTATATCCCGGACATCACCGCCGGCGAGCCGGAAGAGCGCGCCGCACCCGAGCCTTCGGCTGGCGATGCCGAGGCGGACCCGCTGTACGACAAGGCCGTGCAGGTGGTCATGGAGACCCGCAAGGCCAGTGTGTCCTGGGTTCAGCGGCGGCTGTCGATCGGCTACAACCGCGCTGCGCGGATGGTCGAGCAGATGGAAGCGGCCGGCATCGTCGGCCCCAGCGGCCCCGGTGGCAATCGCGAAATCCTGATCCCCGGCGGCCGCGACTGAGGCGCGCCGGCGCCGCGGCAGCCGGGCGTTCGTCCTGCTACCGCAGCACCGACTGCTATGTCAGATTACGGCGCGCTGCGCAACCGGCAGGCCCGGATCGCGCCGTCATCCTGCAGACCACAGAACCGTCACAAGGCTCGAGAGGAGGCATCCATGAAGTCGATTCAGATCGCTGCTGCCGTCACGCTGGTTTCCGTTTTCGCTGCTGGCTGCAAGCCGTCACCGGCCCCGGAAGCGGCCGCACCGGCCGAAGCTGCCGCTGCAGCACCCGCTGCCGCGCCGGCCGAAGCCGCTGTGCTGACGGTGATCAAGTCGGTGGCCATCGATGCGCCGGCCGACGCGGTGTGGATGAAAGCGCGCGACTTCAACAACCTGAACGGCTGGCACCCGGCCGTCGCCAAGACCGAAATCGTCGAAGGCAGCAACAACACCGTCGGCGCCGTGCGCCTGCTGACCCTGGCCGGTGACGCGCCGGCGACGATCAAGGAAAAGCTCACCGCCTTCGATGAGGCCGGCAAGACCTACCGTTACGAGATCGTCGAGGGTGTGCTGCCGGTGACGGCCTACAGCTCGACGTTCGCGGTGACCACCGACGCCAGCGGTAAGGCGATCGCCACCTGGTCGAGCACCTTCAAGCGTGCCGATACCAGCCCGACGCCGGCAGCCGGCAAGGACGACGCGGCGGCAACCACGACCATCGAAGGCGTCTACACCGCGGGTCTCGACAACCTCAAGAAAATCCTCGAGGCGAAGTAAGGCGCACGGCACCGTCCCTGTGCATCTGAAAAGGCCCGCTCGCGGGCCTTTTCTCGTTGGAGCGCCGCGACTCCGATGCCCGCGCTCAGCGGCGCTTCAGCATCCAAGCGATAATTTCCGCACGTCGCGCCGCAACGGCGCCTGGGTTGCTCGGGCCATGTCCAGACTGTCGAGATTGCTGCTGTCGATTCCCTTCTGCACGGCGCTGGCTGTGCAGGCCGATACCGTGCAGGACACGCTGAAGCGTTTCGTCGATGGCGTGCAGACCTTCGAGGCGCGCTTCGACCAGACCCAGACCGACGAGCATGGCGCGGTCACGGCCCGCTCCAGCGGCCGTTTCCTGCTGTCGCGCCCGACCGCCGGCGCCAAGACCGATATCGGCCGGTTCCGCTGGGCCTATGAGAAGCCCTACGAGCAGTTGTCGATCTGCGATGGCGCCAAGCTCTGGGCCTACGATCCGGATCTCAACCAGGCCACGGTCCGCAACGCGAAATCGGCGCTGGCCGGCACGCCGGCGGCGCTGCTGTCGCAGCGTGGGGGGCTGACCGAGGCTTTCGTCGTGCAGGACGGCGGCGGCGACGGTGAAGCGCGCGTCGTGCGCCTGCTGCCGAAGGCGAAGGACGGCGATTTCAAATCGATCGAGCTGTCGATCGACAAGGCCGGCGCACCGCTGCGGATGCGTTTCCAGGACCCGATCGGCGGATCGTCGGAAGTGAAGTTCAGCAATGTCGCGACCAACAAGCCGATCGACGCCGCGCAGTTCCAGTTCACGCCGCCGAAGGGCACCGAGATCGTCGATGGCGATGGTGCGCCGGCGCTGCGCTGATCCCGGCTGGCGCCGCGAACGCCGGTGAATGCCTATGCGCCACTGGCCGAGCGGATGCGGCCACGCACGCTTGATGAGGTCGTCGGCCAGGCCCATGTGCTCGGCCCCGGTTCGCCGCTGCGGGTGGCGATGGAATCCGGGCGCATTCCGTCGATCGTGTTCTGGGGGCCGCCCGGGGTCGGCAAGACCACGCTGGCGCGGCTGATCGCCAACCACTCGGAAGCGCAGTTCCTGACGCTTTCCGCAGTGATGGCCGGCGTGAAGGACATCCGCGAGGCGATGGTCAACGCCCAGATGGAGCGCAATGCGAAGCCGCCGCGACGCACCGTGCTGTTCATCGACGAGATCCACCGCTTCAACAAGAGCCAGCAGGACGCGCTGCTGCCCTATGTCGAGGACGGCACCGTCACCTTGATCGGCGCCACCACCGAGAACCCGAGCTTCGAACTGAACGGTGCACTGCTCAGCCGGCTGCGCGTGTTCGTGCTGCGCTCGCTTGATGCCGCAGCGATCGGTGACTTGCTGAAGCGGGCGCTGACCGACCCTGAGCGCGGCATGGGCGAGGCAGCGGATGCGATTCCCGAGGCCTGGTTCGAACGCATCGCCGACAGCGCCGATGGCGACGCTCGCCGCGCGCTGATCCTGCTCGAGACGGCTGTCGAACTGAGCCGCGCCGCCGGCCGTCAGGACGACACGCTGCTCGATCAGCTGATCGGCCGCGGCCTGCGCCGCTTCGACAAGCAGGGCGAGAACTTCTACGACCAGATCAGCGCGCTGCATAAATCCGTGCGCGGCAGCGATCCGGACGCCGCGCTGTACTGGTTCGCGCGAATGCTCGATGGCGGCGTCGATCCCGGCTATCTGGCGCGGCGCATCCTGCGCATGAGCGTCGAGGACATCGGCCTGGCCGATCCGCGCGCGCAGCGCATGTGCCTCGACGCCTGGGACAGCTACGAGCGCCTCGGCAGCCCGGAAGGCGAATTGGCGCTGGCGCAGGCGGTGGTGTTCCTGTCGGTGGCACCGAAGAGCAATTCGGTTTATCGCGCTTACAAGAACGTGCGCGCGGCGGTCGAGAAGCACGGCTCGCTGGAGGTGCCGATGCACATCCGCAACGCGCCGACCAAGCTGATGAAGGGCCTCGGCTACGGCGAGGGCTATCGCTACGACCACGACGAGGAAGACGGCGTGGCCGCCGGCCAGCAGTTCCTGCCGGATGCGCTGCTCGGCAGCGAGTTCTACAGCCCGAAGCCGCGAGGCCTGGAGATCAAGATCGGCGAGCGGCTGGCGCAACTGCGGACGGTGGCGCGGGGCAAGCCGTCGCGCTGATCGCAGGTGCTGATCACGGCCGGCGAGGGCAGACGGCACGCATCGGCGGCTGGCCGGCGTCATCGGGCCGAGCGCCGCTTCTGGGCCCATCACGCTCGAATGTGTATGATTGCGACGATTCATGCACATGAGGTTTCGCCATGCGAACCAACATCGACATCGACGACGACTTGATGGCCGAAGCGATGGCCGCGACCGGCGCGCGCACCAAGAAGCAGGCCGTCGAAGACGGCTTGCGCCTGCTGGTGCGCATGCAGCGGCAGCAGGAATTGCGCAGCCTGCGTGGCAAGGTGGTCTGGGAAGGCAACCTCGAGGTCAGCCGCCTGTCGGTGCACGAGCCGTCGCGGTGATCGTCGCCGACAGCTCGGTCTGGATCGACTTCCTGAACGGCATCGACGGCCCGCAGGTCGAGCTGCTCGATCGCCTGCTCGATCGCGACACCGTCGCCACAGGCGATTTGATCCTGACCGAAGTGCTGCAGGGCATCCGCGAGGATCGGGAGTTCCGCAGAGTCGCCAGCCTGATGGCGGCGCTGCCGAGCCACGAGATGGCCGGCTACGAGATCGCCCGGCGCAGCGCCGAGAACTACCGGAAGCTGCGTGCCCAGGGCTACACCGTGCGCAAGACCATCGACTTGCTGATCGGTACCTACTGCATCGAGCACGGCCTGACCCTGCTGCATCGGGATCGCGATTTCGAGGTCATGGAGCGCGGGCTGGGCCTCAAGGTCCTGAGGGCGCACGCGGCATGAATCCGTCCATCTTGCTGGCCGTTGCCGCTGGTGGCGCGCTGGGCTCGGTCACGCGTTACGCGCTGTCCGGCCTGCTGCGCAGTGCCGCGCCGGGCTTTCCTTGGGGCACCCTGGCGGTGAACGTGGTGGGCGGCCTGGCGATGGGGCTGATTACTGCCTATGCGATGAGCCGGCCGGCGGCATTGTCCGACACGCTGCGCATCGGCCTGACCACCGGCATTCTCGGCGGCTTCACGACGTTCTCGGCGTTCTCGATCGAAACCTTGCTTTTGTGGCGTGATGGCCAGCCGGGGCTGGCGTTCGCCAATCTTGCCGCCAACGTGGCGTTCAGCCTCGGCGCCTGCGCGCTCGGCTTCTGGCTGGCGCGGCAGCTGGGCTGAGATCAGGGCCGGCGCGGCTATACTTCGCGCCACTTTTCGCTGCCGGAAAACCCCTGCGATGCTTGATCCCAAACGCCTGCGCAGCGACGCCGCTGCCGTTGCCGCCCAGCTCGCCCGGCGCGGCTACGTGTTCGATCTGGCGCGCTTCAACACGTTGGAAGCGCAGCGCAAGCAGCTGCAGACCGAAACCGAAAACCTGCAGGCCGAGCGCAACGCCGGCTCCAAGCGCATCGGTCAGGCGAAGGCGAAAGGCGAAGAGGTGACGCCGATCTTTGCTGACATGGAACGCATCAAGGCGCAGCTGGCCAGCAACGAAAGCGCGCTATCGGCGTTGCAGGCCGAATTCGACGACTTCGCTGGCAGCCTGCCGAACGTGCCGCATGCTTCGGTGCCCGATGGCAAGAGCGAGGCCGACAATGTCGAGATCCGCCGCTGGGGCACGCCGCGAGCCAGCGAGGGGGCCAAGGATCACGCCGATCTCGGCGAGGCGATCGGCCTGATGGATTTCGCCGCCGCCGCCAAGCTCACCGGCGCCCGCTTCACCGTGCTGCGCGGCGGGCTGGCGCGGCTGCATCGCGCGCTCGGCCAGTTCATGCTCGATGTCCACGTCAACGAGCACGGTTATGAAGAGCTGTACGTGCCGTTCGTCGTCAACGGCGCCAGCTTTCGCGGCACCGGCCAGATGCCGAAGTTCGGCGACGACCTGTTCTGGCTCAACAACGTGCCAGGCGAAGGCCAGCAGTGGGGCCTGATTCCGACCGCCGAAGTGCCGGTCACCAATCTGCTGCGCGACGAGATTCTCGACGCGGGCAGCCTGCCGAAGAAGTGGGTTGCCCACACGCCGTGCTTCCGCGCCGAGGCCGGCTCGGCCGGTCGCGACACCCGCGGCATGATCCGCCAGCATCAGTTCGAGAAGGTCGAGCTGGTCATGGCGACGACGCCAGACGCCTCGTACGCCGCGCACGAGGAACTGACCGCGCACGCCGAAAATATCCTGAAGAAGCTGGAGCTGCCGTTCCGCACCGTCGTGCTGTGTACCGGCGACATGGGCGCGAATGCGGCCAAGACCTACGACATCGAGGTCTGGCTGCCGAGCCAGAACCGGTACCGCGAGATCAGCTCCTGCTCGAACTTCGAAGACTTCCAGGCGCGGCGCATGCTGGCCCGCTACCGGCATCCGGAGACCAAGAAGACCGAACTGCTGCACACGCTGAACGGCTCCGGTCTGGCCGTGGGCCGCACGCTGGTGGCGATCCTCGAGAACTACCAGAACGCCGACGGCTCGATCACCGTGCCGGCCGCGCTGCGCAGCTACATGGGCGGTCTCGAACGCATTGGCTGATTTCCGGCAGCCGCCGTCGCCGCCGGAACTGCCGACCCGGCTGACGCTCGTGTGTCCGCTGTGCCGCGCGCCGCTGATGCGGGCGCCGAAGACCTGGGCCTGCGCCAGCCGCCACAGTTTCGACGTGGCCCGCGAAGGCTATGTGAACCTGCTGCCGGTGCAGCAGAAGGCCAGCCGATCGCCCGGCGACAGCGCCGAGTCGCTGGCCGCCCGCCGGGCATTTCTCGGCGCCGGCCACTACGCGCCGCTGCGCACGGCGGTCACCGCAATGCTGGCACCGCTCGATGCCGACACCGTGCTCGACATCGGCTGCGGCGAAGGCTGGTACACCAGCGCGTTTCCGGACGCCGCCCGCGAAGTGATCGGCATCGACATCGCCAAGCCGGCGATCCGGATGGCGGCCAAGGCCTATGGCCTGTCGTGCCCGGACATCACCTGGCTGGTCGGCAGCGGCGCCAGCCTGCCGGTCGAGGATGCGGCCGTCGACGCCATCGCCTGCCTGTTCACGCAGCTGCACGTCGCCGAAATGGACCGCGTGCTGAAACCGGGCGGCCATGTCGTGGTGGTGACGCCAGCGGCCGACCATCTGGCGGCGCTGCGCCGCCGGCTGTTCGAGACGCTGGTCGAGCATCAGCCGGACAAGTTCATCGCCGGCTTCGAGCCGCGCTTCGAGCTGGTCCGGCGCGATGATCTCCGTACCGAGCTGTCGCTGGACAACAGCGCGCTGCGCCAGCTGCTGGCGATGACGCCGTATGTCTGGAAGGCCAAGCCGGAGCGGCGCGCCGCGCTGGAAGCCAGCCCCCGGCTCGATACCGCCGCCGCCTTCAGCCTGCTGCTGTTCCGCAAGCTCGGCTGAGCCGGCCGTTCACGGCACCCAGCGGATCGGCTCCAGCGCCTTCAGCAGGAACGGCATCATCCGGTCGGCCTGATCCCAGCCCCAGCGGAATGCGCGATCGAAATCGGCATCCGACGGCAGCAGGTTGACGGGCGACAGGGTTGGCTCGAAGCGCATCAGCCAGTCGAAGTACGGCCGCTGGCTCGGCAGCTGCAGCTGGATCGCCTGGGTGACCGGCCACAGCCACAGGTGACGGGCATCGAACTGCGGATGGAAGCAGTCGAGCGCCAGATAGAACGCGTTGCGGGTGCCGATGCGGCCGGCCTGCACGCCTTCCCAGGCGATCCGCGCCGGCACGTTGGCAGCCACGCCGCCATCGGCGAACAGCGCCACGTCGTACTGGCGGCGCAGGTCGGCCAGCACTGCGTCGCTGCTGGCATCACGGGCCTTCGGTTCGTACTGCAGCACGGCCGGAATCGCCGCCGACAGGCCGACCGCATCGATCACCCGCAGCTCGCGCGTCGCGGCTTCGCGGCCGAGCACGATCGCCTTGACCACCTTCGGGTTGAAGAAGGTGCCGACCAGCAGCATGCGTTCGGCCAGCAGCCGCGACAGCGAGCGATGCCGCACGCGCGCGCCGACCAGCTCGCGCAAGGTCGCCGGCATGTGGTCGTAGACGCTCTTGCGGACGCCGGCGATCACCGCCTCGTACGGAATCTCCAGGTCTTTCAGGCGCAGCGGCGTGCCGTCCGGGTGGCGCATGTGGCGGGCCATGCCTTCCAGGTGCAGGCGCATCAGGCCGGGCAGGGTATGGGTAGCACCGACATGCGGCGGCGCGAAGATGTCGCGAGTCTTCAGGCTCTTGGCCCAGGCCAGGATCGCGTCGATATCGAGTTCGCGCGAGCGGGTCAGGAAGGCGCCGATCAGCGCGCCGATCGATGAGCCGACCAGGTAGTCGGACGCCTTCTGCTCGGCGCGCAGCCGTGCCGCAGCGCCGATGTAGACATAGCCGGCCCCGCCGCCGCCGCCCATGATCGTGACCAGCGCCTTGCGGCCGACCTCGGCATCCAGTTCGGCTTCGGAGAAATCGTTCTGGTGGCGACGCAGCAGCTGGCGGCGCGCGGTGACCAGGGCCGGATACAGCGCGCGCAGCGCATCGACGGCGCCGCCCAGCCGCTTCTCGGTGATCGCTTCGCGGCGCAGCGGCTTGTAGAGCAGCTTCAGCACCTGCTCGCGCAGCGGCGCGATCAGATCCTGCGCCAGTTCGACATCGGCCCGTCGCGGCGCGCCGTCGATGCCGCCGGGCGCGAACACGTGCAGGCGCGCGAAGCTCAGCAGATAGCGCAGCTGCTGGTACTCCTTCGGTACCAGGAACATCTGCTTGATCAGCACGGCGCGGACCAGCGTCATTTCCATGCGCTGGAGGGTCAGCAGCTGCTTGTCGGTCGGGGCGGTCATGAGGACGAATACAGCAGGATGAGTTCAGCGCCGTTCGACCGGCCAGCCGTCCGATTCCGGCCAGTGCCGGAACGGCCGCACCGCACCGTGTTCGCGGACTTCGGCGACCTTCGCAGGGTCGATCTCGGCATACAGCCAGCGCGGTTCGTTGAGCGGGCCGAGGGCGATCACGCCGTCGTCCGGGAAGCCGCGATCGGGCGGGCCGTAGACGCCGGCCGCGCCGATGTTGACGTCGACCGCTGGCGACCACGCGGCCTCGCCGACGATCGGCGACTGCACGACATAGCACTGGTTTTCCAGCGCCCGCGCCTGCGCGCCGACCTTGACCCGGTAATAGCCGGCCAGCGTGTCGGTGCAGCTCGGCACCAGCAGTACTTCGGCACCAGCCGCGCAGGCGGCACGCGCCAGCAGCGGGAATTCGGAGTCGTAGCAGATCAGCACGGCGAGCTTGCCGAGCGCGGTATCGAACACCTTCAGCGGCGCGGCCGACGAGATGTTCCACTGCTCGCGCTCGAAGCGGGTCATCACGCATTTGTCCTGGTGCTCGATCTCACCTTTGGGCAGGCACAGGAAAGCGCGATTCACATAGCGGCCGTCATCCAGCCACCACGGAAAGCTGCCGGCCAGGATGGTCACGCCGTGCGCCACCGCCAGCCGCGCATGCAGCGCGCGCCAGGCTTCGCGATGGACCTGCATCGCTGCGATTTGGCCATGCAGGTCGGACCGTGTGGCAGCGTCGAGGTGGGCCAGCGACATCGCGCCGTACTCGGGAAACACCAGCAACTGCGCCCCTTGCGCAGCGGCGTCGGCGACCCAGCGCGTCACCAGCGCCTCGACCTCGTCCCACGAGTCGGGCGAGAACACCGGGAACTGCGCGGCGGCCACCGTGAACGCGCGATTGCTCATGGCAGGCGCTTGAGCCAGAAAGTCATCGGCTTGGCCGTCGACTCGGTCTCGCCGATGTCCGGCCAGGAAAAGGTGGTGACGATTTCCGGCGCCTTCGCATACCCACGCTTGCCCCAGAAACGGTCGTTCGGCACGTAGCCGGCCGGCTTCAATGGGTGATCGTCCGGCCGCTGCACGGCGCAGAACGCGCAGACCTTGAGCCCCAGTTCGGCGGCATGCGCTTCGCGCAGCTCGAAGAATTTCACGCCGAGGCCGAAGCCGCGGTATTCGGGCAACAGCACCGATTCGCCGAAGTAGTCGATCTCCTCGACCCGGTGGCCGCCAGCAATGAACGGCGCCTGCGCGTCAGCGCCGGCATCGACCAGCGGCAGCGCCGTCGACGCACCGATGCAGCGGTCACCGTCCCAGACCAGGATAGCCAGACTGCGCGGGCAGTCGATATAGGTCTGCAGGTAGTGCCGCTCGTAGTCGAGCGAGCCTTCGTAGAGATACGGGAAAGCGCGGAACACCTTGATGCGAACATCGGCCAGCGCGTCGAGCTGGCTGGCGATCGCCGCGCCCCGCAGGGATTCGATTCGAAGCTCTGCCATGCCGCGCTCCCGAGCGTTGCAGGCCGCGCCCGAAGCGCGGCAAAAGGTCGATTACGCGCCGACCTGCTTCAGCCAGTCGTTCAGGTTGTAGTAGTTGGTGACGCGGGCGACCTTGCCGCCGCGGATGTCGAAGAACGCGCCGGCCGGCAGGCGGTAGGTCTGGCCGTTCGCTTCCGGCAAGCCTTCGTCGGTCTTCAGGTACTTGCCGAGCACCAGGAACTCCACGGCCGCGCGCGAGCCATCGACATTGACGTTGATCGAGATGTCGACGATCTCTTCCGAGTACGAGCGATTCATCTTGTCCATGAACGCCTCGAACGCGGCCTTGCCGATCTCCCGGCCGCCCTGGTTGACGTCGTGGATCACGTCGTCGGTCAGCAAGCCTAGGAAGGTCGGCCAGTCACGGCGGTTGAAGGCGCCGTAGTAGTCAGCGAGCAGCTTGCGGGTGGCATCGACGGACATGGTCTTGATCCTTAGGTGGAACGCGCCTCAGGCGCGCAGGAAATCGCCGGATTTGCCGCCGGTCTTCTTCAGCAGCAGGACGTCGCGGATGCGCAGATCGGTGCCGGCATGCGGCTTCAACATGTCGTACAGGCACAGGGACGCGATGCTGGCGGCCGTCAGCGCTTCCATCTCGATGCCGGTGCGGGCGTGGGTGGCGACCTCGACCAGCACGGTGACGCTGGAGGCCGTGAACTGATAGCTGAGGTCCAGACGTTCGACCGGAATCGGGTGGCACAGCGGCAGCAGTTCCCAGGTGCGCTTGGCCGCGAGGATGCCGGCGGCGCGGGAGATCTCCAGCGCATCGCCCTTGTCGAGCGTCCTTTCGCGCAGGCGGACCAGCACCTCGGCCGGCACGTCGACCACGGCCTGGGCCACGGCGACACGCAGGGTGATTTCTTTCGGGCTTACATCGCGCATCGTTCAGGGGTGCTCAAGGTGATTCGACAGGCTGGATCGGCGTGCCTTCCAGAAAGCGCGCCTGGCCGTCGACGTAGTGCTCTTCCTTCCAGATCGGCACCGCCTGCTTGATCGTGTCGATCGCCCAGCGGCAGGCCTCGAAGCCTTCGGCGCGATGGCCGCCGCGGATCACGACGATGACGCTGATCTCGCCAATCGCAAGCGCACCGACCGCATGGGCAACGACGGCGCGGACGCCGAAGCGGGCTTCGGTGGCCGACTCGATCTCGCGCAGCCGCGCTTCGGCCAGCCCGCGATGAGCGTGATAGGTCATGCCGCGCACGGCCTGTCCTTCGTGGATGTTGCGCACCGTGCCGGCAAACAGGTTCAGCGCGCCGGCGGTGGCCGGCTGCGGCTCTGTGAGCCAGTCGGCGAGGTTCAGCGCGCCGTCGCGCAGACGGGGCAGGGTCTTGAGATCGACCATCGCTCAGCCCGCCGAAACCGGCGGAATCAGCGCGATCACATCGCCATCTGCGAGCGGCGCGGTCGGCGAGGCGATGGCGTCACCGGCGGCGATCGCGACCGTGTCGCGGCGGGAAGCGAAATCCGGGTAGCGCGCGGCCAGCGCATCAAGCGCGTCGTTGCCGGTTGCGCCATCGGCAAGATCGAGCGTGATCGCGTCCGACCCGCACCAGCGCGCGCTTGCGCCGTAGCACTCGATGGTCACGCGCATGGCTTATCCGGCCCTCGCGCCAGCGCTCGGGCGTTCGCCGATGCAGCAATCAGTGAATGCAAAACGCATCGGCTCACCCACCCAGCGAGTTCATCGCGATCGGCCGATCCGAATAGCCCGGATTGGCCGCGTAGCCGGCGTCCTTGTTCCAGACCGTGGTGCGGATCAGTGCCGACAGCGCCGCGTCGTCGGCGCCGGCGCGCATCGGGTCGCGCAGGCTGATGCCGTGCTGGGAAAACAGGCAGGGATACAGCGAGCCGTCGGCGGTGATCCGCAGGCGGTCGCAGCTGGCGCAGAACGGGTTCGAGACCGTGGCGATGACGCCGACATCAGGGCCGCCGTCCAGCTGGTAGTAGGCCGCGGGATCGTTGGAGCGCGGCAGAGCGGTGACTGCGTACTCGGCGCGCAGTGCATCGAGGATGTCGGCTTGCGGCACCACGCGGTCGCGGCTCCATTCGCCACGTCCGTCGAGCGGCATGAATTCGATGTAGCGCAGCGGCAGCTGCTCGCGGGCGGCGTAGCGCGCCAGCGGCAGGATCTCGCTTTCGTTGATGCCGCGGATGATCACCGCATTCAGCTTGATCGGGATGCCGGCGTCGCGGGCCGCGCCGATGCCGGCCAGCACCGGGCGGATGCCGCGGCCGCCGGAGAGTTTCGCGAAGATCGCCGGGTCGATCGCGTCGAGGCTGATGTTGAGATCGTCAACGCCGGCGGCCTTCAGGCTCGCGGCGCGCTTTTCCAGCAGCGCGGCATTGCTGGTCAGGCTGATCCGTTCCAGGCCAAAGGGCCGCAGCGCCTGCGCGTCTTCGATGATGCCTTCAAGGTCGCGGCGCAGCAGTGGCTCGCCACCGGTCAGCCGCAGCCGATTCACGCCGAGTTCGGCGACGAACAGCATCAGGATGCGAGACAGCTCCGCACGGCTCAGGCGATCGGCCCGGTCCATGAATTCCGGGCGTTCCGGCATGCAGTACGGGCACCGGAAATTGCAGCGATCCGTCAGCGATATCCGCAGCTTGCGCTTGATCCGGCCGAATCGGTCGGCAATCGGGCTGGGCGGCGCGGTGGTCGGGCGGGGCAGCAAGGTCATGCCGCATTGTACGGCCTGCCACCGGCCGGATGGCGGCCGCGATTTATGCTGCTTTCAGCCGATTAGGCGCGGCGGCGCAGGAATACCGGTTCGGCGTGATCGGCGGCCTGCTGGTAGGCCACGCTGAACTCGTGGATCGCCGCCAGACAGGCCGCCGGGTTCTGGCCTTCGCGCAGTTCGAAGCTGGTGAAGCCGCAGCGAACCATGAAGCCGATCTGGTCGCGGACCACGGCCTTGCCAGTCGCGCGCAGCTCGCCCTTGTAGGCGAAGCGCTCGGCGAGCAGACGGGCCTGCGAGTATGCGCGGCCATCCGGGAAGGCCGGGAAATCGAGCGCGATCAGCGGCCGGTCGGCGATCTCCGGCAGCACGCCGGCGATGTCGATCGTGTTCGGAATCTTCACGCCGATCGCCCGCCCGGACGCCAACAGCGCGTCGCGCTCGGCCTGCCAGCGGCTGTAGCTGACGATCAGCTTGCCGGTCGCCGGCAGCGGTGCGTCATCGGCCAGCAGCGTGTAGTCGTCGGCCTCGACGCGCTGGTTGCGCAGCAGCGTGGTGCTCATGCTTCGGCCTCGACCTTCGCGTACAACCGGGTCTTGAACGGCGCCATGCCGACGCGGCGGTAGCAGTCGAGGAAGGATTCGTCCTCGCTGTGGCGTTCGGCTAGATAGGTTTCGATCAGGTTCTGCACGGCGCCGGCGATGTCGGCGCGCGACACGCTGGGACCGGTGCGGTCGCCGAGGCTGGCGTCGTTGCTGGACGAACCGCCGAGGGTGATCTGGTACCACTCCTCGCCCTTTTTATCGACGCCGAGAATGCCGATGTGGCCGACGCTGTGGTGGCCGCAGCCGTTCATGCAGCCGGACATGTTCAGCTTGATGTCGCCGATGTCGTGCTGATCGTCGAGGTTCTCGAAGCGCTCGAAGATTTCCTCGGCAACGGCGATCGAGCTGGCGTTGCTCAAGCTGCAGAAATCGAGCCCCGGGCAGCAGATGACGTCGGTCAGCAGGCCGATGTTCGGCGTTGCCAGACCGATGCCGGCCAGCGCCTGCCACAGCGGATACAGATCCTTTTGGGCAACGTCGGCGAATACCAGGTTCTGGGTGTGGGTCACCCGCACTTCGCCGAACGAGTAGCGATCGGCGAGATCGGCCACCGCGTCGAGCTGGGCGGCATCGATGTCACCGGGGGCCACGCCCTTGGCTTTCAGCGACGCGAACACGGCCGAGTAGCCGGGCACCCGGTGCGCTTTCAGGTTGCGGCGCGTCCAGGCGGCGAACGCCGGGTGGGCGGCGATCTGGGCGGCGTAGCTGCTGTCGTTCGCGGCCGTTTCGTCGTAGCGCGGCTGCGAGAAATGCTGCTTGACCCGGTCGAGATCGGCCTGCGTCAGCTTCAGGTAGGAATCCTTGATCTGCGCCCATTCGGCTTCGACCATCTCGGCGAACTTGGCGGCGCCGGTTTCCTTGACCAGGATCTTGATCCGCGCTTTGTAGATGTTGTCGCGTCGGCCGAGGCGGTTGTAGACGCGCAGCACCGCTTCGCAGTAGCTCAGCAGGTCGGCTTCGGGCAGGAAGTCGCGCAGCTTGACGCCGATGATCGGCGTCCGGCCGAGGCCGCCGCCGACGTACATCGTGTAGCCGAGTTCGCCGTGCTCGTTGCGCACGATGTGGACGCCGATGTCGTGCACGCGGGTCGCGGCGCGATCGGTGGTCGACGAGCTGATCGCGATCTTGAACTTGCGCGGCAGCCAGTTGAATTCCGGGTGCAGGGTCGCCCACTGGCGGGCGATCTCGCAGTACGGGCGCGGGTCGACCAGCTCGTCGGCGGCAACACCGGCGAGGTGATCCGAGGTGAAATTGCGGATGCAGTTGCCGCTGGTCTGGATCGCGTGCATCTGCACTCTGGCGAGATCGGCCAGGATGTCGGGCACCGATTCCAGGGTCGGCCAGTTGAACTGGATGTTCTGCCGCGTCGTCAGGTGGCCGTAGCCCTTGTCGTAGGTGCGGGCGATGTGACCGAGCATCCGCACCTGCTTCGACGACAGCAGGCCGTAGGGAATCGCCACCCGCAGCATCGGCGCAAACCGCTGCACGTACAGGCCGTTGCGCAAGCGGAGCATCCGGTACTCGTCGTCCGGCAATTCGCCGGCGAGGTAGCGCCGGGTCTGGTCGCGGAACTGCGCGACCCGTTCGTCGACCAGTTTCTGGTCGTATTCGTCGTACTGGTACATGGCGCCACTGCTCGCAGGCCCGCCGGGACATGGCGGGTGCGCACTGTAAGGCTCGGGTTGGGGAATATCCTAATAACTTTCCGAAAGTTGACCGTGCGCCCGCCGGCCGCGCCGCCTCACATCATCTGCAGCCGGGCGACGATTTCCTGCACCCGTCGCTGGCGCGCATCGGGCTCGAGGATTTCTGCCACTTCCTGCACCGTTTCGCGGCTCAGGTGAGGCGCGAAGCGCGTGATGAAATCGACCATGTAGCCGCGCAGGAACTTGCCCTGCCGGAAGCCGATGTGGGTGGTGCTGGGCTCGAACAGGTGCTCGGCGGAAATCTGCACCAGGTCGTGGTCGATCGCCGGGTCCCAGGCCATCGACGCGACGATGCCGACGCCCAGCCCGAGCCGCACATAGGTCTTGATGACGTCGGCATCGACGGCGGTCAGCACCACATCCGGCTTCAGGCCGTGGGCGGCAAACGCCTGGTCGAGCTTGGAGCGGCCGGTGAAGCCGAAGGTGTAGGTGATCACCGGATGCGCCGCGATGTCGGCCAGGCTCAGCTTGCCCTTGTTGGCAGCGCCACCGAAGGCCTTGGCCAGCGGATGGTCCGGCAGCACCAGCACGCTGCGGTTCCAGTGGTAGCAGGGCAGCATCACCAGCGGCGCGAAGTGTTCGAGCGCTTCGGTGGCCACCGCGAAATCGGCGGTGCCGTCGACCGCCATCTTGGCGATCTGCTGCGGGCTGCCCTGGTGCAGGTGCAGGGTGACCTGCGGCCAGGCCTTGCGGAATCCCTGGATCACCTTCGGCAGCGCGTAGCGGGCCTGCGTGTGGGTGGTGGCCAGGGTCAGTTCGCCGCGGTGCGTTTCGCGGAACTCCTCGGCCACGTTGCGGATGTTGTCGGCCTCCAGCAGCAGGCGCTCGGTGTATTCGATGATCCGCTTGCCGGCCGGCGTGATTTCTACCAGGTGCTTGCCGTTGCGGACGAAGATGTCGACGCCCAGTTCATCCTCCAGCAGCCGGACCTGCTTCGACACGCCGGGCTGCGAGGTGAACAGCGCATCGGCGGCGGCCGTGACGTTCAGACCGCGCTTGGCGACCTCGAGAATGTAGTGCAGTTGTCGAAGCTTCATGGACCATCATTTATAGCTAAATATTATTTAAGAGTATCAATTTATCGACCTCCCGATCCTTCGTGCCCCGTCGCGCGGTGATCGCCGCCTGAACGGCGGCGATCCTGCGGCGGACCGCAGCCGCCGGCCGCGCGCGTCATCGGCCGTCGCCGACCGGGGATAATGCGGCGTCCCGCCCTGCCTGCCCCCATGTCCGACCAGCCTGCCGCCACGCCCCGCTATTTTCCGGTCACGCTGCGGCTCGACGATGCCCGCGTGGTGGTGGTCGGCGGCGGCGAGGTGGCGGCCCGCAAGATTCGCCTGCTGCTGCGCGCCGGCCCGCAGATCGAGGTGCTGGCGCTGGCGCTGAATCCGGAACTGGAGCAGTGGTGCCGCGACGGCGTGGTCCGCCACCGAGCCGCCACCTTCGATGCCGCCTGTCTCGACGGCGCCCGGCTGGTGATCGCGGCGACCGACGACCGCGCGCTGAACCGGCAGGTGGCCGCCGCGGCACGGGCGCGCAACATTCCGGTCAATGTCGTCGACGACCCGGAGCCGAGCACCTTCATCACGCCGGCGATCATCGACCGCGCGCCGCTGACCGTCGCGATCTCCAGCGGCGGCGCGGCGCCGGTCGTCGCCCGTCGCCTGCGCGAGCGGCTGGAAGCGGAATTGCCGCAGACCTACGGCGCGCTGGCCCGCTACACCCAGCTCCGGCGCGACCGGGTCAAGGCCGCGCTCGAAGGCCCGGCGCGGCGTGCGCTGTGGGAGCGTTTCCTCGACAGCCCCGGCGCCGAAGCGGTGCTGCGGGGCGACGAGGCGGCGGCCGACGCGGTGCTCGACCAGTTGCTGGCCGATGGTCGGCCGCTCGGCGAGGTTTATCTGGTCGGCGCCGGTCCCGGCGATCCGGACCTGCTGACCTTCCGCGCGCTGCGCCTGATGCAGCAGGCGGACGTGGTGCTCTACGACCGCCTGATCGGCCCCGGCATCCTCGATCTGGTGCGCCGTGACGCCGAGCGCATCTTCGTCGGCAAGCGCCGCCACCAGCACACCGTGCCGCAGGACGAGATCAACGAGGAGCTGGTGCGGCTGGCGCGGCAGGGCAAGCGCGTGCTGCGCCTGAAAGGCGGCGATCCCTTCGTCTTCGGACGCGGCGGCGAGGAGATCGAGCGGCTGGCCCAGGCCGGCATTCCGTTCCAGGTGGTGCCCGGCATCACCGCCGCCAGCGGCTGCTCGACCTATGCCGGCATTCCGCTGACCCACCGCGACTACGCGCAGGCCTGCATCTTCGTCACCGGCCACCCGCGCGCCGATGGCCAGCTGACCCTGCCGTGGGACGCGCTGGCCCGGCCCGGCCAGACGATCGCCATCTACATGGGCCTGGGTTCGCTGCCGATGCTCAGTGCCCAGCTGATGGCCCATGGCCTGCCCGGCGACTGGCCGGCGGCGCTGATCGTCGAAGGCACGCAGGCCACCCAGCGGGTGATCGCCTCGACCCTGGCCGCGCTGCCGGGCGAAGTCGCCGCTGCCGAGATCAAGGGCGCCAGCCTGGTGATCGTCGGTGAAGTCGTGAAGCTGCGCGATCGGCTGGCCTGGCGCTGAGCCGGCCGGCCGGCGCCTTCAGGGAACCAGCACGGCCTTGCCGGTCACCTTGCGCGCCTGCATGTCGAGCATCGCCTGCGTCGCCTCGGCCAGCGGATAGGTCTTGGAGATAAACGGCTTGAGTCTGCCTTCGCCGTGCCAGGCGAACAGCTGGGCGAAGTTCTCGGCATTCAGTGCCGCTTCGCGGACGATGAACGCGCCCCAGAACACGCCGATCGCCGACGCGCCCTTCAGCAGCAGGCGGTTCAGGGCGATTTCCGGAATGGTGCCGGCGGCGAAGCCAACCACCAGATAGCGGCCGTTCCAGTTGATCGCCGAGAAGCAGTCCTGGGCCAGATCACCGCCGACCGGATCGTAGATCACGTCGGCGCCCTGGCCCTTTGTCAGCTTCTTGACCGCTTCCTTCAGGCTTTCTTTCGAGTAGTCGATGACCTCGTCGGCACCCTGCGCCCGGCACAGCGCCAGCTTTTCCGGGCTCGACGCTGCGGCGATGACGCGCGCGCCCATCAGCTTGCCGATCTGGATCGCCGACAGGCCGACGCCGCCGGCCGCGCCCAGCACCAGCAGCGTTTCGCCCGCTTTCAGCTGGCCGCGCTGCTTCAGCGCGTGGAGGGTGGTGCCGTAGACCAGCGTGAAGCCGGCCGCTTCGATCAGGTCGAAACCCTCCGGCAGTTTCAGCACGCCGTCGGCCGCCGCGTTGACTTCCTCGGCGTAGCCGCCGATCGGGATCAGCGTCGCGACCCGGTCGCCGACTGCCAGCCGCGTGACCTTGGCGCCGACGGCGGTGATCACGCCCGACACCTCGGCGCCCGGCGTGAACGGCGGGTTGGCCTTGAACTGGTACTTGCCCTGGATCTGCAGGATGTCCGGGAAATTGACGCCGGCACCGGCCACCTTGATCCGGACCTCGTTGGGGCCGGGCGGCGGCAGCGTCACCTCGCCGAACACCAGTTTTTCCGGGCCGCCGAGTTCAGTGCAGAGGATGGCTTTCATGGTGAGGGCAGATGTGGCGATGAACGGGACGCTAGTGCGCGTGCGGCCGCGAGTGGTCGTGACCGTGATGGCGCAGCTGGTAGTTGCGCAGATGGGCCAGTGCCAGCAACACGGCGCCGATGATGGTCAGCAGCCGCTCGCCTTCGGCATCGAGCAGGCCGAACTGGATGCCGAACGCGGCGAACACCATGAACGCCATGCCGGCCAGTCCGAGCGCCGCTACCGGACTGCTGCGATGTCGCCGCCAGCCCCAGCCCAGCGCGATCAGGCTAGTCGGCACGGCGGCCAGCAGCAGCCACTGGTGGAAGCGTTCATCGGTGACCAGGCTCGAAGCCGCCAGCGGCAGCGCGGCTACCAGCACCGGCAGCGCCAGACAGTGCACCAGACACAGCGCCGACAGCAGCATGGCAAGGCCGTCGAGGCCCCGGATCGGGGTCTCCTCGGCGGCAGCGGAAAGTGGGGGGGGAGGCTTCATCGGGGCGGAAGATTAGCATTGACCCGCCCCGCCTGAACCGGGCGGGGCCGCCCTTGCGGTTGCGGGGATGGCGGCCGCGGCGCGCCGGCCGGCGGGGCCGGCAACGGCGATGGCGGCAACCGCCGGAGGGTCTGCCGTAGGCATGCCCTCCAGCGGTCGCCGCCGTTAGATCGCCGCTGGCGTGCGCTCAGATCGCCAGACGGAAGCCGACGTAGACCGAAGCGCCGGGCGCCGGCGCGAAGTCCTTGAGGAACGAGGTGGCGCGGCGGATGTCGTCGTCCAGCACGTTGCGGGCGCGCAGGAACAGTTCGCTGTCGGCGTTCGCGTCGGCTGCCAGCTTGAAGCGATAGGCCGCCTCGATGTTCAGCAGGTTGTAGCCGGCGGTCCGGGTTTCCAGCGACGTGAAATCGTTCTGAGCGAACACCCGTGTGTAGCTCAGCGAGGCATGGAACGGCCCGTACTGCGGATCGATGCCGACGCCGGCCCGTGCCGGCGTCACGCGCGGCAGGTTGCCGCCGCTGCGCAGCTCGCCGATCACCCGGTCGCCGAACAGCCGCAGCGACAGGCCCAGCGGCCCGTCGCGCAGCAGCCGGTAGGCGGCCTGGCCCTCGAAGCCGTAGAAGCGGGCGTTGGCCTGCCGGTAGTTGACCAGCAGCAGATCGCCGTCCGGATCGAAGTTGCCGTCCTCGTCGACGCGGTCGGCGATGCCGTCGCGGCTGACCGCCGCATCGACCTCGGCCGCCGCCACGCGGGCCGGCGCCCGGGCCGTCGCCTGCTCGCCCTGATGGCCGCCGCTGCTGCCATCGGCGTTCAGGCCGGCGTCGACCTCGTCGAGGAACAGGTAGTTGCGGATGCTGTTCAGGTACAGCGTGCCCTCCACCGACAGCCGGTCATCGTGGTGATCGAAGCCGACCTCGATGTTGTTGGCGGTCTCGATCGACGCGTCCTGGAGCCCGCGTTCGAAAGTGCCGGTGGCCAGATGCGGGCCGAACGCGAACAGTTCTTCCGCTGCGGCCGAGCGCTGCGCGCGGCTGAAGTTGACCTTCAGGTGATCGTGCGGGCTCAGGTTATAGATGCTGCCGAGCGAGAAGCTGACCGGCGTGAAGTCGCGGTTCGGGCCGGGCAGCGTGCCGTCGTCGGCGAAGTTCGGCTTCACCGTGTCGCGGTTGACGCGCACGCCGGCCTCGAACTTGCCGCGCGCCCACGGCCGTTCCTCGATCAGGAACACGCCGACTTGCGTGGTCCGGGTCGACGGCACGAAAGCTTCCTCGCCGATCGCCGAGAAGCGGCGGAAATCATGCTGCACGCCGAACACGCCCCGGAAGCCGAACAGCGGCGCGTGGACGATTTCCAGGCGGCTCTGGTTCTGGCTGTTGCGGAACAGGGTGCCGGGCTCTTCCGGCGCTTCGAACTCGGTGTGGTCGTAGGCGTTGAACGCGCCGCGGAACTTCACCGATTCGATGCCCGGAGCGGGGCGGTCGAGAATGCCCTGCAGGTCGTAGCGGGTCTGGTCGAGGTTGATGAATGCGGTCTCTTCCTGCGGCAGACCGTAGACCGCGCCGAAGGTCGACACCGCGAAGCTCAAGGAGCTGCCGCCGCTGACGTAGCCGTACGAGAAGCCGGTGGAATTGGTCTGTGTGCGGCTGTTGACGAGCCGTCCCTCGCTGCCTTCACCATCGACGCGGGCATTGCCGGGGATGTCGTAGTCACTGGCCTTGCGGCCGGCGGCGTCGACATGGAACTGGTGGTGGCCGATGCCGTAGTCGAGTTCCAGCGCGCCGTTGCGGTCATCGGCGTTGCTGCCGAACTGGCCTTCGAGCACACCGTGGAAGCCGTCGTCGACGCTGGTCGGCAGCCGGCCGTTGAGCACGTTGACCACCCCGCCGAGCGCCCGGCTGCCGTAGATCAGCGTCGCCGGGCCGCGGAGCACTTCGATCGCCCGGGCGTTGCCGACATCGATGCCGACCGCATGGTCCGGGCTGACGTCGGAAACATCGAGCGAGCTGATGCCGTTCTCCAGCACCTCGACGCGCGGCCCGGCCTGGCCCCGGATCACCGGGCGACCGGCGCCGGCGCCGAAATCGGTGGTCGAGATGCCGGGCTCGTTCTCCAGCGTTTCGCCGATCGTGCCTCGGCGCTTGCGGTTCAGCTCGTCGCCGTCGACCACCGTGGTCGGCTGCACCAGTTCATCGGAGGTCTTGCCCAGCGGGTTGGCGCGGACGGTGATGGTGTCGAGTTCGACGGCGGCCTCGTCGGCCATGGACAGCAACGGGAAACTGGCGGCGGCGGCCACCAGCGGCAGCAGACGGGTGGCACGACGGACAACGGATGCAGGACGGCCCTGCGGAAGGACGGAATTCATGGGGTTCCTCGATACAGACGATGCGACGCGAGCAGACAAGGGCTCGCGCACGAAGGATCAGCAGTTCGTCAGACGAGGCGAGAGGGCGGGCCGCGCGACGGCGGCGTCCGCAGGCTGGGGCGCGTTGTGGGGGCCAGCCGCGCAGCCGGCGGGCCTTCCAGCGCGAGCGGCGGCAAGGACGGCGCCAGGCTGGCCGGCGGCGGCCCGGCCGAGGCATGACCGACCGCGCACAGCTCGCAGGCCACCAGCTGTTCGCCGGCGTTGAGCTCGTGCTGGATGCCGTGCACCACGGCCAGCCACTGGCCGACCACAAGGGTCAGCACCAGCAGCCAGAGATGGCGGGGTCGGATCGGGGTCATGTCGGGGATGCGGCAGGCTGCGAATCGTACGACATTCGAACCGTGGCTCCGTTCCGGCCGGAGCGGAGCGCTAGACCTCAAGCTTGTAGCCGACGCCGTAGATCGAGCGGATCAGCTCCTGCTCGGGGCTGGCGGCATCGAGCTTGCGGCGCAGGTTCTTGATGTGGCTGTCGACCGTGCGGTCGGTGACGATGCGGTGATCGGTGTAGAGCCGGTCGAGCAGCTGGTCGCGCGAGAACACCCGGCCCGGCGCATCGGCCAGCGTCTTCAGCAGTCGGAACTCGACCGGCGTCAGCGCCAGCGGCTGGCCGCGGAACTCGGCGCTGTAGCGGGACTCGTCGATCTGCAGCGCGCTGCGCGGCGTGCTGTCGTCGGCGGCAGTGGTCGTACCGGCCCGGCTGCGGCGCAGGATGGCGCGCACCCGCGCCACGACTTCGCGCGGGCTGAACGGTTTGCAGATGTAGTCGTCGGCGCCCAGTTCCAGCCCCAGCAGGCGATCGATCTCCTCGACCCGGGCGGTGACCATCACGATCGGCACCTCGCTGAAGCGGCGCAGCGTGCGGCAGACATCGAGGCCGTCCTTGCCGGGCAGCATCAGGTCGAGCAGCACCAGGGCCGGCGCCAGCTGCCGCACCTGGGCCTCGACCTCGCGGCCGTCGGCGCAGACCCCGGTGCGATAGCCGGCCGCCTTCAGGTAGTCGGCCAGCAGCGCGGCGAGCTTCGGCTCGTCCTCGACAATCAGGATCAGCGCGGCCTCGTCGCTCATCGCTCAGCGTCCGGCGGCTGCCAGCGGCAGGCGCAGTTCCACGCGCAGGCCACCCAACGGCGAGGCGGCCGCCTGCAGGTTGCCGCCGTGGGCCTCGGCGATCTTCAGGCTGATCGCCAGCCCCAGGCCGGCGCCACCGGTGGCGCGGTTGCGCGAGCTTTCGACGCGGAAGAAGCGGTCGAACAGCTGCGGCAGCGCTGCGTCGGCAACGCCGGGCGCGCTGTCATCGAAGCGCAGCAGCAGAACGGCGTCGGCGACCGTGGCGCTGATCCGTAGCCGGCCGCCGGCATCGGTGTAGCGCAGGCTGTTCTCCAGCAGGTTGCCGAACAGCTGGCCGAGCCGACCTTCGTCGGCGATCACCTGCAGCGGCGCGTCGGGCAGCGCCAGATCCAGCGCCAGCGCGCGCGCGGCATAGCGTTCACGCCAGGGCTGCACGGTTTCGCGCAGCAGATCGGCGGCGTCGAGTGCAGCCATCCGGTAGCGCAGCGCGCCGACATCGGCGAGCGAGAGCTCGTAGAGATCGTCGACCAGCTTGCCGAGGGTCGCCGTTTCCGCCTGCAGCGAGCGGATCGATGCCGGCGTCACCGCGCGGACGCCGTCCTCCAGCGCTTCCAGTTCGCCGCGCAGCACCGCCAGCGGCGTGCGCAGCTCGTGCGAGACATCGGCGATGAACGCCCGGCGCAGGCCTTCGTTCCGCTGCAGCGCCAGGGCCAGGCGGTTGAAGTCTTCGGCGAGCTGGCCGAGTTCATCGCTGGAGCCGGCTTCGATGCGGGTGTCGTACTGGCCGGCAGCCAGCGCATGGGTGCCGCGAGCGATGCGGGTCAGCGGCGCGATAAAGCGCCGCGCCAGCAGCATCGCGACGGCTGCCGCCAGTGCGACGGTCAGGCCGCCGATCACCCAGCTGGCCCAGAGCTGCTGTTCGGCGAAGCGCTGGGCGGCTGCCGTGCTGACGTTCTGGAACGGCACCAGCGCCACCCAGCCGACGGTGCGGCCGTCGACCTGCACCGGCCGCAGCAGCGCGCCTTCACCGACGCGGGTGCCGATCTGGGGATTGCCGGCGATGAAGCCGCGCTGTTCGTCGAGCAGGGCCAGGCGCAGGTTGACGCCGGTCAGATCCGATTCGGGCGGCGCCGGTGGTCGCGCGGCAGCTGTTGCCGCGGCGGGCGGCGGGGACGGCGGCCGCTCGCGGTCGTCGGCGCGCTCGCAGTCGGCGTCGGTGCCGCTGATCCGGTCCGGCCCGCCTGGCCGCAGCAGTCGAAACCACTGGCGCGGGTTGTCCTTGAAGCAGTGCCAGCCGCCCTGCTGCTGCCAGGTGGCCGCCAGCACCGGCAGCAGCGCGTCCATCCGTTCGACACCCTGGTCGTTGAGATAGCCGAGGAAGCCGCGGTTGAAGGTCAGCCGCGACGCCAGGCCCATGGCCACCGCCACCAGCACGCTGCTGGCGAGGATGGCGAGGAACAGCTTGGCGGTGATACCCGGCTTGAACATGGGCGCAGCGTGGCAGGGAAGGCGGCCTATTTCCGCTGCTGCGCGTGCGGATCACAAGGCCTGCCCGGCCGATTCCACGAGAACTCCACGATTGGCCGGCCCGGCGGCAGGTGGCTTCCACCCAGCCTGCATCGTCTCTGCACATTCGCCGCGCACAGTGCCGCCCAGACCGGTTGCCATTTCTGCGACCGCCCATTCTCCCCACGTCTTTCAGGGCTGGCCCGACACCATGAGTGCATCCATCACCGTCCCGGCGCGTCGCCGCCTTCGTCGCTGGAGCCTCGCGGCTGTTGCGTTGCTGCTGGTGCTGGCGGCGGTGGCCGCGGTCTGGCAACGCACGAAGACGGCCGATCCCGCCGCCAGCCTGCGTTTTGCCACCGTCGAACGCGGCAACCTGGAAAAGACCGTCACGGCGGTCGGCTCGCTGAAAGCCAAGAACTATGTCGACGTCGGCACCCAGGTCTCTGGCCGGGTGCTGAAGATCCACGTCGAGATCGGCGACAAGGTGGCCAAGGGTGAGCTGATCGCCGAGATCGACCCGACCGTCTACGCCTCGACGGTCGCCAAGGACCGCGCCAACCTCGACAACCTGCGCGCCCAGCTGGCCCAGCGGCAGGCCGAGCAGCTGCTGGCCGATCAGCAGGCCGCCCGCAATGGCCGGCTGGCGCTCGGCAATGCGGTCAGCCAGGACGTGGTGCAGCAGGCCGAGGCGGCGGCGCGGGTCGCGGCGGCTTCGGTGAACTCTGTCAAGGCCCAGATCAAGGCCGCCGAAGCCACGCTCGAAGGCGATCTCGCCAATCTCGGCTTCACCAAGATCTACGCGCCGATGGACGGCACCGTGGTGGTCCAGGACACCCGCGAAGGACAGACCGTGAACTCGGTGCAGTCGGTCGCGGTGATCGCCCAGGTCGCCAATCTCGACGTGATGACGGTCTGGGCGCAGGTGGCCGAAGCCGATGTCGGCAGCATCCGGCCGGAGATGCCGGCCTACTTCACCACGCTCGGCGCGCCGGAGCGGCGCTGGCAGGGCACGGTGCGCCAGGTGCAGCCGACGCCGACCACCACCAACGATGTGGTGCTCTACAACGTGCTGGTCGATGTCGACAACCGCGAGCGCGCGCTGCTGCCGGCGATGACCGTGCAGGCCTTCTTCGTGCTGGCCGAGGCGAAGGACGCGATCCTGGTGCCGCTCGGCGCGCTGAAGCCGGACCCGGACGCGCGCCGCCCGAACGGCGCGCCTGGCGCTTCCGGCCCGGAAGCGGCCAGCAGCGGCGATCGCCCGCGCCGCAGCAGGGAAGACGGCGAACGGCCCCGGCGCCGCCAGCCGGCGACCGGCGACGGCGCTGCGCCGATGACCGCAGAGGCAGCGCCCGTCGCCGATGGCGAGCACGGCGCGGCGGCCGGCGAGGGCGGTGCTGGCGCCGATGCGCCGCGCGGCCCGCGTCGCGGCCGGCCGTGGCGGGTGCAGGTCAAGGCCGCCGACGGCAGCCTCG
>NZ_JBIMKV010000014.1:60788-119541 GCF_051860985.1 Nevskia sp. | reverse complement strand
CGGTGCGTAACGCGTCAACTTGTTCATGGCTTCATCCTCTCAAGGTTTGAAGCCTCCGAGAAAGACGGGGCGGTTCACAAGATGGTGCATATCACCCTCTGGGGGCCACGCCGAACATTATGGTGACGCCGAACGCTCACGCTAAGCCGCGGTTTCGCCGCAGCGAAGCGGAGGCGGAACCGTCGGCTTGAGCGTGTTGTTGGACCTCATTTTCTACTCCGCATCCGCATCTTTCTGCGATGGATCTGCCATAGCAATAGACTCGCCGCTCTGCAGATGAATTTCTGCCACGCCGCCAACACCAAGCTCCCACTTCACAGGCAAGCCATTGAGCTTTGCAGCTCCGCGAATCCAGCACGGCGCTCCCCAACCCCAAATGTAGTCGTGCCTTTGCTCTTCGGTAATACGCACCGCTTTCCCGAAGAACTGCGCTGCCTCCTCGTTTGTAACTGAGAAGCCCTTGCATAGACGAGCATCATCTGACTCGTTTGTTCCTGCCTGCTGGACTAACACGTCTGTTAATTCCAGAGACTTTCGGCCGCAGCCGGATGTACAGCCGCACAAGAAGATGAGAGCAAAAATCCAACTGCTTTTCATGAGGTCCAACTACAATTAGGCGGCAAGAATGCACGATAACCTGCCGCGTTATCGTGACGAAACGCACGATAATCTGGCGAAAACTGCTGGATAATCTGGCGTCGCAGAATCAACGGACTGATTCTCATGAGAAATTTTCTCCCTCGTCCGCCGCAGGATAATCTGGCGAACGCGGCCGAGACAATTGACGCATCCGGCTCGACGCCAGAGGCTCCGTCGCCCCTTGCAATCGTGCCTTCCGGCGCGGCGGGCACGCCCGCTGATATGGCATCCGCCAGTCCTTCGCCGGGCGCACCGCCGAAGAAGCTGCTCGATCAGGTGCGCGACGCGATTCGCCTGCGCCACTACAGCTACAAGACGGAGGAATCGTACCTGGGGTGGATTCGCCGCTACATCCTGTTCCACGGTAAACGCCATCCACGCGAGCTGGGCGCTGCAGAAGTGACGGTGTTCCTGTCGGATCTTGCGACGCGCGGGCAGGTTGCGGCATCAACACAGAATCAGGCCTTGGCTGCAATTCTGTTCCTCTACCGGCACGTGCTCGAACTGGATTTGCCGTGGCTCGACGACGTGGTACGCGCCAAGCGGCCGCAACGGCTGCCGACGGTGCTGACGCAGGAAGAAGTGCGACGTGTACTGGCACTCGTCGATGGCGTTCCGGGGCTGATGCTGAAACTCCAGTACGGCACGGGTATGCGCCTGATGGAATGTCTGCGGCTGCGAATCAAGGACCTCACGTTCGCACGCCGTGAAATCGTGATTCGCGATGGCAAGGGTGGCAAGGACCGCGTCACGATGCTGCCCCAATCGCTGGAAGCGGCGCTGCAGCAGCAACTGGTCCGCGTTCAGGCCCTGCATGCGCAAGATCGCGCGGCCGGTGTCGCAGGCGTTTGGCTACCGGACGCGCTGGCGCGCAAGTATCCCAATGCGGGCACGCAGTTGGCCTGGTTCTGGCTGTTCCCGTCAGGGCGTCTGGCCTTGGACCCGCGCTCCGGCGTGGTGCGCCGCCACCACGTGTTCGAGCAGGTTCCGCAGCGTGCGCTGAAGCAGGCCGCCGTCACTGCCGGTGTGCTGCGGCCGGTATCTAGCCATTGCCTGCGTCACTCGTTCGCGACGCATCTGCTGGAGAACGGCTACGACATCCGCACGGTTCAGGAACTGCTGGGCCACTCCGACGTCAGCACGACGATGATCTATACGCATGTGCTGAACCGCGGTGGCCGTGGCGTGCGCAGCCCGATGGATCACTGAGGCACTTCTTGCCGCAGGTTTCGTTTCTACGTGTTGGGTTGGGCAACCGTGCATCGCGTCGTGTCCGGCTACGCGATCGCGATCCGCGCCAATGAAAAACCCCTGCACCGGCCGGTGGCCGGTGCAGGGGTTCGAACCATCGTGCTCCGCGTGCCTTACAGCGACAGCAGCAGCCGCGCCGGATCTTCCAGGCATTCCTTGATGTGCTTCAGGAACAGCACGGCTTCGCGGCCGTCGATCAGGCGGTGGTCGTAGGTCAGCGCCAGATACATCATCGGGCGGATGACGACCTGGCCGTTGACGGCGATCGGGCGGTCGAAGATGCCGTGCATGCCAAGGATGGCGGCCTGCGGCGGGTTGAGGATCGGCGTCGACATCATCGAGCCGAACACGCCGCCGTTGGTGATGCTGAAGGTGCCGCCGGTGAGTTCTTCCATCGTCAGCTTGTTGGCGCGCGCCTTGGTGCCCAGCGCGCCGATGGCCTTTTCGATGTCGCCAAGGCCCAGCGCATCGGCATCGCGCAGCACCGGCACGACGAGGCCGCGATCGGTGGAGACGGCCACGCCGATGTCGTAGTAGCCGTGGTAGACCACGTCATTGCCGTCGATCGAGGCATTGACGGCCGGATACTTCTTCAGCGCTTCGACGGCGGCGCGGACGAAGAAGCTCATGAAGCCGAGCTTGACGCCGTGGGCCTTCTCGAACGGTTCCTTGTACTTGGCGCGGATGTCGCCGACCGCCTTCAGGTCCACTTCGTTGAAGGTGGTCAGCATCGCGGCGGTGGCCTGGGCTTCGACCAGGCGCTCGGCGATGCGGGCACGGATGCGGGTCATCGGCACGCGCTGTTCGGTACGGGCGCCGAGCACGGCCTTCGGCGCGGCGGCAGCGGCCACCGGGGCAGCGGCCTTCGGCGCAGCAGCAGCGGCAGCCGGCGCGGCCTTCTGGCGCGCTGCGTAGGCCTTGACGTCGTCAGTGGTCAGGCGGCCGCCCTTGCCGGTACCGGTGATGGCCGAAGCCGACAGGCCGAGCTCGGCCAGCAGCTTGCGCACTGCCGGACCCTGGCCATCGTCATCGGCACCGGCAGCCGGGGCGGTGGCAACGGCAGCCGCCGGCGCAACCGCTGCGGCAGCAGCAGCAGCGGCGGCCCCTTCGGCAACCACGCCGATGACGTCACCGGCCTTGACCGTCTGGCCCGCCTGCACGCGGATTTCCACCAGCACGCCATCGGCCGTCGACGGCACTTCGAGCATCACCTTGTCGGTTTCCAGATCGACGAGGTTCTGCTCGCGGCTCACCCGATCACCGGCCTTCAGGTGCCAGGTGGCGACGGTGGCCTCGGAAACCGATTCCGGCAGGTTGGGGACTTTGATCTCGATACTCATGCTCGCTCCGCTGTTCGTTCTTTTCTGGTGTAGGGGTCGCGGGCCCGCAGGCCCGCCGTGATTCGGTTCAGGCGCCGCCCTGCAGCGGCAGGCCGCCGCTGAGCGCGGCCTCGACCAGTTCTTCCTGTTCCTTGTTGTGCACCTTCAGGTAGCCGACGGCGGTCGTCGCGCTGCCCTTGCGGGTGACGTAGAACAGCTGGTGGTCGGCGGCCAGATAGGCGCGCAGGCGGTGCTTGATCTGGTACCAGGCGCCCTGGTTTTCCGGTTCTTCCTGCGCCCAGACGACATCCTTGGCGTTTGGATAGGCGGCGATGATCGCTTCGTAGTCGACGCGCGGGAACGGATACAGCTGCTCCAGGCGCACCAGCGCCACGTCGTCGCGGCCCGATTTCTGGCGAGCTTCGTAGATGTCGTAATAGACCTTCCCGGAGCAGAACACGATGCGCTTGACCTTGTTCTTGTCGACTTCGGCGTCGTCGATCACGTACTGGAAGCTGCCGCTGGTGAGGTCGTCGAGCGTCGACACCGACAGCTTGTGGCGCAGCAGCGACTTCGGCGTCATCACGATCAGCGGCAGGCGAAGCGAGCGCTTCATCTGCCGGCGGATCATGTGGAAGAACTGCGCCGGGGTCGACGGCACGCAGACCTGGATGTTGTTCGCGGCGCACAGCTGCAGGTAACGCTCCAGACGCGCCGAGGAATGCTCCGGGCCCTGGCCTTCGTAGCCGTGCGGCAGGAACATCGTCAGGCCGCTGAGACGGCCCCACTTGACGTAGCCCGACGAGATGAACTGGTCCACCACCACCTGGGCGCCGTTGGCGAAGTCGCCGAACTGCGCTTCCCAGATGACCATGCAGTCCGGATCGGTGGTCGAGTAGCCGTACTCGAAGCCGAGCACCGCTTCTTCCGACAGCAAGGTGTCGCTGACGATGAACTTGTCCTTGTCCGCTTCCAGGTGACGCAGCGGCGTGTAGCTGTAGCCGGTCTTGGTGTCATGCAGCGTGGCGTGGCGGTGGAAGAAGGTGCCACGGCGCACGTCCTGGCCGGACAGGCGCACGTTGAAGCCTTCGGTGACCAGACCGGCGTAGGCGGTGATCTCGGCGAAGCCCCAGTCCATCGGCAGTTCGCCGGCCGCCATCTTGGCGCGGTCCTCGAGAATCTTGGCGACGCGGGCGTGCGGCGTGAAGCCTTCCGGAAGCGTCAGCAGGCGCTGGTTCAGCGACTGGATCATCTCGCGGCTCATCGCGGTGTCGGCCGGCGTGGCCCAGTCACCCTTCGAGTAGTTCGCCCAGTTGACGGTGTGCTTGTTGCCGACCAGCCCCAGGGTGCTGCGGGCAATGTTCTCGCCGCGGTCCAGCGCATCGCGGTAGGCGCGCACCAGCTTTTCCGGTTCGTCCTTCGGCACCACGCCTTCCGCCACCAGCCGCTGGCCGTACAGCGTCAGCGTGGTCGGCAGCTTGCGAATGGTGTCGTACATCACCGGGCTGGTGACGCTCGGCTCGTCGGCCTCGTTGTGGCCGAGACGGCGGTAGCAGCAGATGTCGACGATGACGTCCTTGTGGAAGGCGTTGCGGAAGTCCATCGCCAGACGGGTGACGAACACCACGGCATCGGGGTCGTCGCCATTGACATGGAACACCGGCGCTTCCGACATCTTGGCGAGGTCGGTGCAGTAGCGGCTGGTGCGGCTCTCGTGGCCTTCGCGGGCTTCGATCGGGTTCGGCGTGGTGAAGCCGATCTGGTTGTTGACGATGAAGTGCATCGTGCCGCCGGTCGCGTAGCCCTTCGACTGCGACAGCTGCAGCGTTTCCATGACCACGCCCTGGCCGGCGAACGCGGCATCGCCGTGGATCAGCACCGGGATCACCTGGTCGCCGCGCTCGTCCTTGCGGCGCGTCTGGCGGGCCTTGACCGAGCCTTCGACGACCGGGTTGACGATTTCCAGATGCGAAGGGTTGAAGGCCAGCACCAGATGCAGGCGCTTGCCGGCCACCTCGACATCGGTGGAGAAGCCCATGTGGTACTTCACGTCACCGGCGCGCGACAGCGATTCCGCCGAATACTTGCCTTCGAACTCGGCGAACAGGTCCTTCGGCGACTTGCCGAGGACATTGATCAGCACGTTCAGGCGGCCGCGGTGGGCCATGCCGATCATCACTTCCTCGGCATTGGCGTAGGCGGCGGTGCGCATCACCTCGTCCAGCGCCGGGATCAGCGACTCGCCACCTTCCAGCGAGAAGCGCTTCTGGCCGACGTACTTGTTGTGCAGGTAGCGCTCGATGCCTTCGGCGGCGACCAGCTGGGTCAGCACTTCGCGGCGGCGATCCGGTGCCAGACGCGGCAGGAAGGCGCGGGTTTCGAGGCGGGCCTGGATCCAGCGCTTCTGCGCCGTCTCGGTCACGTACATGTACTCGGCACCGATGGTGTCGGTGTACACGGCCTTGCAGATGCGGATGATCTCGCGCAGCGGCAGGCGGTCGGCAGCGGCCAGGGTGCCGGTGTTGTAGACGGTGTCCATGTCCTCGGGCATCAGCCCGTGGAACACCGGGTCGAGGTCGGCGATCGCCGGGACCGGCGTCAGGCCCAGCGGATCGAGCTTGGCGGCCTGGTGGCCGCGGACGCGGTAGTAGTTGATCAGCCGCAGCACAGCCGCCTGCTTCTCGGCGGCGACCAGATCTTCCGAGCTGGCCCGGCCGGCGACCGCCACCTTCGGCTCGCGCGCCAGCTTCTCGAACTGGGCGCGGATCGGGCCGTGGGCGGTGTCGTTGCCGCCGTCGGCGCCCTGCACGCTGCGGAAATAGGCCCGCCACTCGGGATCGACCTGATTCGGGTCGTCCAGATACTGCTCGTAGAGGTCCTCGACGTAGACGGCGTTGGAGCCCTGGATGGAGGACGACTCGATCAGGCTGTGATACTTGCTTCCGCTCATTGCTTTCCTCGCGCCCCCTGGCGCTTGCACTTACTTCCGGGCTGTCGTGGCAGCCGCTTCGAGATTGCCGGCCGTATGCCAGTCGGCGGTGTATTGGGTCAGGTACTCGCGGAACTCGCCCGCCAGTTCCGGGTGCTTCAGCGCGTACTCGACATTGGCCTTCAGGTAGCCGAGCTTGGAGCCGCAGTCATAGCGCGTGCCCTCGAACTCGTAGGCGAGCACGGTCTGCTCCTGGATCATCATGCTGATCGCATCGGTCAGCTGGATCTCGCCGCCGGCGCCGCGCGGCGTGCGCTCCAGCAGCTTGAAGATGCGCGGCGTCAGGATGTAGCGGCCGACCACCGCGAGATTCGACGGCGCATCGGCCGGCTTCGGCTTCTCGACAATGCGGCGAATCTCGCCGAGCCCCGGGCCGACCGGCTGGGTGTCGACCACGCCGTAGCTCGAGATTTCCTCCATCGGCACCCGCTGGGTGGCGATCACGCTGGTGCCGTATTCCTGGTAGACGCGCTGCATCTGCGCCAGGCAGGGCCGCAGGCGGCCGTCGATGAGATCGTCGGCGAGGATCACCGAGAAGTCCTCGTCACCCACCGCCGGCCAGGCGCACAGCACGGCGTGGCCCAGGCCCAGCGCTTCGGCCTGGCGGATGAAGATGCAGGTGATGCCCGGCGGCAGGATTTCCTGCACCGTTTCCAGCAGCTTGCCCTTGCCGCGCGAGGCCAGTTCAGCCTCCAGTTCGTAGGCCTTGTCGAAGTGATCCATGATCGAATTCTTCGAACGGCCGGTGATGAAGATCAGCTCTTCGGCACCTGCGGAAATCGCTTCCTGTACGGCGTACTGGATCAGCGGCTTGTCGACCACCGGCAGCATTTCCTTGGCGCTGGCCTTGGTGGCCGGCAGGAAGCGGGTACCAAGTCCGGCGACCGGAAACACTGCTTTTCTGATCCGCATGTGGGGACAGCCTCGGCTATGAGCGTTTGATGGGAGGAGGCGATCGACCAGGGTCGACGCGCAAGAGAAAAATCATCGTCAAAAAGTCTATCGCAGGGTCCCGGACAGATGGACCTTGCCGCCCTGGGCTTCGACCAAAGAACAGTCGATGCCGTCGGCGCCCTGGACATGGCGCAGGGTCGCGCGGCCCGGCAGCAGCAGCGGCTGGCGGAACTGGATGTCGAAACGGCGCGGCGCCTCGGGCAGCCTCGGCGACAGCTCGGCCAGCACCCGCGCCTTGGTCCAAAGGCCATGGGCGATGGCCCGCTTGAAGCCGAACAGCTTGGCGGACGTGGCGTACAGGTGGATCGGGTTGAAGTCCTGCGAGATCCGCGCATAGCGGCGGCCGATGTCTTCCGGCGCGCGGATCGTCAGGTACTGGGCGATGCCCGGCTCCTGCGCCGCACCGGCCGCGGCAGCCGGCGTCCGCGCGGCGGGTTCGCCGTCACGCTTCACGCCCCGGCGCAGCAGCGTCATCGTGGCCTGCCAGATCACATCGCCATCGAGATCGCTGAAGCTGACGATCAGGTCCAGCTCCAGGCCAGCCCGCACTTCACGGCTGTCGCCGAGCCGGACCGACGCATCGAAGTTCTCGTCGATCGCCAGTTCGCGGCGCGACTCGATGGTGTTGCGGACATGCACCAACCCCATCAGCGGCAGCGGAAAGCCGGGCCGGGTCATCAGGTTCAGGTACAGCGGGGTCGCCAGCACCTGCGGGTAGGTCATGGCGATCTGGTCGGCACGCGGGAAGCCGCACAGCGCGTTGTAGGCGGCGACATGCTGGCGATCGAAGCCAAGGCTGGCGACGCGGACCGTCCACTGGGGAATTTCGACCGGCGATTTCACCTTCCGGGATGCTGACAGCGCGGCGCGTGCGAAGGCGGGCAACACCGGCGGCAAGGCCGGGAGGTCGAAAACGCGGGCAGTCGTGGTGCTCATCGGGGTCCGGGAGTCGGCGAATCACTTCGCCGCGCGCGAATGTTACGCGCCTTGCTCGGGAAATTGGATATTTTCAGCCGCTTATCAGCGGAATTCAGGGCACGACCGTGTCGATGGTCACGCTCACCGGAGCTTCGGAAGCCGTCGCCCGGCGCGCTTCGGCACGCCCCTCCAGATCGCCCGGCTGCGCCTGCACGCTGCCGCCGGCGCTGAGCCGCGCGGTGATCACGTACTGATCGAAGGCCGACAGCTTCAGCCCCGGTGCCATCGCCATGCTGTCGTCGAGCGTGACGGTCAACGGCAGGCGGGCATCAGCGAGCCGCTGCACGGCCAGCGGCATCGGCGGCCCGGACGCCGCCTTGGCGAACACGAACAGGATCGCGCCGGCGGGCACCTTGCCGGCCAGGGCCGGCGCCAGCGCCACCTGCACCCGCAGGCTGACCGCTGCGGCAGTCGCGGCCGCCGCTGGTGCGGCGGCCGGCGCTTCGGCGGCACTCAGGCCCCGTTCGGCCAGCGCCTTGTCGAGCGCGGCCACCCGTTCGCGCAGCACCGTGCGCATGTTCTCGTCGAGATCCGGCTGGGCGATCAGCTGCTGCCAGCGGGCGCGCCCGGTCGCGTAGTCGCCGGCGCCAACCGCGCCGAGACCGCCGTACCAGAGCGCCTTCGGGTAGGCCGGGTCCAGCTTCAGCGCTTCCTCGAAGCGTTCGGCCGCCGGGCCGCTGACATCCTCGCCACCGGCGAACGCCAATGCTTCGCCTTCATCAGCCAGCCAGTCGGCGCGCGGTGCAGCGGCGCGCTTGTTGGCCTCCGCCATCGCGGCGGCGGCTTCGGCGAAGCGCTGGGTGACCATGTACGAGCGGCCGAGCATCGACCAGCCTTCGGCGTCGTCAGGATTGGCCTTCAGGCGGGTCGCCAGCTTGTCGACCATCGCGGCGATCGCCGGGTCGATCGCCGGTGCCGGCGGCGGCCCGGCGGCAATCTGCTGCTGCGTCTCCCAGCCACCGCGCCACAGGTACCAGCCGCTGGCGAACATCGTCAGCAGCAGCGCCACCAGGACGATCGCGCCCGGACGGCGCTCGATCTTCTGGGCCAGTTCCGGCTCGGTGCCGTCGGCATCGGTCAGCACCCGAGCGTCGAGTTCGGCGCGCAGTGCGGCGGCTTCATCGGCCGGGATCAGGCCGGCGGCCGTCTCGTTGTCGATCTCGGCGACCCGCAGCCGGTAGGCCGCGACATTGGCGGCGCGGCGGTTCTGGCGGCTGCCGCCCCCCTGGCTGCGCCACCACGGATGGGTGGCCAGCAGCACGGCCAGCAGCAGCAGGCCGGCCATCGCCAGGCCGGTCAGGAGTGTCGCGTTCATTCGTCGAGCAGTTTCTTCAGCGCCGCGTCATCGACCGGCGGGGGCGGAGCAGCGGCTGCGGCGCGGCGGCTACCCCGGATCTGGCGCAGCAGCACCCACAGCGCCAGCAGCACCAGCCCGATCGGCCCGAGCCAGAGCAGCCAGGTGCGGGGATCGAACGGCGGCCGGAACAGCACGAAATCGCCGTAGCGGTCGACCAGGTACTGCTTGATTTCCGGGGCCGACTTGCCGGACGCCACCAGCCCGCGCACTTCGTACTTGAGGTCCAGCGCCAGCGGTGCCCGCGATTCGGCCAGCGATTCGTTCTGGCAGACCAGGCAGCGCAGGTCCGGCAGCAGTTCCGCCAGCCGCGCTTCCTGCTCGCTGCTGAGCGGAATCTCCGGCTTTTCGACGGTCACCTGCGCCTCGCTGACGGCGGTCAGCGACAGTCCGAGCGCGAGCAGCGCCGCCGCCCACGACCTCACGAGCCGGCTCCGAGCAGCGGCTTGAAATCGTGCTCGAAGGCCTCCGGCGTCAGCGGCCCGACGTGCTTGTGCAGCACCCGGCCATCGGCGCCAACCAGAAAGGTTTCCGGCACGCCGTAGACGCCGAAGTCGATGCCGGCCCGGCCGTCGAGGTCGACGAGGATCGGCGCATACGGATTGCCCCGGGCCGCCAGCCACTGGCTGACATCAGCCTGGGCGTCCTTGTAGTCGACGCCGACCAGGGTCACCACGCCCTGGCGGGCCAGCGTCATCAGGTAGGGGTGTTCGACCTGGCAGCCGGCGCACCAGCTGGCGAAGAAATTGACCAGATACGGCTTGCCGGCGAAGGCGGCATTGCCGAGCCGTTGCGGCGCGGCAACTGCCGTATCGGCCGCCGCCGGCGCGGCCAGCACCGGCAGATCGAAGGCCGGCGCGGCCTTGCCGATCAGCGGGCTCGGCAGCAGCCGGGGATCGCGGTTCAGGCCGACCGCGAAGAAGCCGATCAGCACCGCCAGCACCACCAGGGGAATCGCGTAGCGCATCGGGACTCCGTCAGGCTGCCTGGGTGCCGCCGTCGACCGCGAGCCGACGGTCCGCCGCCTTCGCAAGGCGATAGCGCCGGTCGCTGGCCGCAAGGCAGCCGCCGAGGAACATCAGCACGCCGCCGAGCCAGATCAGCCGGATCATCGGCTTGACATAGATGCGCAGGCTCCACGAGCCGTCTTCGAAGCCTTCGCCGAGCGAGACATAGAGATCGCGCAGCAAGGTGGCGTCGACCGCCGATTCGGTCATGACGTTGCGCTGCGACGGGTAGAAGCGCTTCTGCGGGTACAGCGTGGTCACCGAGTGGTCGCCGCGCTCGATCGTCACCTCGCCCTGCTGGGCGATGAAGTTCGGACCCTTGGCCTCGGTGGCGCCGACGAAGCCGAAGCTGAAGTCACCGATCTCGGTGCGGGCATTCGGCGCCAGCCGCACGTCCTTCTCGTAGCCGTAGCTGATCACGAAGGCAACGCCGAGCGCCCAGACGCCAAGGCCGGCGTGGGCCAGGGTCATGCCCCAGCTGGCGCGCGGCACCGAGGCCAGACCGGCGGCGAACGAGGGCTTGGCGCGAATCCGCCGCCAGACATCCTGCGCCGCCGCGACGATGGTCCAGGCGCCGAGCAGGCCGCCGGTCACCGCCAGCAGCGCCGCCCGGCCGTGCAGCGCCAGCGGCACGACGATCGCGAAGGCCACCGCGAACAGCGCCGGCAGCTTCAGCCGCTGCCAGGTTTCGCCGGCCCGGCCCTTCTTCCATGGCACCACGGCGCCGAAGCCCACCAGCACGAACAGCGGCACCATCAGCGGCAGGAACACGGCGTTGAAGTACGGCGGGCCGACCGAGATCTTGCCGAGCTTCAGCGCATCGATGACCAGCGGATACAGCGTGCCGACCAGGATCGCCGCGCAGGCCACGACCAGGAACACGTTGTTCAGCAGCAACAGCCCTTCGCGGGAAAACAGGTGCAGTTCGCCGACGGTCGCCAGCTTCGGCGCACGCCAGGCGTACAGGGTCAGCGCGCTGCCGGTGACCAGCGCCATGAACACCAGGATGAACAGGCCGCGCGCCGGGTCGCTGGCGAAGGCATGCACCGACACCAGCACGCCGGAACGAACCAGGAAGGTGCCGAGCAGCGACAGCGAGAAGGTCAGGATCGCCAGCAGCACGGTCCAGCTTTTCAGCAGGCCGCGCTTTTCGGTGACCGCCAGCGAATGGATCAGCGCGGTGCCGGCCAGCCAGGGCATGAACGAGGCGTTCTCGACCGGGTCCCAGAACCACCAGCCGCCCCAGCCCAGCTCGTTGTAGGCCCACCAGGAGCCGAGCGTGATGCCCAAGGTCAGGAACATCCAGGCGGTGGTCGTCCACGGCCGGGTCCAGCGCGCCCAGGCGGCATCGAGCTTGCCGGTGATCAGCGCCGCGACCGCGAACGCGAACGCCACGCTGAAGCCGACATAACCCATGTAGAGCGTCGGCGGATGGATCGCGAGACCAAAGTCCTGCAGCAGCGGATTGAGATCGCGGCCCTGCAGCGGCACCGGGAACAGGCGCTCGAAGGGGTTGGAGGTCAAGAGCATGAACAGCAGCAGGCCGGTACTGATGACGCCGAGGATGGCGATCACCAGTGCGCTCAATTCGGCCGGAATCCGCCGGTTGAACACCGATACCGCGAAGGTCCAGCCGGACAGCATCAGCATCCACAGCAGCAGCGAGCCCTCGTGCGCGCCCCAGACCGCCGACACCCGGTAGATCATCGGCAGGTCGGTATGGGCGTTCTGCGCGACATAGGCGACCGAGAAATCGGTGTTGACGAAGGCGATCGTCAGGCAGGCATAGGCGAACGCGATGCAGAAGAATTGCGCCTGCGCGGCCGAGCCGGCGAAGGCCAGCAGCTTGGCATCGCGACGCTGGTAGCCGAGCAGCGGCGCGACGGTCTGCAGGAAGGCGATGCCGAGCGCCAGGATCAGCGCGAAATGGCCGAGTTCCGGAATCACGACGCGGCCACCGTCTTGTCGACCGCCTTGAAGGGCATGCAGGAATGCTTACCGGTGTCCGGGTTGCCCTTCAGCGCATCGGCCACCTGCGGCGGCATGTAGTTCTCGTCGTGCTTGGCGAGGATGCGGGTAGCGATAAACACGTGCTCGGCATTCATGTAGCCATCGGCGACCACGCCCTGCCCTTCGCGGAACAGGTCCGGCAGCACGCCTTCGTAGCGGACCGGAATGTTCTTCGCGCAGTCGGCGACCCGGAATTCCACCTTCAGGCCTTCGCCTCGGGTCAGGCTGCCGGTCTCGACCAGGCCGCCCAGCTGGGCCGCCGCGCCGACCGGCACGGTGCCGGCCACGAGGTCGCTCGGCGTGTAGAAATACATCATGTTCTTGCGGAAGGCGGTGAAGCCGAGCGTGGCGGCCACACCGACCCCGATCAGCAAGGCGGCCACACCGAGCAGCCGCTGGTTACGCTTGGTCATTCCTGGGACTCCTCGTCGGGCGCGTCCTCAGACAAACGCCGCTGCAAATCGTTGCGCGTCAGCCACGGGCTGAGCCAGTTCCAGAGCAGCAGCACGGCGGTCAGGCCGTAGCTGGTCCAGATGAAGATGGCGTGCTTTTCGTTCATGTCCGATCCCCGCGCTTGGCCGTGCCCGGTCCTCCCGCCAGCGGTCGGGCATTCGGCAGATCAGCCGGCACTGCCGGAAACGCGATCTCCCTCACCCACTTGGCCCGCCGCTCGCGCAGCAGCACGCCGTTCTGCATCCGCCGCAGCCAGACCGCGCCGAAGAACAGGTAGTTGCCGGCCATCGACAGCAGCAGCGGCTTGAGCATGCTGGGTGCCATCTTCGGGTTGGCGATCGCTTCGGCGCTGAGCAGGGTCGAGCCCTGGTGCAGCGAGTTCCACCACTGCACCGAGTAATGGACGATCGGCACGTTGACGACGCCAACCAGCGCCAGCCAGGCGCAGGCCCGGGCCGCCGTGCGGGCATCGGAATAGGCCTGCTGCAGGCCGATCACGCCGAGGTACAGGAACAGCAGCACCAGCTCGGACGTCAGCCGCGCATCCCAGACCCAGTAGGCGCCCCAGGTCGGCTTGCCCCAGAGCATGCCGGTGACCAGCGCCAGCGCCGTGAAACTGGCGCCGATCGGCGCCGCCGACACCACCGCGACCTCGGCCAGCTTCATGCGCCAGATCAGCGCGATCGCGCCGGCCACCGACATCGCGGTGTAGATCGACAGGCTCAGCGCCGCCGCCGGCACGTGCACGTAGATGATCCGGAAGGCGTCGCCCTGCTGGTAGTCGGCCGGCGCGACGAACAGGCCCAGCCAGACGGCCCAGCCGATCAGCAGCAGCCCGGACACCAGTAGCCAGGGCGCAAGCCGGTCGGCGAAACGGTAGAAGCTGGGCGGCGAGGCCAGTCGGTGAAACCAGGTCCACATGGTCCGGGCGCGGTCCTGCAGGATTCGGATGGGAGACGGATGGCGCGAGGCGGGCGTTTCGCGCCGGCGCATTATGCCCGTTCCCCCCGCCGGCCCGAATGAACATCGGGTGAGGTTCTCAGACCCGCCGATACCGTCCGCCGGGATCAGCCGAGCGCGTTGCGCAGCGCGCCGGCGGCGGCCATCGGCAGCAGGGTCAGGCTCAGGGCCAGCAGCGCGCCGAGGAAATACAGCGGCGCATCCGGCGGCAGGCCGGCGGCCGCTGCCCGCACCGCGCCGCCGCCGAAGATCACCGCCGGCGTCATCAGCGGCAGCACCAGGATCGGCAGCATCAGCCCGGCGCGCGGCGCGCCGACGGTCAGCGCCGCCGCGAAGCCGCCGGTGAAGATCAAGGTCGGCGTACCGAGCAGCAGGCTCCAGAACAGGATCGCCACCGGGCCGGGCTCAAGCCCCAGCCCCAGCCCGAGCAGTGGCGAGGCCAGCACCAGCGGCGCGGCGGTCAGCAACCACTGGGCGGCCAGCTTGGCGGCGATCAGCAGCGCCAGCGGCACGTCGGCGATCAGCATCTGCTCTAGGCTGCCGTCGTCGAGATCGGCCCGGAACAGCCGCTCCACGCCGAGCAGCGCCGCCAGCAGCGCGCCGACCCAGATGATGGCCGGCGCGAACACCTTCAGCGCCGGCGATTCCGGCGCGATGCCGAGCGGAAACAGCAGCGCGACGATGCCGTAGAAGACCAGCGGCTGGACCCATTCGGCACGCCGGCGCAGGGCGATGCGCAGTTCGCGGCGGAACACGGCGACGGCGGCGCTCATGCGGCGGCGCTCAGGTCCAGATGGCGCAGGCTCGGCAGCTCGCCGGGCAACGGCTGGTGGCTGGTCACCAGCACCGCGCCGCCGCCGGCCAGATGCCGGCCGAGCAGTTCGGCGAACAGCGCCAGCCCCTGCACGTCGAGCCCGGCCAGCGGCTCGTCGAGGAACCACCAGGGCCGCGGCACGGCGACCAGCCGGGCCAGCGCGGCACGCCGCTTCTGGCCGGTCGACAGCTGACCGGAGGGCCGGTGCTGCTGCGGCTTCAGCAGGCCGACCGCCGCCAGCGCGGCGCGCGGATCATCGAGCCGCTCGCCGTTCAGCGCCGCCCAGAACTGCAGGTTCTCGAGCGCCGACAAACTCGGGTTCAGCGCATTCTTGTGGCCCACCCAGTGGCGCTCGCGCGCGTCCGGCTGCGGCCCGATCCGGCCGCTGTCGGCCCGGCGCAGACCGCACAGCACTTCCAGCAGCGAGGTCTTGCCGGCGCCGTTGCGGCCGAGGATGTGCAGCACCTCGCCGGCGGCGACCGAAAAGCTGAGGCCATCGAGCACGACCCGGTCGCCACGGCTGACGACGAGCTGGTGGACTTCGAGGCGGGACATGGACGGCGCGGATCAGCGTTCTGGCACGGGCGGCGCAGTGTACGTGAAGGCCTCCGGGCACAAGGGCCAGCCCCCGGCATGCGAGAATCCGCGTCCAACCAGCAGCGGAGCGAACAGGCGTGACGGCACAACTCATCGACGGCAAGGCGGTGGCAGCGCAAGTCCATGAGCGCGTCCGCCAGGCGGTCGCCGCGCGGGTCGCGGCCGGCCAACGCGCACCGGCGCTGGCCACGGTGCTGGTCGGTGCCGATCCCGCCTCGGAAATCTACGTCCGCAACAAGCGCCTGACCTGCGAAAAGATCGGCATCCGCTCGGTGCCGAACCATCTCGATGCCACGGTCAGCGAGGCCGAGCTGCTGGCCGTGGTCGACCGGCTCAATGCCGACGACGGCATCGACGGCATCCTCGTGCAGCTGCCGCTGCCGAAGCACATCGACGCCGACAAGGTCATCGAGCGCATCCGGCCGGACAAGGATGTCGACGGCTTCCATCCGTACAACTTCGGCCGTCTGGCCCAGAAGACGCCGACCTTGCGGCCGTGCACGCCCTGGGGTTGTGTCGAACTGCTGAAATCGACCGGCGTGCCGCTGGCCGGCAAGCGGGCGCTGGTGGTCGGCCAGTCGAACATCGTCGGCCGGCCGATGGCGCTCGAACTGCTGCTGCTCGGCTGCACGGTCACCGTTGCCCACAGCCGCACCCGCGATCTGGCCGAGGAAGTCGGCCGCGCCGAGATCCTGGTGGTCGGCACCGGCATTCCGGAGATGATCAAGGGCGCGTGGCTGCGCGACGGCGCGATCGTCATCGACGTCGGCATCAACCGTCTGCCGAGCGGCAAGCTGTGCGGCGACGTCGAGTTCGCGGTAGCCGCCGAACGCGCCGCGTTCATCACGCCGGTGCCGGGCGGCGTTGGACCGATGACCGTGGCGATGCTGATGGACAACACGCTGACCGCCGCGCGGCTGCGCGCCGGCGGCTGATTCAGCCCAGGCGGGCGCGCGCCGCGCTGCGGCCTTTCGACATCCGCCCGAACTCCGGGAAGGCTTCGTCGATCGCCAGCACGGCGCCGCAGTGGGCGGCGTCATAGCCTGGCAAGGCATTGACCAGGTTGCGGAAATCCGGATTGCACAAGGTGTCGATGACGCTTTGCAGCGCCGGCGTCTTGAGCGCCGACTTCGAGCACAGGAAGAAATAGCGCTCGCCGGCCAGCGGCACGAAGCCGAGATCGAAGCGCTTCGCCGCCGCTTCCACGCCGACGCCAGCGTCGGCCATGCCGCTGGCGACATAGGCAGCCACGGCCGCGTGGGTGAATTCGCCGCTGTCGAAGCCGCGGATCTGGCTGCCGTCGAGGTGGGCGCGCTCCAGCATCAGGTCGAGCAGCATGCGGGTGCCGGAACCCGGCTGGCGGTTGACGAAGCGGACATCCTCGCGGGTCAGGTCGGTTAGCGATGCGATCCGCTTCGGGTTGCCGGGCGCCACGATCAGGCCCTGGCGGCGCGTGGCCAGCATGATCAGCCGCTGGGTCTGCGGCTTCAGCCAGGCGGCGTACTGGCTCAGCGCCTGCGCTTCGAAATCGCCGACCGGCACATGGAAGCCGGCCAGATCGCAGGCCGCGCCCTTCAGCGAGCTGAGCGCCTCGAAGCTCGACCGGTACTTCAGGTCGATCGGAATCCGGCTGCGCACGAACCAGTCACGCAGTGTTTCCACCGCGAAACCATGGCTCGCCTGCACGCGCAGGATGGCGCCGGTGTCGCTGAGCGCCCGTTCCAGTTCCACTTCCAGTTCTGAGGCCAGGCTGTCGAGCAGCGGCGCCAGCCGGGCGTTGATGCGCTTGTCGGCCCAGACCAGCTTTTCGGCCAGCGGCGTCAGCACCGCGCCCCGGCCGCGCTGCATCGTCACCAGCGGGGCGCCGAAGGTGCGCGTGCCGTCCTGCAGCAGACCCCAGGCGTAGCGGTACGACAGCCCGGCCTGCACGCAGGCTTCGGCCAGCGTGCCGGTCTCGCGGACGCGGGCCAGCAACTCCACCAGCCTCGGCAGCGACTGCTTGCCGTCCGGCTGTTCGAGCTGCCACTGCGGCTGGATCGAGACCTTGAACATCGTGTTATCCGCCGTGGCAGGGATGGAGGTGGGAAAGCCGGATTCGCAACGGCTTTACGATACATATTTTCATCGTCGGGAGCGAAGACTACCGTACGTCCTGGCGGGTGAACGGCCGCATTTTCATATGTCTTGCAGCACATAAAAAGCGACGGCTTGCCGTCCAACCCCGGAGGAGGAATGAGCAGCATCGCGCAGGACCGCGCCACCGGTTCGGCAGTGGATTTTCTGTCCAAGGAACGGACCATCGCCGGCCCCGGCTTCAACCGCTGGCTGGTGCCGCCGGCTGCGCTGGCGATCCATCTGTGCATCGGCATGGCCTACGGTTTCAGCGTGTTCTGGCTGCCGCTGTCGAAGGCGGTGGGCATCAGCGCGCCACAGGCCTGCCCCAACGGCACCGGCTTCCTCGGCGAACTGGTCGCCACCGGCTGCGACTGGCGGGTGTCGACGCTGGGCTGGATGTACACCCTGTTCTTCGTCTTCCTCGGCTCGTCGGCAGCCGTGTTCGGCGGCTGGCTGGAACGCGCCGGCCCGCGCAAGGCCGGACTGGTGTCGATGCTCTGCTGGTGCGGCGGCATGCTGGTGTCGGCGCTCGGCATCCACCTGCACCAGTTCTGGCTGATGCTGCTGGGCTCCGGCGTGATCGGCGGCATCGGCCTGGGCCTTGGCTACATCTCGCCGGTGTCGACCCTGATCAAGTGGTTCCCGGATCGCCGTGGCATGGCTACCGGCATGGCGATCATGGGCTTCGGCGGCGGCGCGATGATCGGCTCGCCGCTGGCGCAGCTGCTGATGACGCGCTTCGCGACGCCGACTTCAGTGGGCGTCGCCGAAACCTTCGTCGCGATGGCGCTGCTCTACGCCCTGTTCATGACCGCCGGCGCGCTGGCCTACCGCGTGCCTGCCGCCGGCTGGAAGCCGGCTGGCTGGACGCCGCCGGCCCCGGCAGCCAACGCCATGATCGCCAGCCGCCACGTCCACCTCGACAACGCCCACCGGACGCCGCAGTTCTGGCTGGTATGGGCGGTGCTGTGCCTGAACGTCACCGCCGGCATCGGCGTGATCGGCATGGCCTCGCCGATGCTGCAGGAAGTGTTCGGCGGCCGGCTGATCGGCGTGGACGCGGTGATCGGCGCGCTCGATGCGACGCAGGCGGCGCAGATCGCCGCGATCGCCGCCGGCTTCACCGGCCTGCTGAGCCTGTTCAACATCGGCGGCCGCTTCTTCTGGGCGTCAATGTCGGATCGCCTGGGCCGCAAGGCCACCTACGCGATCTTCTTCGTGCTCGGCACCGCGCTGTACGCCTCGGCCCCGAGCGCCGGCCACGCCGGCTCGATCGCGCTGTTCACCGGCGCCTTCTGCCTGATCCTGTCGATGTACGGCGGCGGCTTCGCCACAGTACCGGCCTATCTCGCCGACCTGTTCGGCACCCAGTTCGTCGGCGCGATCCACGGCCGCCTGCTGACCGCCTGGTCGGTGGCCGGCATCTTTGGCCCGGTGATCGTCAACTACCTGCGCGAGTTCCAGATCGGGCACGGGGTCGAGAAGGCGCAGGCCTACGACACCACGATGCTGATCCTGGCCGCGCTGCTGGTCGCCGGCTTCATCTGCAACCTGCTGATCCGGCCAGTGGCACCGAAATGGCAGATGAGCGACGAGGAACTCGGCAGCGCCAGGAAACTGGCACATGAAACTGTCGCCGCCGGCACCGCATCGGCAGCCGTTCCCGCAGCCGCCAGCCCTGTCGCGCTGGTCCTGATCGCCTGGCTGGCGGTCGGTATTCCGCTGGCTTGGGGCGTGGCGCAGACCGTCGCCAAGGCCGCGATCCTGTTCCAGTAGTCACCGAACCAAGACGAATCCCATGTCGACCACCACCTTCGAGCGCAAACCGCCGATCAAGCTCGCCGAGCTGTCGAACCTGAGCACCGCGCAACGCGCCGCCATCGACGACGTGCTGGCCCGCCTCGGCCAACTGCCCGGCGCGCTGCTGCCGGTGCTGCATGGCATCCAGCACGCGCTCGGCCATGTGCCGAAGGACGCGGTGCCGATCGTCGCCAAGGCGCTCAACCTGTCGCGCGCCGAAGTGCACGGCGTGGTCTCGTTCTATCACTGGTACCGCAGCGAACAGCCCGGCGAGCACGTCGTCCACCTGTGCCGCGCCGAAGCCTGCCAGGCGGTCGGCGGCCGGGCACTGGAAGCCCATGTGAAGACGCGCCTCGGCATCGACTTCCACGAAACGACCGCCGACGGCCGCTACACGCTGGAACCGGCCTACTGCCTCGGCAACTGCGCCACCGGCCCGAGTCTGCTGATCGACATGCAGCTGAAGGGCCGCGTGACGCCGGAACGCTTCGATCGCCTGACCGGAGCAGTTGTATGAGCGCCGCCGTGAAAGTGTTCGTGCCGCGCGATTCGACGGCGATCTCGCTGGGCGCCGACGAGGTTGCCGCCGCGATCACCGCCGAAGCCACGAAGCGCGGCATCGCCATCGAACTGATCCGCAACAGCTCGCGCGGCCTGTTCTGGCTGGAACCGCTGGTCGAGGTCGCCACCCCAGCTGGCCGCATCGGCTACGGGCCAGTCGATGCCGCCGATGTCGCCAGTCTGTTCGCGGCTGGTCTGGGTGCCGCGCATCCGCTGTCGATCGGCGTGGTCGACGAACATCCCTACCTGAAGACGCAGGAGCGCCTGACCTTCGCGCGCGCCGGCATCACCGATCCGGTCAGCCTCGCCGACTATTTGGCGCACGGCGGCTATCGCGGCCTGAGCCATGCGCTGGCGATGGCGCCGGCCGACATCGTGGCGGCGGTCACCGAGTCCGGCCTCAGAGGCCGCGGCGGCGCAGCGTTTCCGGCCGGCATCAAGTGGAAGACGGTGCTCGGCACGCCGGGTGCGGCCCCCGGTGTCGCGGGTGCCGATGCGGCGCAGAAGTACATCGTCTGCAACGCTGACGAAGGCGATTCCGGCACCTTCGCCGACCGCATGGTCTGCGAAGGCGATCCTTTCCTGCTGATCGAAGGCATGACCATCGCCGGCCTCGCCGTCGGCGCCACGCGCGGCTACATCTACCTGCGCTGCGAATACCCGTATGCGGAAGTTGCGCTGAACCAGGCGATCGCCGCCGCAACGCGCGAGGGCTGGCTCGGCGACGACATCCGCGGCAGCGGCAAGCGCTTCCATCTGGAAGTGCGCATGGGCGCCGGCGCCTACATCTGCGGCGAGGAAACCGCGCTGCTGGAATCGCTGGAAGGCAAGCGCGGCATGGTCCGCTTCAAGCCGCCGCTGCCGGCAATCAAGGGCCTGTTCGGCTGCCCGACGGTGATCAACAACGTGATCACGCTGGCCTCGGTACCGGTGATCCTCGACAAGGGCGCGGAGCACTACAAACACTTCGGCGTCGGCCGCTCGCGCGGCACCCTGCCGGTGCAGCTGGCCGGCAACGTGAAGCACGGCGGGCTGGTTGAAAAGGCCTTCGGCGTCACTCTGCGCGACCTGCTCTACACCTACGGCGGCGGCACGCGATCGGGACGGCCGATCCGCGCCGTGCAGGTCGGCGGCCCGCTGGGCGCGTACATCCCGGAATCGCAGTTCGACCTGCCGCTCGACTACGAGGCCTACGCCAAGCTCAACAACATGGTCGGCCACGGCGGCATCACCGTGTTCGACGACACCGTCGACATGGCCGAGCAGGCGCGCTTCTCGATGGAATTCTGCGCCGCCGAGTCCTGCGGCAAATGCACGCCCTGCCGCATCGGCTCGACCCGCGGCATGGAAGTGATCGACAAGCTCGTGGCCGGCGACGAAGCTGTGAAACAGGAAGCACTGCTGCGGGACCTCTGCGACACGATGCTCGCCGGCTCGCTGTGCGCGCTCGGCGGCATGGCGCCGTTCCCGGTGCTGTCGGCGCTGAATCATTTTCCCGACGACTTCCGGAAGTCGTCGACTCCGCAACCGGCGCCCCGTGCCGGCGCTGCGGCCTGAAAGAGGTAGACCGTCATGTTCTCGATCATCGACCGCGATCTCGGCACCCCCGCGCCGCGCCCGCCGCGCAATGTCGGCCAGAAGACCACCATCGCCGCCGAAGCCCCGGCGAAGCAGGTCACGCTTTCCATCGACGGCCGCGAGGTCACCGTGCCGGAAGGCACCTCGGTGATGCGGGCTGCGGCGCTCGCCGACATCAACATCCCCAAGCTGTGTGCGACCGACACGCTGGAAGCGTTCGGCTCCTGCCGGCTGTGTCTGGTGCAGATCGAGGGCATGCGCGGCTACCCGGCCTCGTGCACGACGCTGGTCGCCGATGGCATGAAGGTGGTCACTCAGAACGACAAGCTGGCCGATCTGCGCCGGGGCGTGATGGAGCTGTACATCTCCGATCACCCGCTGGACTGCCTGACCTGCCCCGCCAATGGCCACTGCGAGCTGCAGGACATGGCCGGTGCCGTGGGCCTGCGCGAGGTGCGCTACGGCTATGACGGCGACAACCACGTCCATGCCAAGGTCAATGGCAAGGCCAACGAGCGCTTCCAGCCTAAGGACGAGTCCAATCCCTACTTCACGTTCGATCCGAGCAAATGCATCGTCTGCTCGCGCTGCGTCCGCGCCTGCGACGAGCAGCAGGGCACCCTGGCGCTGACCATCCAGGGCCGCGGCTTCGACTCCAAGGTCAGCCCGAGCCAGAACGATGACTTCATGGCCTCCGAGTGCGTGTCCTGCGGCGCCTGCGTGGCCGCCTGCCCGACCGCCACGCTCAGCGAAAAGACGCTGATCGCCAAGGGCCAGGCCGAGCACAGCATCACCACCACCTGCGCCTACTGCGGCGTCGGCTGCAGCTTCCGCGCCGAGATGAAGGGCGAGGAAATCGTCCGCATGGTGCCGAACAAGGATGGCCACGCGAACCATGGCCATTCCTGCGTCAAGGGCCGTTTCGCGATCGGCTACGCGACGCACAAGGACCGGATCACCCAGCCGATGATCCGCGCCAAGATTTCCGACCCATGGCGCGAAGTGAGCTGGCAGGAAGCGATCGATCACGCCGCCGCCGAATTCAAGCGCATCCAGGCCAAGGCCGGCCGTGGCGCGGTCGGCGCGATCACGTCGAGCCGCTGCACCAACGAAGAGGTGTACGTGGTCCAGAAGATGGTCCGCGCCGCGTTCGGCAACAACAACGTCGACACCTGCGCGCGCGTCTGCCACTCGCCCACCGGTTATGGCCTGAAGCAGACGATTGGCGAATCGGCCGGCACCCAGACCTTCGATTCGGTGATGCAGAGCGACGTCATCGTGGTCATCGGCGCCAACCCGACCGATGGCCATCCGGTGTTCGCCAGCGCAATGAAGCGCCGGCTGCGCCAGGGCGCGAAGCTGATCGTCGCCGACCCGCGCGGCATCGATCTGGTGCGCACGCCGCACATCGAGGCCGACTACCACCTGAAGCTCAAGCCCGGCACCAATGTCGCGCTGATCAACAGCCTCGCCCACGTGATCGTCACCGAAGGGCTGGTCAAGGAGGACTACGTTGCAGAGCGCTGCGATGTCGCCTCGTTCAACAAGTGGCGGGACTTCGTGGCCCAGGCCCGCAACTCGCCAGAAGCGATGGAAGCGGTCACCGGCGTGCCGGCGGCGATGGTGCGTGGTGCGGCAAGGCTCTACGCGACCGGCGGCAACGGAGCCATCTACTACGGCCTCGGCGTCACCGAACACAGCCAGGGTTCGACGATGGTGATCGGCATCGCCAACCTGGCGATGGCCACCGGCAATGTCGGCCGCGAAGGTGTCGGTATCAACCCGCTCAGAGGCCAGAACAACGTGCAGGGCTCCTGCGACATGGGCAGCTTCCCGCACGAGCTGCCGGGCTACCGGCATGTGTCCGATGCCGGCGCGCGCCGCGAGTTCGAGCAGGACTGGCAGGTCACACTGTCCAACGAGCCGGGCCTGCGCATTCCGAACATGTTCGAGGCCGCACTCGACGGCGAATTCCTGGGGCTCTACGTGCATGGCGAGGACATCGCCCAGAGCGATCCCAACACCCAGCATGTCACCGCCGCGCTCAGCGCGATGGAATGCGTCGTCGTCCAGGACCTGTTCCTGAACGAAACCGCGAAGTTCGCCCACGTGTTCCTGCCCGGCTCCTCATTCCTCGAGAAGGACGGCACCTTCACCAATGCCGAGCGGCGCATCTCGCCGGTGCGGCAGGTGATGCGGCCGAAGAGCGGCGTCGGCGAATGGGAAGCGACGCAGATGCTGTCGAACGCGCTCGGATATCCGATGCACTACACGTCATCGGCGGAGATCATGGACGAGATCGCCCGGCTGACGCCGACCTTCAAGGGTGTGTCGTTCGCCAAGCTCGATGCGCTGGGTTCGGTGCAGTGGCCCTGCAACGACGAAGCGCCGCTCGGCACGCCGACCATGCACATCGACGCCTTCGTGCGCGGCAAGGGCCGCTTCCTGCTGACCGAGTACGTACCGACCCACGAGAAGGTCAACGCCCAGTACCCGCTGATCCTCACCACCGGCCGCATCCTGTCGCAGTACAACGTCGGCGCGCAGACCCGGCGCACCGCCAACAGCCAGTGGCACAGCGAGGACGTGTTCGAGATCCATCCGCACGACGCCGAAACCCGTGGTGTGGCCGACGGCGACTGGGTCGGCATCGAAAGCCGCTCGGGCAACACCGTGCTGCGCGCCCGGGTCACCGAGCGCGTGCAGCCCGGTGTCGTCTACACCACCTTCCACCACCCGTTCTCCGGCGCCAACGTGATCACCACCGACAACTCCGACTGGGCGACCAACTGCCCGGAGTTCAAGGTCACCGCCGTGCAGGTGACGCGGGTCAGCCAGCCCAGCGAATGGCAGCGCCGCTACCGCGCCTTCAGCGACGAACAGCAGCAGCTGCTGCGCAAGGCCCACGATGCCGACGCCGCGATTGCCAAGTAGACCGACGCTGGATGTCGACTCGGCAGCCGGCTACGCCCTGCTGCCGGTCACCAGCGTGCGTGACGGCCTGCACCAGACGACGCAGGACTGCGTGGCCGAGGAAGTGCCGGTGGCGCTGCAGCTCAACGGCCTGCCGCATGTGGTGATGATGGCCACGCCGGGCGACCTCGCCGACTTCGCGCTCGGCTTCTGCCTCAGCGAGGCGATCGTCGGGCAGGCGCAGGACATCGAGGACCTGCGGATCACCGCGCTCGACAACGGCTACGAGGTATCGCTGCGGATTCCCGAAGACCGCCATGCGCGGCTGGCCGACCGCCGACGCAACCTGCCCGGCCGCAGCGGCTGCGGCCTGTGCGGCTCGGAGTCGATCGCCGAGGCCATGCGTCCGGCACCGCGCGTGCCGGCCGGCATGCCGATCGCCGAGGTGGCGGTGCACCAGGCCTTGCAGGCGCTGCGCCAGCGGCAGCCGATCAACGCGGTCACCGGCGCCACCCACGCGGCCGGCTGGGCCGATCCTTCCGGCCGGCTGCTGCTGGTGCGCGAGGACGTCGGCCGCCACAACGCGCTCGACAAGCTGATCGGCGCGATGAGCCAGGCGCAGCTCGACGCGGCGCGCGGCTTCGCGGTGATCACCTCGCGCGCCAGCTACGAGATGGTGCTGAAAGCGGCGACCGTCGGCATGCCGCTGCTGGCGGCGATCTCGGCACCGACGGCGCTGGCGGTGCGGATCGCCGAGGACGCCGGGCTGACCCTGGTCGGCTTCGCGCGCAACCATCAGCACGTCGTCTACGCCTGCGCGGCCCGGCTGACCGCCACGGCCGGCCAGCCGGCTGCTCCCCATTCCGAGAAGATTCCCGCATGAACCCGCAGAACCTCAGCGAGATGGCCAACAACATCGCCGATTTCTTTGCCGCCGAGCCGGATCACGCCGAAGCGGTGGCGGGCGTGGCCAATCACATCGACAAGTTCTGGGAGCCGCGGATGCAGAAGCAGCTGCGGGCCAGCGTGGCGCGCGGCGAGGCCACGCTGAATCCGCTGGTCGTCGAGGCGCTGGCCAAGCTCGCGGCCGCCTGAGCCGCGCTGCTCGCCTCAGCTGCCGTCCTGGTTGCGCAGCTGGGCCTTGAGCAGGCGCAACTGCTTGTAGTTCGCCCAGTTAAAGCCGTCGAGAAACGCGGCCGCCGCCTTGGCGCCTTCACGGAACAGGTCGACCTTGGCGGCGTTCGACAGGTTGAAGTTCAGCCAGTTGTGCTTGCCGGTGTCGATGTAGGTGATCAGGTGGCGGTAGTCGGGATTGCCGACGAGAAAATCCTGGTCGAGCGCGCCACGGGCCGCGTTGAAGACGCCCGCCAGCAGCTCGGTCGGTGAATCGATCACGGCCGGCTCGGCGGCCGGGATTCCCAGCTTGACGCCGAAGGTCGGGCTGCGCGGCACCTTGGCGTGGTTGTGGAACACCGCGATCGGGAAGTTGGAAATGATCCCGCCGTCGACCAGCACGCACTCCTTCGGCAGGCGCTGGCCCTTGTAGCTGGTCATCTCGGTCCAGCGCTGCTGCGCCGCCGGCCCCTGCGGAATGCCCTTCACGCGGACCGGGTGGAAGAAGCCCGGCACCGACATCGAACTGCGGACGAAATCGGCCGGACTCAGCGCTGCCGGATCGGCCCAGTACAGCGGGGCCATCTTCGGGAACTCGACCTTGGTGCCGGTGGTGACGTCGGCGGCGATCACCGCCAGCCGACCCCGCACATTGCCGGTGTCGGCGTCCTGCGCCGGGCTGCGCTGCTGCGAGGGATGCAGGCGCTCCGGCGCCGGCCGGACCCGATAGCCGCCGGGCGGATGCACCGATTGCATGGCGTCGAGATCGGCCAGCGTGGCGATGCCGTTGGCGGCCAACTGGTCGCTGAGCCAGGCGCGGAACTTCCGTCCCGGATGCAGCCCGAGGTCGTCGGAGAAATTGTCGATCACCTGAGCGCCCTTCATCGCCAGCTTGAACTTGCCGGCACCGTTGACGATCGCGTCGGTGAAGTCGCGGGCATCGCCGTCGCCGTCGATGAAGCTGGCCATCGGCACGTTGGCCACCACCTCCGCCACCCGCTGGCTCTTGGCGGCATGCGGCGGGCCGAGCGCGGCGATCACCAGCGCATTGATCGAACCGGCCGAGGTGCCGCCGAGGCCCAGGAAACGAATGCCGGCCGATTCGAGCACGTAGGAATAGCCGGCCAGCGCGACGCCGAGCACGCCGCCGCCTTCCATGACCAGATCGACGTACTGATGGCCGTCGGCATCCAGCAGGTCGGAAATCGGGTCGGCGGCGACACGCGCCTTGGCGCGGGCCACCGCCGCGACCACGTCTGGATCAAGGATCAGTGCTTCTACTGCCAGCGGTTTCGCCATCGTCGTCTCCCAGGGTCTGCGCAGGTGCGGGAACAGCCTTCGGTGCGGCAGCCGACTCTAGTCCCGGCGCCGTCGGCACCGACAGGACGGCGATCACACTGGCGCACACCGAATCAGGCGAGATCACACGGAGCGCGGCAGCGCGGCGCTGGAAACGGCTCAGCGCCGGCGGGTCAGCCACCAGGCGAACGCGCCCGCGGTCAGCATCATGATCGGGCTGTACAGGGTCGGCGGGATCGCCATCAGCGGCGAGTTCAGCAGCAGCGGCGACAGCGCCAGCGAGATCGCCAGCGCCGAGTTGTGGACGCCGATCTCCATGCCGATCGCGGTCGCCTGCGGGCGGCCCAGCCCAGCGAGCTTCGCCAGCTGGTAGCCAATCGCGAGGCTCAGCAGGTTGAAGGAGAGCATCGCGCCGCCGACGCTCGGCAGGTGGGCGACGATGGCCTTCCAGCCGGTCACCATCACCATCGCCACGATCGCCAGCAGGAAAAGCAGCGAGAACAGCTTGACCGGCTTCTCGAAGCGGATCGCCAGCACCGGCCGGCGATGGCGCAGCAGCATGCCGATCAGCACCGGCACGATGACGATCGCCACCACCTGCGCCACCTTGCCGAACTGCAACGGCACGCTCTTGTCTTCGCCGATGAAGTGCAGCAGCGCCAGGTTGATCATCAGCGGCAGCGTGATGATCGCCAGCAGCGAATTGACGGCGGTCAGCGTGATGTTCAGCGCCACGTCGCCCCGTGCCAGATGACTGAACAGGTTGGCGCTGGTGCCGCCCGGTGACGCCGCCAGCAGCATCAGGCCAACGGCGAACTCCGGCGTCAGCGCGAACAGGTAGCAGAGACCGAAAGCCACCGCCGGCAGCAGGATCACCTGCACCAGCAGCGCCACCGCCACGGCCTTCGGCTGGGTCAGCACGCGGCGGAAGTCATCGACGGTCAGCGATAGGCCAAGGCCCAGCATGATGATCGCCAGCGCCATCGGCAGGTAGATCGTCGAGATCGTGCTCATCATTGCGGCGGGACTTTTCGTGGACGGGTCAGGGCGCGACTGTCCGCGTTGCTGCACTGCGCTGGCAAGGGCATTGCGGAATACGGTTCCGATCGTCGACGGAATATCCGATGCTCTGTCCGGGCACCCCAACGGCCGCGATCCATGCGCCTGATCCTGTTCTCGCTGCTCGGCCTTGTGGCGCTGTCAGCCGTGCTGGCTGCCAACACGCTGCGACTGCCGGCGCTGTCGCCGGAACCAGCCGCGATCGACACTGACTCGATCGACGAGCAGGCCGCTGCCGGGCGGCTTGCCGAGGCGCTGCGCATCGCCACCGTGTCGACCGCCGGCGGCCAGCCGGCCGATACCACCACCTTCGCCGCGTTCGCCGAACTGCTGCAGCGGCAGTTCCCCAATGCGCACCGGGTGATGCGCCGCGAACGGATTGCCGACGGCAGCCTGCTCTACACCTGGGCTGGCCAGGACAACACGCGCAAGCCGGTGCTGCTGCTGGCGCATATGGATGTGGTGCCAGTCGAGCCGGGCACCGAGTCGCGCTGGCAGCAGCCGCCGTTCGGGGGCGTGATCGCCGACGGCTATGTCTGGGGCCGTGGCGCGCTGGACGACAAGCTCAATGTCACCGGCCTGCTGGAAGCCGTCGACGCGCTGGCGGCGCGGGGCTGGCAGCCGCCGCGCACGTTGCTGTTCGCGTTCGGCCACGACGAGGAGATTGGCGGCAGCGGCGCGCGGGCCATCGCCGCCGCACTGAAGGCGCGGGGCGTGCACGCCGGATTCCTGCTCGACGAAGGCGGTGCGCTGACCGTCGGGGTCATGCCCGGCGTCACCCGCCCGGTGGCCACGATCATGGCGGCGGAGAAAGGCTACGCCTCGTTCCGGCTGACTGCGACGGCCGTCGGCGGCCATTCCTCGCAACCACCGCTGGACACGGCGATCAGCCGCCTGGCCCAGGCCCTGGTGCGCGTGCAGGAGCACCCGATGCCGCCCCGCATCGCAGCGCCCGTCGACGAGATGCTGGCGCGGGCGGCGCCCGCGATGGGCCTGCTGAACCGCGTGGCGATCGCCAACCGCTGGCTGTTCGAGCCGCTGCTGATCCGGCAGCTGGCGGCCGGGCCGGTATCGAACGCGCTGATCCGCAGCACCATCGCGCCGACGCTGCTGCGCGCCGGCATCAAGGACAACGTGCTGCCGTCGGAAGCCAGCGCGGTGATCAACGTCCGGCTGCTGCCCGGCGACAGCACCGAAGCCGTCGCCACGCACCTGCACCAGGTGATCGGCGACGACGGCATCAAGATCAGCACCGAAGGGCCGTTCGCCAGCGAGGCCTCGGCGGTCTCCGATCCGGATTCCGCCGCCTTCCGGCACCTCGCCGACGTGACCCGCGCGCTGTTCCCGGACGCCGTGGTGACCACCGGGCTGATGCTCGGCGCCACCGACGCGCGCCACTACGAAGGGTTGTACGACAACCGCTACAACTTCATGCCGGTGACCTTGAACGCCGAGGACCTGCAGCGGGTCCACGGCAGCAACGAGCGGATCGCGGTGGCCGACTACGCCCGGCTGGTGCGCTGGTACCGGCGGATGCTGGAAACGCTGCCCTGAACGGCCGGCCTTACTGGGCGGTGTAGCCGCCGTCGATGACCAGTTCGGCGCCGGTGACGAACTTCGATTCGTCGCTGGCCAGGTACAGCACGCCGTAGGCGACATCCATGACCTCGCCGACGTGGCCGATCGGATGCAGCGCGTCGAGCGCGGCGCGCCCTTCGGCGAGATCGCCGATCGATTTCACGTAATCCTCGACCATCGGCGTCCAGATGTAGCCGGGGTGCACCGAATTGACGCGCACCTTGAGCCCGCTCTTGCCGCAATGCAGCGCCGCCGACTTGGTGAACAGCCGCACGCCGCCCTTGCTGGCGTTGTACGAGGCCAGGTTGGGGTCGGCGACGATGCCTTCGATCGACGAGATGTTGATGATTGAACCGTGCTTGCCGGTCATCGCCGGAATCGCGTACTTGGTGCCGAGAAACACCGCGTCCAGATTCACCGCGAGGGTCTTGCGCCAGTCGGCCAGCGTGCAGTCGGCAGCGTTGCCGGGAATGGCGATGCCGGCATTGTTGACCAGCACGTGCAGCGCACCAAAGCGCTGCTCGGCCGCCGCGATCACCGCCGGCCAGCGGGCTTCGTCGGTGACGTCCTGCTCGATGAACATCGCCTCGCCGCCAGCGGCGACGATCTTCGCCACCACTGCTTCGCCAGCGGCGCGTTCGAGGTCGCTGACCACCACCTTCGCGCCCTCCTTCGCCAGCAGCAGTGCGCAGGCTTCGCCGATGCCCTTCGCCGCGCCGGTGACCAGCGCGACCTTGCCTTGTACTCGACCCATGAAAATCTCCTCGACGCGATGCCCGTCACGCGGGCGGATGGCGAGGTCGGCCACGGTGGCGGCGCCTCGCTCGTGCACCGGAGGCTAGCAGCGCGCGGCGGCCACGCGGGCTACCCGTCCGGATAGCGCACATGGCGGGTCTGCCCCTGGCCGTCGCCGCCCTTGCCCAGCGCACCCGCCGCGCGGGTACCGGGCTATCGGAAGCAATTGGTAATGAACCATACTAAACACCTTGTTCAATTTGAATCGACAGCGCGTTGATCGTGACTGTCGGCCGCGCCGCCGTCCCGGTGGCCGCCATCGCAAGGGAGGAAGTACCGGATGTCGATGCCGTCGCCGAGGGCCGTGGCCCTGCTGTCCCTGTCCATTACCGCTGTCGTCGGCGGGCCGGTTCTTGCCGGCAACGGCCTGAATGTCACCGGCGTCGGCGCGCAGTCGCTGGGCATGGGCAGCGCCGATCTCGCGGTCCCCGGCTCGTCGGCGGCGGTGACCATCAATCCGGCCAACCTGACGCAGATTCCCGGCTCGCGGCTCGATGCCTCGATCGAGCCGTTCGTCACCAACGGCTTCAGCCATCGCGACAGCCTCAACAGCCGCAAGCGCTCGGACGAGCAGTACGGCGCGCTGCTGAACGCCAGCTACGCCCGCAAGCTGTGGCGGCCGGACCTGACGCTGGGCGTCGGCATGTTCGTCGCCGGCGGCTCGGGCTCGGAATACGAGGACCTGAACACGGCGTTCGGCACCACGGATGCCTATGCGGTGACCTTCGGCGTCACCCGCCTGGCCACCGGCATCGGCTGGCAGCTGACGCCCCAGCTCAGCCTCGGCGCTGCGTTCAATGTCTCCTACGCCTCGCTGCGTCAGAAGCTGTTTCCGAAGACGTCCGACGCCGCGTCCGGCTTCTACGGCCTGCGGCTCGATGGCGCCGATGGCGTCAGCTACAACGGCCGCGTCGGCCTGCTGTACCGCTTGAGCCCGACGATCGCGATCGGCGCCAGCTATGCATCGATCAACAAGCTGAAGCTCGAAGGCGGCGAGCTGAGCGTCAACTACGAAGCGCTCGGCGAAGGCGTGGTCCGCTACGGCGAAGCGCGCGTGAAAGGCTTCGCGCTGCCGCAGGAATTCGGTATCGGCATCGCCTGGCGGGCCACGCCGAAGTGGCTGCTGTCGACCGAAGTCACCTGGCTGGACTGGTCCGGCGCCGCGAAAAGCGTGCGCCTCAGCGCCCGCGATCCGGAGACCGGCAACGCCAACGTGCCGCAGTCGGTGGCGTTCGACCAGGCGCTGGAATTCCGCGACCAGTTCGTGTTCGCGCTCGGCACCGCCTACGACCTCAGCGACAAGACCCGGCTGATGGCCGGCATCAACCTGGCCCGCAATCCGGTGCCGAACCGCAATGTCACGCCGACCATCAACGTGACGCAGGAACTGGAGCTGAACCTCGGCATCCGGCAGGTGCTGTCGGACCGCTGGGAGTTCGCCTCGGCGATCCAGTACCAGCCGTCCAAGACCGAGGCCGCCAACAACCCGGCCCAGCCGTTCACCAACGCCCGCGACGGCTACGGCGTGATCGCCTGGACGTTCGAGTTCAGCCGCCGCTGGTAGCGTCGCCGCGCGGCCGGCGGGCGACGATCGCCGCGATCCGCGCCGCCACGCGCGGCGTGTCGAGCCCGCCATCGAGCCGCCGCCGCCAGTTCGGGTGCTCGTCGATGGTGCCCGGCACGTTCGGCTGCTCGATCACACCCAGCAGGTCTTCGAGCGGAACCAGCGCCAGCGGAGACGGCGTGGCCGCGACGAATGCGCAGGCGGCATCGACCACCGCCTGCGGCTGCTCCGGCGCCGGCATCGGCCCGGCCGCAACCCCGGCGTGGACGAACGCCCCCCAGAGCTTGTCGCGGTCCTCGGCGCGACTGCGCCGATCCCAGGCTTCATCCTGCCCTTCGCCGTACAGCGCCAGCTGCGCGCGCCAGTCGATGTCGCGGCCGGTCCACCAGCCGGCGACGGTCGGCAGGTCGTGGGTGGTGGTCATCGCCACCACATCGGCCGGCCAGCGCGCCGGCTCGACGAAATAGCCCCAGTCGCGCTCGAACCACAGCACCCGCATGCCGAGCACGCCGGCCGGGCTCATCCGCTGGCGGAAGCCATCCGGCACCGTGCCCATGTCCTCGCCGATGATCACCGCGCGGTGTCGCCAGGATTCCAGCGCGATCAGGCCGAACAGCGCATCGATCGGGTACTGCAGGTAGGCGCCTTCGCGCGGCCCGGCGCCGTCCGGGATCAGCCACAGCCGGCCGAGGCCGATCACGTGGTCGATGCGCAGGCCGCCGGCATGGCGCAGCTGGGCGCGCAGCAGTTCCAGGAACGGCGCGTAGGCGGATTCGATCAGCGCGCGCGGTGAGTAGGCGGTCAGCCCCCAGCCCTGGCCGAGCGCGTTCAGCGCATCGGGCGGCGCGCCGACCGACAGCCCCTGCAGGAAGTCCTGCGGCCGGCTCCAGCCGTGGCTGCCGCCGCCATCGGCACCGACCGCCAGATCGCGGATCAGGCCGATCGCCATGCCGCCGGCCTTGGCTTGCGCCTGCGCCGTCGCCAGGCCGCGGTCGGCCAGCCATTGCAGGCGCAGGTGGAAGGCCACCTCGTCGGCCTGGGCAGCGGCAAACGCGTCGACCTCGGCGCTGCGCGGATCGCGGAATGGCGTCGGCCAGTCGGTCCAGCGCCAGCGCGGCGGCGACTGCGCCAGGAAATGCGCGTGCAGGGCCTCGAAGCGGGCGTGGTCGCGAAGTGCGGTGCCGCCGGCGGCAATGAACGCCGCACAGTCGGCGCGCAGCGCGTCCGGCAAGGCGTCGAAGCCGGCCAGCAGCCGGCGTGCCAGCGTGAGCCGCAACGCGGCGGCACGCGGCCAGTCGACCAGCGGCAGCGCTTCCAGCTCGGCGGCGACGGCGGTCGCGCCTTCTTCAGCCAGCGCGACGGCCACCGCTGCGGCGCCGAACACCTCGGCCAGATCGACGTGCAGCGTATTGACGAACAGCCGGCTCGATGGCGAGTACGGACTGAAGCGTTCGACATCGGCCGCGAACAGTGCATGCACCGGACTGACTGCCAGCGCATCGGCGCCGCGTTCGCCGAGCGCCTTCGCGCAGGCGCCGAGGCCGGTGAAGCTGCCGATGCCGCCATCGCCCGGTGCCCGCAGCGCATAGAGCTGCGCGGTGCAGCCCCAGAGCCGGCGTTCGCCGGCCAGGTCCTGCACGGTGAACGCCCGCGCCGGCACGATCGCCAGCTGCACGGTCTGGCCGTTGATGGTCAGCCGGTGATAGCCGAGCGGCAGCAGCGCCTCGATCCGGCAGCTGCCGTCGGTGTCACGGTCGGCCACGCCTTCGAGTTCGCGCCCGTCCTCGAGCCGCAGCTGATAGGCGCGCTGCGCCGGATCGGCGATCGCGCCGACCTCGATCGCCATGCCTGCCCGCACCACCACCATCGGCGGCAGCCGCGCCGTAGTGCGTTCGGCGGCGAGCCGCGCCAGTTCCACTCCGCAGGCGCCGTCGTCGCCGGCGCGGTAGCCGAGCGCGCCGAGCACCGCCCGCAGGGTGTCGTCGCGCACGTCGCGATGCACACCCTGCCAGTCGATCCAGCGGGTCGACAGGCCCGCTGCAGCGGCCAGTTCCTGCAGCGCGGACATCAGGCTTCGTCTCCTCGGGGCGGCTGCACGCAGGCGGCGATCAGCACGGCGCTGTGGGCGCTGACCATCACCTGCTCGGCGTCGATCGGGTCTTCCGCCGCACGCGGCGCGGCGCTGTCGATCAGCCGGCGCCAGGCGAAGCGCGGCGCCGGCAGCCGGAACGGCGCGTCCTCGTGAGAGCCGTTGACCAGCAGCAGGGTCACGTCGACGGCGGTCGGATTGATCGCCACCGCGCGGCGCAAGATCATCCGGCGGCCATGGATGTCCTGCCAGGCCTCCGGCGACAGGCTGTCGGCGCGCTCGTCGAACCAGGCGATGTCGGCGACGCCGGGCAGCGGCTCGGACCGGCCGTGCAGGTAGTGCGCCGCGCTCAGCGACGGATGCGCCTTGCGGGCGGCAATCAGCCGCGCGGTGTAGTCGATCTGGAGCCGGCCTTCGTCGGTCTCCGCCAGCGACCAGTCCAGCCAGGCCGTGCGGTTGTCCTGGCAGTAGGCGTTGTTGTTGCCGCCCTGGGTCTGGCCGAACTCGTCGCCGGCCAGCAGCATCGGCGTGCCGTTGGCGGTCAACAGCGTGGCCAGCAGCGCGCGGCGGATGCGCGCCCGCTGCGCGTTGATCGCCGCGTCGTCGGTCGGGCCTTCGGCGCCCCAATTGGCGCTGTGGTTGTCGGAATGGCCGTCGCGGTTGTCCTCGCCGTTGGCGAGGTTGTGCTTGGCCGAGTACGCGACCAGATCGGCCAGGGTGAAGCCGTCATGGGCGGTGACGAAGTTCAGCGAGGCCGCCGGCCGCCGGGTGCTGTGATCGAACAAGTCGGCCGAACCGCTGAGCCGTGCCGCCAGCGCCGGCCGCTGGGCGGCATCGCCGCGCCAGAAGCGACGGACGTCATCGCGGAAGCGGTCGTTCCATTCGCTGAAGCCGGGTGGATGGCGGCCCAGCTGGTAGCCGCCGGGGCCTATGTCCCAGGGCTCGGCGATCAGCTTGACCCGCGACAGCACCGGGTCTTGGCGCAGCGCGTCGAAGAAACCGGCGCCGGGATCAAAGCCGCCGGCCTCGCGGCCGAGCGTCGAGGCGAGATCGAAGCGGAAGCCATCGACATGGAACATCTGCACCCAGTAGCGCAGGCTGTCCATGACCAGCTGCAGCACCCGTGGATGGCTCAGGTTCACCGTGTTGCCGCAGCCGGTGTCGTTGATGCAGTGGCGTTCGGCCCCTGGCACCAGCCGGTAGTAGCTGGCGTTGTCGAGGCCACGGAAGCTCAAGGTCGGCCCCAGTTCGCTGCCTTCGCCGGTGTGGTTGTAGACCACGTCGAGGATCAGCTCGATGCCGGCTTCATGCAGCCGGCGCACGGCGGTGCGGATCTCGCGGAAACCGCCCTCGGTGATGTAGCGCGGCTCCGGTGCGAAGAAGCCCAGCGTGTTGTAGCCCCAGTAATTGCGCAGCCGCCGGGCCAGCAGTTCGCGGTCCTGCACGATCGCGTGGATCGGCAGCAGCTCCACCGCCGTGATGCCGAGCTTGACCAGGTGCTCGATCATCCGCGGATGGCCGAGCGCGGCGAAGGTGCCGCGCTCCGGCGTGCGCAGGTCGCCGCGCAGCATGGTCAGGCCGCGCACGTGCGCCTCGTAGATCACGGTCTGCGACCACGGCCGGTTCGGCGGCCGGTCATCGCCCCATTCCATCACCGTTTCGCTGACCACCGCCTTCGGCATCGCGCTGGCGCTGTCGCGGCGGTCGTAGGACAGATCGTGCTTGGCCGAGCCGAGCCGGTAGCCGTACAGCGCGTCGGACCAGGCCAGCGCACCGGCCAGCCACCGCGCGTAGGGATCGAGCAGCAGCTTGTGCGGATTGAAGCGGTGGCCGCGATGGGGGTCGTAGGGCCCGTGCGCGCGGAAGCCGTACTGCTGGCCGAGCCGGGCGTTCGGCAGGTAGCCGTGCCAGACCTGGTCGGTGCACTCCGGCAGCGCCAGCCGTTCCAGCTCGCGCCGGCCGCTGCTGTCGAACAGGCACAGCTCGATCTTCTCGGCATGGGCCGAAAACACCGCGAAGTTGACGCCGCTGCCGTCCCAGGTGGCTCCGAGCGGATACGGGCTGCCCGCGTCCAAGCGCCGGCTCATGTCACGAGTTCCAGCCACAGGCTGGCCAGCGGCGGCACGGTCAGGCACAGGCGGGCCGGCTGGCCGTGGCTCGGCTGCGGCTCGGCGTGCAGCTCGTCGGCGCTGCCGACGCCGCTGCCGCCGTAGATCGCGGCATCGCTGTTCAGCACCTGCCGCCAGCGGCCGGCCGCCGGTACACCGACCCGGTAGCCGTGCAGCACGGCGGGCGTGAAGTTGCAGATCACCAGCAGCGGCGGGTGCTCGCCGTGCGGGTCCAGCCGCAGCCAGGCGAACACGCTGTTGGCGTGGTCGTCGACCACCACCCAGTGGAAGCCGCGCGGGTCGCAGTCGCCAAGGTGCAGCGCCGGATGTGCGCGGTAGTGACGGTTCAGGTCGGCGACGTAGCGCTGCAATCCGGATTTCAGCGGATCGCCGAGGCCGAACCAGTCCAGTTCGCGGTCGTGGTTCCACTCGCGTTCCTGGGCGATCTCGCCGCCCATGAACAGCAGCTTCTTGCCCGGATAGCCCCACATCAGCCCGTAGTAGGCGCGCAGCCCGGCGTGGCGCTGCCAGGCATCGCCCGGCAGCTTGGCGACCAGCGCTCGTTTCAGGTGCACGACCTCGTCATGCGACAGCGGCAGCACGAAGGCTTCGGCATGGGCATACATCAGCCCGAAGGTGATGTCGGCATGGTGGAAACGGCGATGCACCGGCTCGCGCGCCATGTACTGCAAGGTGTCGTGCATCCAGCCCATGTTCCACTTGTAGGCAAAGCCCAGGCCACCGTGGGCGACCTCGGCGGTGACGCCGGGCCAGGACGTCGATTCCTCGGCGATCACGATGGCGCCCGGGCAGCGTTCGGCGATCACCGTGTTCAGCTCGCGGACGAAGGCCACCGCTTCCAGGTTCTCGCGGCCGCCGTAGCGGTTCGGAATCCACTCGCCGGGCTTGCGCGAATAGTCCCGGTGCAGCATCGAGGCGACCGCGTCGACCCGCAGGCCGTCGACGCCGTACTGCTCGATCAGCTGCAGCGCGGCGCCGATCAGGAAGCCGCGGACCTCAGGCCGGCCGTGGTTGTAGATCAGCGTGTTCCAGTCCGGGTGATAGCCCTCGCGCGGGTCCTCGTGCTCGTAGAGCGCGGTACCGTCGAAGCGGCGCAGGCCGTGGGCATCGGCCGGGAAATGCGCCGGCACCCAGTCGACGATCACGCCGAGGCCGGCGGCATGCGCGGCGGCGACGAAGCGGGCGAAGCCGGCCGGTTCACCGTGGCGCGCCGTCGGCGCGTACAGGCCCAGCGGCTGGTAGCCCCAGCTGCCACCGAACGGGTATTCGGCGATCGGCAGCAGCTCGACATGGGTGAAGTGCAGGCCGGCCACGTACGGGATCAGCCGCGCGGCCAGCGCGTCCCAGTCGGGCACCGGCCCGCGGCCGTAGTCGTCGCGCTGCCAGGACCCGGCATGTACTTCGTAGATCGCAACCGGTGCGTCGCGCTGCTGGCGGCGGGCGCGCTCGGCCGGTGCTGCCACCGGCGCGACCGGCGCCGCGACCACCGATGCGGTGCCGGGCGGCGCTTCGGTCTGGCGGGCGAATGGATCGGCCTTCAACCAGCGGTCGCCATCGGCGCCGAGCAGTTCGAACTGGTAGCGCGCGCCGGCCGCAAGCCTCGGCACGAACAGCTCCCAGATGCCGGCCTCGACGCGCCGTCGCATCACGTGGCGGCGGCCGTCCCAGAGATTGAAGTCGCCGACCACCGACACCCGCCGCGCGTTCGGCGCCCAGACCGCGAAGCGGACGCCGGGCACGCCGTCGAGACACAGCAGCTGCGCGCCCATCACCCGGCCCAGTTCGCGATGGCGGCCCTCGCCGAACAGATGCAGGTCCAGTTCGCCGAGCAGCAGGCCGTAGCTGTACGGGTCTTCGGTGTCCTGCACGGCGTCCGGCCAGTGGATGCGCAGCCGGTAGCCGTCCGGCACCGTCAGGCTCACCTCGAACAGGCCGTCGCCACGCGGGCCGTGCAGCGCGCCGAGCAGCCGGCCGTCGGCGTCGAGCACCTCGACCTGCCGGGCACCGGGCTGGAAGCTGCGCAGCCGGCCGTCGTGGCGGCCGAGCACGGCAAAGGCGTCGACCGGCTCGCCACGCACCAGCGCATCGAGCCGGCCGTCGCGCGGCAGTTCCTGGGGCATCGGTGCGGCCGGGGATTCGAAGGGGCGACTCATGGAAGGGCGCGGTCGCGGGCGGTGAACGATGATGGGGCGCGAACGCCGCCGGTCGGCGTCCGCTGGCATCGAATTCGCATGCTTCGTGCCTGCCGTCGCACCGGACAGGTGCACGGCAGCGGCCACCGGGTCCGCCGGCGCCATCGGCGTACGCGCACCGGGCGATCATAGTTCAAGCCACAGGGGCCAAAGCCCCGGAGACCTGCAGCAGTGTCGACACCACCGGAAGGACGTTTTGTCAGCCGCGCGACGCGCGAAACCCTGGCGCTGGTAATGGCCGGCGGTCGCGGTTCGCGGCTCAAGCAGCTGACCGCCAACACCGCCAAGCCGGCGGTGCCGTTCGGCGGCAAGTTCCGGATCATCGATTTCACGCTGTCCAACTGCATCAACAGCGGCGTCCGCCGCGTCGGCGTGCTGACCCAGTACAAGAGCCATGCGCTGATCCGCCATCTGCAGATGGGCTGGGGTTTCATGCGCGGCCAGTTCGGCGAGTTCGTCGAACTGCTGCCGGCCGAACAGCGCAGCGAAGGCACCAGCTGGTACGTCGGCACGGCCGACGCGGTCTACCAGAACATTCCGTTCATCCGGCAGCACCAGCCGGCGCATGTGCTGATCCTGGCCGGCGATCACATCTACAAGATGGACTACGGACCGATGATCGCCCAGCACGTCGCCAACAACGCCAAGGTGACGGTCGGCTGCCTCGAAGTCCCGCTGGGCGATGCCACCGAATTCGGCGTGATGACGGTGGACGCCAGCAACCGCGTGGTGGCCTTCGATGAAAAGCCGCTGCAGCCGAGGCCGATGCCCGGCAAGACCGACGTGGCACTGGCCAGCATGGGCATCTACGTGTTCGACGCCCGCTTCCTGCTCGACACGCTGTCGAAGGATGCCGGCGTCAGCGAATCCAGCCACGACTTCGGTCACGACATCATTCCCCGGGCGATTGCCGAATCCGAGGTCTTCGCCTACCCGTTCCGCGATCTCTACGACGCGAGCCGCCAGGGCTACTGGCGCGATGTCGGCACGGTGGACGCGTTCTGGAAGGCCAACCTGGAACTGACCGACGTGCTGCCGGAGCTGAATCTCTACGACACCCAGTGGCCGATCTGGACCCACGCGGTGCAACTGCCGCCGGCCAAGTTCATCCTCGACAAGCCGGACGCGCGCGGCTACGCGATCGATTCGATGGTCAGCGCTGGCTGCATCATCGCCGGCGCGGAAGTGCGCAACTCGGTGCTGTTCAACAACACCCGCGTGGAGACCGGCAGCACGATCGCCCAGTCGGTGGTGCTGCCCGGCGTCACCATCGGCCGCAACTGCCGCATCAACAAGGCGGTGATCGACGAAGGCTGCGTGATCCCGGACGGCACCGAAATCGGCGAAGGCACGGCCGGCAACGCCAGCTGGTACCACGTGACGAAATCCGGCGTCACCCTGGTCACCCCCGAGATGCTGGAAGATTGAGGCCCGCATTGTCCGGATGATCGTGCCGATGAAGCTTCTGTTCGCTGCCAGCGAAGCCGTGCCGCTGGTCAAGACCGGCGGTCTCGCCGATGTGGCCGGCGCCCTGCCAGGCGCGCTGGCCGCGCTCGGTGTCGACGTCCGCGTGGTGCTGCCGGCCTATCGCGGCGCGCTGGCCCGGCTGGTCGAGCCGCAGCGGCTTGGCGAACTGGTGGTGCGCGGCCAGCGCTTCACGGTGTGGAGCGGCTGCCTGCCCGGCTCGACGCTCGTCCACTGGCTGATCGACTACCCCTGGCTGTACGCCCGCGACGGCGACCCCTACCACGATCCGCAGCACCAGCCGTGGACCGACAACGCCTGGCGCTTCGGCTGCTTCAGCGAAGCGGTGGCGCGGCTGGCGATGGGCGAAGCCGGCGGCTGGAAGCCGGATGTCGTGCACTGCCACGACTGGCAGACCGGGCTGGTGCCGGCCTGGCTCAAGCTGCGCGACGGCGCGCCGCGCTGCGTGTTCACGATCCACAATCTCGCCTACGGCGGCGTGTTTCCGCGCAGCCAGTTCAATGCCCTGGGCCTGCCGCCCGGCTGGTGGTCGCTCGACGGGGTCGAGTTCCATGGCCAGCTGTCGATGCTGAAGGCGGGCCTGGTGTTCTCCGACGCGATCACCACCGTCAGCCCGACCTACGCGCGGGAAATCCGCACGCCAGCCTTCGGCCACGGTTTCGAAGGGCTGCTGGAGCACCTGTCGCCACGGCTGTCCGGGATTCTCAACGGCATCGACGACAGCATCTGGAACCCGGCCAGCGATCCGCATCTGGTGCAGACCTACAATGCCGGTTCGGTGCGCGTCGGCAAGCGCGCCAATCGCCGCGCGATCCAGCAGGAACTGGGCCTGCCGCAGGACGAGGACGCGGTCGTGGTCGGCATGATCGGCCGGCTGACCGACCAGAAGGGCTTCGATCTGCTGCTCGCTGCCCTGCCCGGACTGCTGAAGCTGCCGATCCAGCTCGTCGTGCTCGGCAGCGGCGACAAGCAGCTGGAGAATGCGCTGGCCCGCGAGGCGCTGCAGGCACCGGGGCGGATCGGGCTGAAGCTTGGTTTCGACGAAGGCCTGGCGCATCGCATCGAAGCCGGTTCTGACCTGTTCCTGATGCCGTCGCGCTTCGAGCCCTGCGGGCTGAACCAGATGTACAGCCAGCGCTACGGCACGGTGCCGGTCGTCCATCGCACCGGCGGCCTGGCCGATACCGTCACCGATGCCACGCCGCGCACGCTCAAGCAGGGCACGGCGACCGGTGTGGTGTTCGAGCATGCCGATGCCGGCGGCCTGGTCTGGGGTATCACCCGAGGCGTCGAGCTGATGCGCAACGACCTCGCCGCGCTGGGCCTGATCCACGCCGGCATGAGCCGTGATTTCGGCTGGCCGGCCGCCGCCCGCCAGTACCGCGCGCTGTACGGCTGAATCCCCGCCAGTTTCCATGCCGCGGCGCGCCCGGTAGAGTCGCGCCGCTTTCGACCCCCCACCGCAGTCAGGAACCCGCATGACCGAACAGATCGCCACCAACGTCCACTGGCACCACGGCGAAATCAGCCGCGCCGACCGCTATCGCGTGCTCGGCCAGAAGGGCGCCACCCTGTGGTTCACCGGCTTTTCCGGCAGCGGCAAGAGCACCGTGGCCGTGGCGCTGGAAGCGGAACTGCTGAAGCGCGGCCGGATCAGCTACCGGCTCGACGGCGACAACATCCGCCTCGGCATCAACAAGAACCTCGGCTTCTCGGCCGCCGACCGCACCGAGAACATCCGCCGCATCGGCGAGATCGCCAAGCTGTTCACCGACGCCGGCGTGATCGCGCTGTCGAGCTTCATCAGCCCCTACCGCGCCGACCGCGATGCAGTGCGTGCGCTGCATGCCGAGAGCGGCATGGACTTCATCGAGATCTACGTCGACTGCCCGCTGGAAGAGGCCGAGAAGCGCGATCCGAAAGGCCTCTACAAGAAAGCCCGCGCCGGCCAGATCAAGAACTTCACCGGCATCGATGATCCGTACGAAGCGCCGAACGCGCCGGAACTGGTGCTGAAGACCGCCGAGATGAGCCTGCAGCAGGAAGTCGACGCGGTGCTCGCGCTGATGACCCAGCGTGGCCTGATTCTCGACGTCTGAGATCAGCCTGCCGCTGCCGTCGGCCTGCGACGGCAGCGGCGCGGCGAGCCTGCCGGCCGTTTCAGCCGGCTGTGCTGCGGCGCGCCGCCAGCCGGTCGACCAGCGCCGGCAGGCTGCGCAGGCTGGCGAAGTGGTGGTGGATCATTTCCAGCCACTCGCTGCCGAACAGTTCCAGCTTCACCGCATCCGGCAGCCGCTGCAGCGCCTCGCGCGACACCACGCGCAGGCCGGACAGCGCGAACTGCGCACCGGCCGGGGTGCGGATGTCGGCATCGACGGCAGCCAGCAGATCCAGTTCCGCCATCTTGCGGGCGAACTGCCGGGCCAGGGTCATCTGCACCTGGTACTCGCCGAGGAACTGCACCATGTGCGTCAGGGTCGGCGACTGCGCGCCCTCGGCGTCGAACAGCGGCGCACCGTCGGTGTCGCCGAGCGTGTCGGCGGTCGGATCGATGGCCACCACGTAGGCGTCATCGCCGCCGTTGGCCTGTCCGAGCACGAACGGATAGCTGCGTACGTACGCCGGCACGTAGCGGCCCAGCCAGCGGCCGTCGTCGTCGACGAACAGGTTGTCGCCGCTGGCCAGCCCGACCAGGGCCACCAGATGCAGCCATTCGCCCTCGCCCGCGAACACGATCGGATACTCCTGCGCGGCCAGCGGAATCTCGCTGAAGGTCAGCGGCACGGCGTTGCTGCCGCGCGCGAACGCATGCGACTGCCTAGGTTCGAGGCGCAGCCGTCGATGGGCAGCGGAATCCAGCGCCTCGATCGCCCGGAAGAACAGCGGCAGCCGGGTGGCGGCGGGCGTGGCCGGAATGGCGACGTCAGGGGCGGTTTCGGTCATCGCGGACTCCGGGTGCTCACCCGGCAGCCGGGCGGTTCAATGGGGCGCAGACGATATCGCAAGCGCGGGGGCTGTCGCCGCCGCGCCGCACAGGATCAGAACGCAAGGACCGGCAGCGGCGGTGTGGCGCCAGCGAACGCCAGGCCGGCGACCAGCAGCAGCGCCAGCAGCACCACGGCGATGCCATAGCGATACCCGCGTGCGCCGCTCGCTGATGGTGCGGATACAAGGGGCGGAGGCTCGCGATGCCGGTCCGCCGCCTGCAACGCAACGGCCGACACATCAGGCAGTACGACCGACGCAGCCGCAGGCTGATCGCCGATCGCCTGCCAGCCGGCCAGCACCTGGCGGCGGCGGGCGCGGTACTCGGGCCGCTGGATATGGCCCAGACGGTAGGCGTCGGCCAGGATCTGCAGGTCCTGGTTGATCGCCTGTTCGCGATGGTTCACGTCACCTCCGTCAGCGGGCGGGCGCACCGGGCACCGCCCGATCCGTTCATCGTTGGCCGTCTGCGCTGGTGGTGAAGCCCGGCAGGCGGCGTCATCGGGCGGGATGATCGACCGGCTGGCGTTCAGCCGGCAAGGCGCACCACGACTGCCGTGACATTGTCACGCGCGCCGCGCGCCAGCGCCGTGTCGAACAGGCGGCCGATCAGTTCCGGCGGCGTCAGATCGGCGCGAAACAGTGCTTCCAGTTCGCGGTCGCCGATCTCTTTGTTGACGCCGTCCGAGCAGAGCAGGAACTGCACGCCGGGGCGGCGCGTGGCGACCACCCAGTCGATGTACAGCTGCTCCTCGGCGCCGACCGCCCGAGTCAGCACGCCCCCGCCGGGCTGCGGCGGCGGACGCCGGGCATCGCCGCCGGTCTCGGCCTGCCATCCGTTGTCGACGCCATGCGCATGGTCGCGGGTCGCCTGCCGCAGCCGGCCGTCCTCGAAGCAGTAGACGCGGCTGTCGCCGACCCAGCCGCACAGCATGTAGTCGTGGTGCTGGACCAGCACGGCGACCGTCGAGCCGATCAGATCGACGCCGCGCGCGCGCGCCGTGCGCCGCAACTCGGCGTTCACTGCTTCGAGCGTGTCCTCGATCGCCTCGACGAAGTCCTCGATGCGCGCCGGCCGCTGCAGCCGGCCCAGGCGCTCGACGATCATCTGGCTGGCGTAATCGCCCGCCGCGTGGCCGCCGAGGCCGTCGGCGACCGCCCACAACCCGAGATCATCGCGAACCAGCAGCGCATCCTCGTTCCGGCTGCGGACATGGCCGGTGTCGGTGCGGCCGCAGGAGCGGCAGTCGGTGGCGGGCGCGTCGGCGGCGGCGGTCATCGGGCGCGTGCAGCGCGGTACGGCCGGCACGGGGCGAGGGGCAGCTTCGACGATCGCGGCATGAGCATCGACAGGACGGAAGAGACCGGCAGATTAGCAAAGCAGGGCCGGCACGCTGTCCGCCACGGCGCCTCGTGCCGTGGCTTGCACGCGACTGCCAGCCGGTCGAGCGGCCAAAAAAAACACCCGGCAGCAAGCTGCCGGGTGTTTCCGTGTTGGCTGGGAGACTAGGACTCGAACCTAGATAAACAGAGTCAGAATCTGTTGTCCTGCCATTAGACGATCTCCCAAGAATCGGACGGTCGTTGCTCTGACCGTCTTGTCCGGCATCCGGTTCATCGCCGGATGCCGAACGAAGCGCATTAACGCTTCGAGTACTGCGGTGCGCGACGGGCGCCGTGCAGGCCGACCTTCTTGCGCTCGACTTCGCGGGCGTCGCGGGTGACGAGACCAGCGGCGCGCAGGCCCGGGCGCAGCGCCTCATCGTACTTGATCAGGGCGCGGGTCAGGCCGTGGCGGATCGCGCCAGCCTGGCCATTCGGGCCGCCACCGGCGACCGTCACCTTGATGTCGAAGCGGCCGACGCAGTCGGACACTTCGAGCGGCTGGCGAACCAGCATGCGCGAGGTTTCGCGGCCGAAGTAGGCCTCGACGGTCTTGCCGTTGATCGAAATCTCGCCCTTGCCCGGACGGATGAAGACGCGGGCGGCGGCGGTCTTGCGGCGACCGGTGCCGTAATGCTGATCAGCAGGCTGCTTGAGCGTGGCCATGGATTAACCCTTGAGCGTGAAAGTGACAGGCTGCTGCGCGGTGTGCGGGTGCTCGGCACCGGCATAGACCTTCAGCTTGCGGTACTGCGCGTAGCCCAGCGGGCCCTTCGGCAGCATGCCCTTGATCGCCTTCTCGATGACGCGCTCCGGGTGCTCGGCCATCATCTTGCCCAGCGTGGTCGACTTGATGCCGCCCGGGTATTCGGTATGACGCCAGTAGACCTTGCCTTCCGCCTTGTTGCCGGTGGCCTTGATCTTGGAAGCGTTGATGACGATGACGTAGTCACCGGTATCGATGTGCGGAGTGAACTCCGGCTTGTGCTTGCCGCGCAGACGGCGCGCGACTTCGGAGGCGAGACGGCCGAGAACGACGCCTTCGGCATCGATCACCGTCCATTCGCGCTTCGCATTCTCGTTGGTTGCGAAATAAGTGCTCATGAATCCTGCTCGTGGACCCCGCGGGCCGGATGGCCGGGAGGCGATTATTGTTCAGTCGGCCGGTGCTTCAGGACGACCTCGGGCAAAACGAGCGCGGAGTTTAGTGAGGTGCGCCCGGGCTTGCAAGACACCGGCGCCACAAATTGCATCGCGGCGGTCGAAATCCGCCGAGCCCGGCGATCGGCGGGCCCATCAGTGTCCGAAATTGATCTTGCCCTCCAGATTGGCGCGCGAATCGGCGTGGGCCAGCGCTTCGTCGAGCCCGATCACACCCTCCGAGTACAGCTTGTAGAGCGCCTGGTCGAAGCTCTGCATGCCGCGTTCGGAGGACTGCGCGATCGCTTCTCGCAGCGCGTCGATGCGACCGGCGACGATCAGATCCTGGATGTACGGTGTGTTGATCAGCACCTCGACGGCCGCCACCCGCCGGCCATCGCCGGCACGCACCAGGCGCTGCGAAATGATCGCGCGCAAGGTCAGCGACAGGTCGAGATACAGCTGCTGACGCTGGCCGTCCGGATAAAGGTTGACGATGCGCTGCAGCGCCTGCCACGCGTTGTTGGCGTGCAGGGTCGAGATCGCCAGGTGGCCGGTGTTGGCCAGCTGCAGGCAGGCATCCATGGTGTCGCGCGACCGCACCTCGCCGATCAGGATCACATCCGGCGCTTCGCGCAGGCTCGACTGCAGCGCCCGCGCATAGCTTTCGGTGTCGACGCCGACCTCGCGCTGGTTGACAATCGACCGCTTGTTGCAGTGCACGAACTCGATCGGGTCCTCGATGGTCAGGATGTGGCCGGCGGCCTGCGCATTGCGGTGGTCGATCATTGCCGCCAGCGTCGTCGTCTTGCCCGAGCCGGTCGCGCCGACCATCAGGATCAGGCCGCGCTTGTGCAACGCCAGTTCGCGCAGCACGTCCGGCATGTTCAGCGCGTCCAGCGTCGGAATCTCCGCGCGCACATGGCGCAGCACCATCGCCAGGCTGCCGCGCTGGGTGAACAGGTTGACCCGGAAGCGGCCGAGCCCGCCGGCATCGGTAGCGATGTCGAGCTCATGCTCGGCCTGCAACCGCGCCTGCTGCGCCTCGGTGAGGATCGACAGCGCCAGCTCGCGGACCTGCTCGCGGCTCAGCAGATTGCGGCCGACCGCGCGCAATTCGCCTTCGATGCGCAGCATCGGCGTGGCGCCGGCGCTGAAGTAGAGGTCCGATGCGCCCTGCTCCACGCAGAGCTTCAGGTAAGGAATGATCTTCTGCACGGGCGTATCTTCCGGTTGCGCGGGGGCGTGCGCGATCAGCGGCGCAGCAGCTGGCCGGCGTCGTCGTCCTTCATGCGCAGCCCCTTCACGGTCGGATCGTCGAGCAGGTTGTCGCGCATCCGTCGCGATTCCAGCTTGATCTTCAGCCGCAGCTCGTTCTGCGAATCGGCATTGCGGATCGCTTCGTCGTAGCCGATCAGGCCCTGCTCGAACAGCCCGAACAGGTACTGGTCGAAGGTCACCATGCCATGCTCGTTGGAGCGCGCCATCACCTCCTTGATGCCGGCCACTTCGCCCTTGAAGATCAGGTCGGCGATCAGCGGCGAGTTCAGCATGATCTCCACTGCCGGCACCCGGCCGCCGCCTTCCTTGCGGATCAGCCGCTGCGAGATGATCGCGCGCAGATTCAGCGACAGGTCCATCAGCACCTGTTCGCGCTTCTCCTCGCCGAAGAAATTGATGATGCGGTCGAGCGCCTGGTTGGCGCTGTTGGCGTGCAGGGTCGACAGCACCAGGTGGCCGGTCTCGGCGAAGTTGATCGCGTACTCCATGGTTTCGCGACTGCGGATTTCGCCGATCTGGATCACGTCCGGCGCCTGGCGCAGCGTGTTCTTCAGCGCCGCTTCCCAGCTCAGCGTGTCGCTGCCGACTTCGCGCTGCGTGACCATGCAGCCGAGATGCGGGTGCACGAATTCGACCGGGTCCTCGATGGTGATGATGTGGCCTCTGGAGTGGGCATTGCGGTGGCCGAGCATCGCCGCAAGGCTCGTGCTCTTGCCCGAACCGGTGGCGCCGACCATCAGGATCAGGCCGCGCTTGGCCATCACCACTTCCTTCAGGCTCGCCGGCAGCGCGATCTGGTCGAAGCCCGGAATCTCGGTGGTGATCGTGCGCAGCACACCGCCCACCTGCCCCATCTGCACGAAGGCGCTGACGCGGAAGCGGCCGATGCCGGGCGGATGGATCGCGAAGTTGCACTCGTGGGTGGCTTCGAATTCCTTGAGCTGGCGATCGCTCATCAGCGCACGCATCAGCAGCGCCGCGTTCTGGCCGGACAGCGGCTTGTCGCCAACCGGGGTCATCTGGCCGTCCAGCTTGATCGCCGGCGGAAAGCCGGCGGTGATGAACAAGTCAGAAGCGCCGCGCGCCTTCATCGCGGCGAGCAGCTGCTGGATCAGCCGGATGGCTTCGTCGCGTTCCATGTGCGGTCTCTCGGCTGCGTGGCTCAGGACGCGAAATCGAGCTTGTTCTCGGCCTTCGAGCGCGCCTCGGCCGCCGTGACGATGTTCCGCCGCACCAGATCCTTCAGGCACTGGTCGAGCGTCTGCATGCCGTCCCGGGCGCCGGTCTGGATCGCCGAATACATCTGGGCGACCTTGTTCTCCTTGATCAGCGAACGCACGGCCGGCGTGCCGATCAGGATCTCGTGCGCCGCGACACGGCCGCCGGTCGCCTTCTTCAGCAAGGTCTGGGCGATCACCGCCCGCAGGCCGGTCGACAGCATGGCCCGCACCATGTCCTTCTCCGCTGCCGGGAAGACATCGACGACGCGGTCGATGGTCTTGGCGGCCGAGGTCGTGTGCAGCGTGCCGAACACCAGATGCCCGGTCTCGGCAGCAGTCAGCGCCAGCCGGATGGTTTCCAGATCGCGCATCTCGCCGACCAGGATCACGTCCGGGTCCTCGCGAAGTGCGGAGCGCAGCGCTTCGTTGAAACCCAGCGTGTCGCGGTGCACCTCGCGCTGGTTGATCAGGCACTTCTTCGACGGATGAACGAACTCGATCGGGTCCTCGACGGTGAGGATGTGGCCGTAGTCGTTCTCGTTGATGTGGTTGATGATCGCCGCCAGCGTCGTCGACTTGCCGGAGCCGGTCGGCCCGGTCACCAGCACCAGCCCGCGCGGCGTCTCGGCGATGTCCTTGAAGATCGGCGGACAGTTCAGATCCTCCAGCGACAGGATCTTCGACGGAATGGTGCGGAACACGCCGCCGGCACCGCGCGACTGCGTGTAGGCGTTGACGCGGAAGCGTGCGAGGCCGGGAATCTCGAACGAGAAGTCGGTCTCCAGGAACTCGTCCCAGGCCTTGCGCTGCTTGTCGTTCATGATGTCGTAGAGCATCGCGTGCACCTGCTTGTGCGAAAGCGCAGGCAGGTTGATGCGCTTCATGTCGCCGTCGACGCGGATCATCGGCTCCACGCCAGCCGACAGATGCAGGTCCGACGCGCCCTGCTTCACGGCGAAGGTCAACAGTTGCGCGATGTCCAATCCTGATTCTCCTCGAGCGCTGCGGACGACGCCCAAATGGCGGTTGTTGCTGGCAAATTACCGACGTATCAAACCTTACCCCAACTGCCCATGACCACTGTTTCCGACCGGCTGCAGGCGATCCGCCGACGACTGGCGGCGGCCTGCGCACGCGCCGGGCGCGACCCGGCCGAGGTGCGCCTGGTCGCCGTCTCCAAGACCTTCGATGCCGACGCCGTCGCCGAAGTCGCCGAGCTGGGCCAGATGTCGTTCGGCGAAAGCTACATGCGCGAAGCGCTGGACAAGATCGGGCTCGCCGAAACGCTGACCGGCGCGCGGCTCGACTGGCACTTCATCGGCCCGATCCAGGGCAACAAGTGCCGCGCGCTGGCCGGTGCCTTCGCCTGGGCGCACGGCGTCGACCGCCTGAAGATCGCCGAGCGGCTGTCGGAGCTGCGCGGCGAGGACCTGCCGCCGCTGCAGATATGCGTGCAGGTGAACATTTCCGGCGAGGCCAGCAAGGGCGGCGTGCCGCCCGACGACGCGGCCTCGCTGTGCACGGCGATCGCCCGGCTGCCCCGGCTGCGACTGCGCGGGCTGATGTGCATCCCCGCGCCGGTCGATAATCCCGAAGACGCGCGGGCCGCGTTCCGCCACCTGCGCGAACTGCACGACGCGATCCGCGCCGCCGGCGGCGTCGACGCGGTGGACTTCGATCAGCTGTCGATGGGCATGTCGGACGATTTCGAGGTCGCCATTGAGGAAGGCGCGACCCTGGTCCGCATCGGCTCGGCGCTGTTCGGCGCCCGGCCCGGCTGAACGCCCGGCATGCGCATTGCGCAGGGCTGATTCACACTTCGCGCCCCCAACCGCCCGCTGCCTTCGACCATGGACCAGAACCAAGCCAAGCAAGCCGCCGCCCTCGCCGCCCTGAAGTACCTCGTGCCGGGCGAACTGCTCGGCGTCGGCACCGGCTCCACCGTCAACTACTTCATCGACGCGTTGGCGGATCACCGCGCCGACATCCCGGGCGCCGTGTCATCGTCGAACGCCTCGACCGAGCGGCTGAAAAAGGTCGGCATTCCGGTGGTCGAGCTGAACGAGGCCGGTACCTTGTCGATCTATGTCGACGGCGCCGACGAAGCGGATCACCACCTGCGCCTGGTCAAGGGCGGCGGCGGCGCGCTGACGCGCGAAAAGATCGTCGCCGCAGCCAGCACCAAGTTCATCTGCATCGCCGACGAATCGAAGCTGGTGCCGGTGCTCGGCCACTTCCCGCTGCCGGTGGAAGTGGTGCCGATGGCCCGCTCCTACGTCGCCCGCGAACTGGTGCGGCTCGGCGGCACGCCGAAGCTGCGCGCCGGCTTCATCACCGACAACGGCGGCGAGATTCTCGATGTCTCCGGCTTCTCGATCACCGATCCGAAGACGCTGGAAACCACCATCGGCATGCTGGCCGGCGTGATCAGCTGCGGCCTGTTCGCCCATCGCGGCGCCGACGTGCTGCTGCTCGGCGGTGCCAGCGGCGTGCGCGAGATCCTGCCAGCCTGATCCGGCGATGAGCGACGATCCGGACCGCTGGCAGACGGTGGCGCGCCTGTCCGATGCGGTCGAGGCGCAGGTGCTGCTGGGACGCCTGCTGGCCGACGGCATCGACGCCCAGCTCGCCGACCAGAATCACGTGCAGGCCGACCCGCTGATCGCGCTGGCGCTCGGCGGCGTGCGGGTGCAGGTCCGGCGTCGCGATCAGGCGATCGCGCAGTCGATCATCGAGGCGCTCGCTTCCGGTGACTACGCGCTGGACGAGGATTTCGATCCCGGCGCCAGCGTCGACTGAGCGATCCCGGACGACGCCCACAAAAAAGCCCGCAGCACCTTGCGGTGCGCGGGCTTCGGGGACCGCGGGCAGCCTTAGCGGCGGGCGCCCGGACGGCCACCGCGCTTGTCGTCGCGCGGCTTTTCCTCGTTGACGCGCAGCAGGTTGCCGCGCAGTTCCTTGCCGTTCAGGCCGGCGATCGCGGCACGCGCTTCGTGGCCTTCCATCTCGATGAAACCGAAGCCGCGGCACTTTCCGGAAAACACGTCGTGCGCCAGCTTGATCGAGCGAACCTTGCCGTGCGTCGAGAACAGCTCGGTCAGTTCCTTTTCAGTCGTGTCGGTCGGCAGGTTGCCGGCATAGATGCGCTTCATCCAGTGACTCCTTCTTCTCGGTTAATCGGTTGAAACAATTCGTGTCGCGTGTCGGTTGATGCCGTGAATCAGCGCGGGCGCTGGCCCTGTCCGCCATTGCTGCTGCGGCCGGCCGGACGGGCACCGCCGCCGTCGCGGGACGGACGGGCGTGGCGGGCCGCGCCATTGCCGCCGGGGGCTGCGGCGCCGGGACGACGTCCGCCGCCCGGGGCATGACCGCGGCCGCCGGGCGCACCGCCGCGCGGACGTTCGCCACGCTCGCGCTCCGGTGCCGGCGGCCGTGCCGCAGCGGCGGCGCGTTCTTCCGCCGTCGGCTGCGAACCCGGCTCGTAGCCGGGCACCGGCGACGACGGAATCGACCGCCGCAGCAGCCGCTCGATGTCCTTCAGGAACGCCTTTTCGTCGCTGGAGACCAGGCTGATCGCCTCACCCTCGGCGCCGGCGCGACCGGTACGGCCGATGCGGTGGACGTAGTCCTCCGGCACGTTTGGCAGCTCGTGGTTGATGACGTGCGGCAGCTGGTCGATGTCGATGCCGCGGGCGGCGATATCGGTGGCCACCAGCACGCGGATCTTGCCGCTCTTGAAGTCGGCCAGCGCGCGGGTGCGGGCGTTCTGCGACTTGTTGCCGTGGATCGCGTCGGCCAGGATGCTTTCGCGCACCAGCTGCTCAGCCAGCCGGTTGGCGCCGTGCTTGGTGCGGGTGAAGATCAGCACCTGCTTCCAGTCGCCCTGCTTGACCAGATGGGCGATCAGCGCGGTCTTGCGGCTCTTGTCGACCGGGTGCACGCGCTGGGCGACCGTTTCCGCCGCCGTGTTGCGCGGCGCCACGTCGACGCTGGCCGGATCGTGCAGCAGGCCTTCGGCCAGCGCGCGGATCTCCGGGTTGAAGGTCGCCGAGAACAGCAGGTTCTGACGCTTCGCCGGCAGCGCCTGGATGACCCGGCGGATGTCACGGATGAAGCCCATGTCGAGCATGCGATCGGCCTCGTCGAGCACCAGCATCTGGATGCCGGACAGGTTCACCGTGCGCTGCTGCAGGTGGTCGAGCAGGCGGCCCGGGGTGGCAACGATGATGTCGACGCCACGGCGCAGCTGGTCGATCTGCGGATTGATGCCGACGCCGCCGAAGATGACCGCCGTCTTGATCGACGGCAGGTGGCGGCCGTAGGTGCGCGCCGAGTCGCCGACCTGGGCAGCCAGTTCGCGGGTCGGGACCAGCACCAGCACCTTCGGCGGCGCGGCGCGCGCCGTGGTGGCGGCTTCGCGCGGCTGCGAGGCGAGGCGGTTGAGGATCGGCAGGGTGAACGCGGCGGTCTTGCCGGTACCGGTCTGGGCGGCGCCCAGCAGGTCACGGCCAGACACCACCACGGGGATCGCCTGAGCCTGGATCGGCGTGGGCTTTTCGTAACCCTCGTCGGCGAGGGCGCGCAACAGTTCCGGGCAAAGGCCCAATTCGGCAAACGACATGATTCAGACGACTCCTGAAGCCGCCACACCATGAACAGCCCTTGAGAGCTGCACGGCACCGGTTCAGGCAGTGGGAAAAGGGTTTCGAATAGCGCCGGCTGGCGCGTCGATGGTTTGCTACCAGAAGCTCTTGATAACGGCGCCAGACGGCAGCCGGAGGGGGACTTCAAGCAGGGGCGCAACCGGAGCGCCTCACCAAACGCTGCGGAGTATACGCGATCAGTCCCGGCCACGCCGGCTGCCCGGGCGCCACCGATCCGCCGGCGACTGCCGGCGCACCGATGCTTGCCCGTCAGCGAGTCGATGCACACGCGCCGGGCGGCGACCAAGCGGCCGGAAATCGGCCTCGCTGCTGCTGTAAAGACCGTTCATCCGCCGCGCGCCACAGCTCGACGGGCCGCGCTTCGACCGTCGTCGCGACGACCGCACCGTTCATCGAATCGCTGCGGCGGACGCAGCGTTCAATTCCATAATTCCGCCGATGTCATCGAGATTGTCCCCTCCCTCCGGTGGCGATGCCGACGGTTCGCCGCCGCCCGCCATCCACCGAAGCGTCGCGCCGATGACCGCTGGCCTCCTCTCCGTCTGCCTTCGCGACTCCGGCGCTTGAACAACCCGCTCTACTTCGGCTCGGCCAGCCAACCGCTGTTCGGCATGCTGCATCGCCCGCAAGGCGCGCTGAGGCAGACCGGCATCGTGCTGTGCCCGAGCTGGGGCACCGAAGCACTGCGCAGCTATCGCGGCCTGCGTCAGCTGGCGCAGATGCTCAGCCAGAGCGGTTTCCCGGTGCTGCGCTTCGATTACAGCGGTACCGGCGATTCGGGTGGCGACGGCCGCCAGGCGGGCGTCGCGACCTGGCTGGATGATCTGCGCGAGGCGGCGGCGCTGCTGCGGACCGAAACCGGCGTCACCGGCCTGTGCCTGACCGGCCTGCGCTTCGGCGCGCTGCTGGCGCAGGAGGCGGTAGCCAGCGGCGCGGTCAGCGCCCAGTCGGTGGCGCTGTGGGATGCACCGCCGAACGGCGAGGTGTTCGTCGCCAACCTGCAGCAGATGGATCAGGCGTTCAACGAGAAGCTGGCGCAGCAGCGCAAGCTGCGCTCGCAGCTGGCCGCGCCGGCGCGCGACGAGCTGCTCGGCCATGACTGGCCGGACGGCCTCGACGCCGACATCGCCCGCCTGCCCGGCCTGCGCCGGGACCTGCCCGGCCGGGTGATCTTCGTCAGCCGCGACCGCACGCCGCCGGACAGCGTCGAATCGATCCGCCTGCCGGATGCCGGGCACTGGAGCGATGTCGACCGCATCCACGCGCCGTGGCTGCCGGTGGCCTCGTTCCGGATCGTCAGCCAGCGGCTGGCCGACGGGCTGCCATGAACGAACGGGCCATCTCCTTCGGCGAAAGCGGCGCGCTGTTCGGCATTCTCGGCGCACCGGAAGTGCCCGATCCGGCACGGCCGGCCGTGCTGATCCCGAACACCGGGCTCACCCACCGGGTCGGCCCCGGACGCATGCACGTCGAACTGGCGAGAGCGCTGGCGGCGGCCGGCGTGGTGTCGCTGCGGCTCGACAACGCCGGCCTCGGTGACAGCGAAGTGGTGCCGGGGCGCCAACCGGCGCTGTCGGCGTCCGACCTGTGCGCGGCAATGGATGCGCTGGACGCCCGCAACATCGCCAGCGGCTACGTGGTGATCGGCAGCCATACCGGCGCCCACGACGCCCATCAGGCCGCGCGTCTGGACCCGCGCATCGTCGGCGCCGTATTCGTCGACGGCTACATCCACGGCACGCCGCGCGTCTGGCTGAACCGGCTGCTGGGCCGGGTCCGGGATCGCCAGCGCGGCGATGCCGAGCGTTCCGACCTGCACCTGAGCCCGCGCTCCGGTGATGCGCTGCATGCCGCCGTCGACGCCGAGATCCGCTGGTTCGACACGCCGTCGCATGCGCGGATGGAAGCGGACCTGTTCGATTTCGTCCGCCGCCAGCTGACCCTGATGTACATCTACACCGGCGATGTCGAACGCGACTACCAGTACGCCGCCCAGCTGATCGACGCCTTTCCGCTGCTGCGCAACTACCGGCGGCTGACCTTGCGGCACATCCCGGAAGCCGACCATCGCTACAGCCGGCGCAGCACCCGCGAAGCGATGATCGACGTGCTGGTCGACTGGACGCTGAGCATCAGCGGCCGGCCAGCAGGCTGAACAGCAGGCCATCCTGGCGCCGCCACTGGCCGCGCCAGTCGCGGCCGGCCAGCGCCGCGCGTGCCTTGTCGGACAAGGCCTCGACGGTGAACCCGGCCGGCGCCGGCATGGCCGGGCCGGGCTCGAAATGGATCGCCACCTCGTCGAAGGCCAGATAGACGCCGCTCAGCGGATGCACGCACTTGTGCACGCACTCCTTGGCGGCGAAGGCCGGCAGCGCCCACTGCGCCAGCCCGCCCGGCAGCGTCGCAAAGCGGGCGCGCTCCGGTTCGGCCAGCACATAGGCGGCGGCATCGTCGGCCAGCGCGCGGTCGGTTTCGACATCCACCCCCAGCGCGGCCCAGTCGCGGCGATCGGCGACCACGGCCACCGCGGCCTCCGGGCAATGGGAAATGCTGCCGACCACACCAGCTGGCCACAGCGGCGCGCCATCGGCATTGCGCAGCAGCGCCTCGACCGGATGCCCCAGCGCCGCCAGCGCCGCATGCGCGCAGGCGCGGCCGGCAGCGAAATGGGCGCGGCGGCGCGGCACGACATCGACCACCAGCGCCTGCTCCAGCGGATGCAGGGCCGCTGCGTGCGCCGGCTGCGGCAGCGCCGTCCAGCGAAGCCGCGTGCCGGGGAACCCCGGCAGCGATAGCAGCGCCGCAGCAGCCTCGCCCATTGCCGTCGCTCGGTGTCGGCGCTCAGTGCCGGCGCAGGAAGTCGAGCACCGCATCGGCGAAGCGTGCCGGCGCTTCGAGGTTCATGAAGTGGCCGACATCGTCCAGCCGCACCGATTCGTAGCCGGCACTGAACAGATGCTCGGAGTCGGTGAACGACTGCGGCAGGATGCAGCCGTCGTTGGCCCCGTGGATCACCCGCGCCGGCACCGCGATCGGCTGCAGCAGGAACTGCCAGGCGACGCGCGTGAAGAACATCCGTGGCAGCGCGCGGTAATAGCCGATCGCCGCCTTCAGCCGTTCCGGCTCGGCGAAATTGGCCTTCAGCGGCACCAGGTAGTCATCCCCCGGAATCCAACCCGGCGACCAGCTGCGTGCCAGATCGACCAGCCAGGCGAAATCGTCTTCGCGGATCTTGCGTTCCGGCCACAGCGGCAGCTGGAACTTGAAGATGTAGTGGGAGGCCGCCAGCTGCGCCCGCGACGGCCGCAGCATGAAGCGGCGCAGATGCGGCACGGCGGCAGTGACGATGGCCCGCACGCGATCGGGGCGCAGCGCCGCCGCCGCGTAGGTGGCCACCGCGCCCCAGTCGTGGCCGACCACGAAGGCGCGATCGACACCGAAGTGCTCGATCAGCGCCAGCACGTCCTGGCCCAACGTGGCGATCGAATAGTCCGGCCGTTCCGGTACCTCGGTCGGCGCGTAGCCGCGCATCGACGGCGCGATCGCCCGGTAGCCGGCGGCGGCCAGCCGATCCAGCAGGTCGACGAAGCTCCAGGCGGTATCGGGGAAGCCGTGCAGCACCAGCACCAGCGGCGCGTTGTCGGGGTCGACGGCCGGACGGGCTTCGAGGTAGGCGAACTCGATGCCGTTGGCCTGGATGTAGCGCAGCGTCGGCGCGGCGGCCGGCACCACTTCGAGATCAGTGGTCATGTGTCGCGATTCGGGGCTGAACAGAGCGGATCAAGCCACTAAACTACCCGATCAAGACCAACGCAGGTGTGCCGTGGAACTGACTCTGGAGAAGTTGAAGTCGCCCGAACACTGGCTCGCCCTGGGCCTGCCGGTACTGCTGAAGATCGCGATCGCCATCCTGATCTTCTACTTCGGTCGCTACGTGGTGCGCGCGGCGGTCGGCGTGCTGCGCAACGTGCTGCAGCGCAGCCGGGTCGACGTCACGCTGACCGGCTTCCTGTGCAACGTCGCCTACGGCGTCGGCTACGCGATGGTGGTGATCTCGGCACTCGGCCAGATCGGCATCAACACCAACTCGATGGCAGCGGTGGTCGGCGGCGCGGCACTGGCCGTCGGCCTGGCCTTGCAGGGCCAGCTCAGCTCGTTCGCGGCCGGTGTGCTGCTGATCCTGTTCCGGCCATTCAAGGTCGGCGATTTCGTCGAGGCCGGCGGCGTCAAGGGCACGGTCGAGGAAATCAAGATCATCCACACCATCCTGCGCACCTCCGACAACCAGGAAGTGATCGTGCCGAACAACGCGATCACCACCGCGACCATCACCAATCACACGGCGCGCAGCACGCGCCGTCTCGACATCACCATCGGCATCGACTACGACGCCGATCTCAAGCAGGCCAAGGCGATTCTCGAGGATCTGCTGCGCCAGCATCCGCGGGTGCTGAAGGACCCGGCACCGGTCGTGCAGGTGCGGGCACTCGGCGCCAGCTCGATCGACTTCGCGGTCTGGCCATGGACGGCCACCAGCGAGTGGTTCTCGGTGCAGTGCGAGCTGCTGGAGCAGATCAAGCTGCGTTTCGACGATGCCGGCATCAGCATTCCGTATCCGCAGATGGACCTGCACCTGCGCGACACCCGCAGCGACGGCGACAAGACCACCCTGCAGGTCGAAAGCCGGAGCTGAGGCGCGCATCCGGTCACAGCCGGCGCGCGGAGGCGGGATCGCGGCTGCGCGGCGCGTGCTATCCATGACGCCCATCCCCTCGGCGCAGGAGCGCGCATGTCCCATCCCATCGTCAAGCCGCTGGCAGGCCTGGTCATCACCGCGGCACTGGGCGTCGGCCTGTCCTGGGTGATCGGCCGGAGGATCGAAGCCGACATCCGCGCCTTGATTGCCGAAGCGCCCGATCACTACCCCTACCCGGTCCGTCTGCTGCGCTACGAGCGCGGGCTGTTTTCGTCGGTCGCCGAGACGGAGCACCGTTACGATCTTGGCCCGGACCCCGGCGCGATCACCGTCGATGACAACGGTCAGGCGGTGCTGCCGCCGAATCGGATCGTGCCGCTGACCCTGCTGCACCGGATCAGCCATGGGCCGCGCCTCGACGGCCTGCGGCTGGCACGCATCATCAATACCGTGAAGTTCGACGGCGACCTGCAGGACCGCACGCGCCGCCTGTTCGGCGACGCCGAGCCGGTGCAGCTGACCGTCGATCTCGGCATCGGCGGCGGCATCAGCGGCGAACTGCTGTCGCCTGCGGTGGATGCCCGCCTGCCAGGCGATGGCGATGCGGCCAGCCGCCACCTGCAGTGGTCCGGCATCCGCGGCCGCTTCGACATATCCGGCGATCACGTGGTCGGCTCGCTCGACGCGCCGGGCCTGGACCTTGACGACGGCGGCGTGGTGATGGGCCCGGTGGCCGTCAAGACCGACCTGACGCTGATCGCCGACGGCGTCTTGATCGGCCGCGTCGGCAGCAGCTTTGCGTCGTTCAGCCACAAGGGCCCGGCCGGCGTCGTCGCGCTGAGCGGCATCCACATCGATGCCGACACGGCTGACAGCGACGGCCAGCTGAAGTCGACGACCACGATGGCGATCCGCGAACTGCGCTTCAACGACACCCGGGTCAGCGATGCGCAATTGCGGATGGTGTTCGACCGGTTCGGCACCCAGGCGATGTCGGACCTGAGTCTCGCAATCAATCGCTTCAGCGCGCAGCAGGTCGGCAAGCCGGCTGACGAAGCACAGGCGCAGCAGATGCTGGCGGCGATCAAGCCCTCGCTGGCGGCTGCTGCAGCCGACCAGCCGATCTTCGCGATCGAGGATCTGTCGTTCACCGCGCCGCAGGGCAAGCTGCAATTCAGCGGCAAGGTTCAATACGTCGGCGATGCCAACCTCGACGATTTCACGATCCGCACCGATGTCGCGGCGGACGCGAAACTGGCGATGCCGGTGGCGCTGATCGATCTGCTGCTGACGCTTCAGGCCGCGAAGGTCGTCGTTCCGGGCGCCCATGGCGAGCCGGTGCATCTGAGCCCCGAGCAGATTGCGGCGTTTGCACGGAGCAACCGCGATGGCGCGGTGGCGAAGGGAATGCTGGTGGTCGAAGGCGACCTCGCCAGCACCGCAGTCCAGTTCCGGGACGGCGCGTTGATCGTCAACGGCAAGCCGTTCGGCGCCGCGCCGCCCTGAACGTCAAAGCCACGAAAAAGCCCCGAAGCGATCACTCGCATCGGGGCTTTTTCGTGCGCGGGAAAGAATGCTTACTTGGCCTTCTTCTTGGCCTGCTTCTCCGCCTTCTTTTCCTTCATCGTCTTCAGCGGCGCCTTTTTCTCGTTCTTCTTGCTGTCCATGCCTTTGGCCATGGTCGTGCTCCGGTGGTGGGGTGGTGGTGAAATCTAGTGCAAGTCAGCGCGCGCCGCGCTGGGAACCGGTGCGCAACGCAGGCCGTTCAAGCGGATGAAGCGACAGCGCG
>NZ_JBIMKV010000014.1:0-60688 GCF_051860985.1 Nevskia sp. | reverse complement strand
AGCCCTCTGGCGAGGGACCCACCGTGCTTTTCGGTGGGATCGCCAGCAAGGCGAGCACGGCCAGAGGGCTTCATCACAGCGCTATTCAGCGCGCGTCGCGCTGGGCGCCGGTGCGCAGGCGCAGGCCGTTCAAGCGGATGAAGCGACAGCGCGAGCCCTCTGGCGAGGGACCCACCGTGCTTTTCGGTGGGATCGCCAGCAAGGCGAGCACGGCCAGAGGGCTTCATCACGGCACTGTTCAGCGTGCGTCGCGCTTGGCGCCGGTGCGCAGGCGCAGGCCATTGAGGCGGATGAAGCCCTCGGCGTCCTTCTGGTTGTAGGCACCGCGATCGTCCTCGAAGGTCGACAGCGTGGCGTCGAACAGCGAGTCCTTCGAGCGGCGACCCAAGTTGTAGATCGCGCCCTTGTAGAGCTTCAGGCGCACCTCGCCATTGACGCGCTGCTGCGACTCGTCGATCAGCGCCTGCAGCATGCGGCGCTCCGGGCTCCACCAGTAGCCGTTGTAGATCAGGCTGGCGTACTTCGGCATCAGCTCGTCCTTCAGATGCGCCTGTTCGCGGTCGAGGCACAGGCTCTCGATCGCACGGTGCGCCTTCAGCAGGATCGAGCCGCCCGGGGTTTCATAGCAGCCGCGCGACTTGATGCCGACATAGCGGTTCTCGACCAGGTCGAGCCGGCCGATGCCGTGCTTGCCGCCGAGCGCGTTCAGGCGGTCGAGAATCTGGAACGGGGTGCCGGCGACGCCATTGATCGACACCGCATCGCCACGCTCGAAGCCGATGACGATTTCTTCGGCCTCGTTCGGCGCATCTTCCGGATTCTTCGTCCAGCGCCAGATGTCGTCCGGCGGATTCCACCACGGATCTTCCAGGCCGCCGCCTTCGTAGGAGATGTGCAGCGCGTTGGCATCCATCGAATACGGGCTGCCGCCGCCGGGCTTCTTGGCGATCGGAATCTCGTGCTTGGCGGCATAGGCGAGCAGCGATTCACGCGAGTTCAGGTCCCATTCGCGCCACGGCGCGATGACCTTCACCTCCGGCCACAGCGCATAGGCGCCGAGTTCGAAGCGCACCTGGTCATTGCCCTTGCCGGTGGCACCGTGGCTGATCGCGTCGCAGCCGGTGCTGCGGGCGATCTCGACCAGACGCTTGGCGATCAGCGGCCGCGCGATCGAGGTGCCGAGCAGGTACTCGCCTTCGTAGACGGCGTTGGCGCGGAACATCGGGAACACGAAGTCCCGGGCGAATTCCTCGCGCAGGTCGTCGATGAAGATTTCCTTGACGCCGAGTTGCTGCGCCTTCGGCCGGACATGATCCAGCTCCTCACCCTGGCCGATGTCGGCGGTGAAGGTCACCACCTCGCAGCCATAGGTGTCCTGCAGCCACTTCAGGATGACGGAGGTGTCGAGGCCGCCGGAATAGGCAAGCGCGACTTTGCGGACCTGGGTTTTGCTCATGTTTGCTCGGAAACGCCGACGGCGCGGGCGATGGGGCCGCGATTATAGCGGCGCGCCGGGCGAAACTCGCCGCAGCACCGGCGACCGACAACAGGCCCGGCGGCCCCCCGAAGGCGGCCCGCCGGGTCCGTCGATTCCTGCAGACGGGATCAGCGGGTGCAGAACGGCGCGGTGCTGTTCGGCGCGGCCGGCGGCACCGGGAAGGCCGCCGTCCAGGGCTGCGAGGCCGGCAGCAGCGTTGCCGTGCAATCGCTGGCGATCACGATGTCGAACACCGTCCAGTTGAACGTCGACGCGGTCTCGCCGGCCGGCGGCGTGAACAGCTGCAGCATGCCGTTGGCCGTCAGTTCGACGCGTGTCGGCGACGGCGTGATGCCCGGCGACGGCGTGCGCGAGAAGTTGTTGACGAAGTAGCGGTAGGTACCGACCTTCGGCCGGATGGCCGTCACCACCTCCGGGCCGAACGACGACGTGTCGTCGGTATCGAGATTGACGAACGGCTCCGACACCAGCGACCCGCGGTTCTGATACGAGACCTGGCCGCCCTCGGGCAGGATGATCCGGGCATCGAGGTCGCGCGGCGTTGCACCCCAGGTCAGGCGCACCGAGAACGGCACGCTGTCGCGGAGCAGCTGCAGGCAGTTGCCGGTCTGATCGAGCGGACCGCTGCCGGTCGACAGCGCCCGGGTCGAGGTCACGAGACTACCGAGGGTGCCCGCCAGGCTGAGCTGCGAGTTCGGACGGACCCGGATCGTGAAGCTGCCATCGGCCCGCGATACCGCCGTCGACGTGCCGGTGTAGTTGATGCCGGTGGACTTGATCGAGACGCCGGCCACCGGCAGGCCACGATCGGTGACGCAGCCGGTGACATCGACCGACTCATACAGCGAATCGGCATTCCAGGTGGTGAAATGGGCGACCTGGCCTTCGTAGTAGCGGCTGGCGCCGGCCACCACCAGCGCCGCTTCGCCTTCCTGCACCCAGCGACCGGCGTCGGTGTCGTAAAACCAGAGCGGGATCGTCGGCGCCGGGCTCGAATTCAGCGAGCTGACCGGGATGCGCAAGGTCGCCGTGCTGCCGGGCCGCAGGTTGACCGAGGTGCCGCCAGCAGGATCGGTCAGCCGCACGCTGAGCGCGCCGAAGCTTTCGATCAACCGCTCGCTGCCGGCGACGATCGACGTGTAGTCGCCCGGCATGTTGTCGGCCGACATCGCCGGCTGCAGGTCGGTCACCGTGACGGCGACCGGCACCGAACCGGCGATCGACCCGGCCGGGAAGCGGGCCATGGCCGACGAGCCGGGAATCTGCACGTCAGCGCCGGCTGCGGGATCGACCATCATCGTCACGCCGACCGGCATCGCCTGCACCGACACCATCGCCTCCTGTCCGTCAGCGACTGCGACGATCCGGTAGCTCGGCTCGAAGCCGTCGGCGAGCACTTCCACCGAGCGGCGCTCGGCGACCGGCACCGCAGCGATCGCGAACGCACCGCTGCTGTCGGTCCGCGCCTCGATGCCGCCGGCCCGCACCGTGCCGCCGACGATCGGGGTGCCGTCGACCGCGTTGAACACCCGACCCCGAAGGCTGCCGGTTGCCACCGGCACCGGCTCGGCGGCGGATGCGGTCACACTGGCCACGGCGCTGGCGGTGCCGCCCGGCCCGGTGCAGCTCAGGGTGTAGGTCGTGGCACCGAGCACCGCTGGCGTCACGGCTTCGCTGCCGTCAGTGGCCCGGCTGCCGGCCCAGCCACCGCTGGCCGTGCAGGCACTGGCGCCGGTCGAGGTCCAGGTCAGCGTCGACGCCGCCCCCAGGGCGACGGCGTCCGGCGCTGCGGCGATCGATACCGTCGGCGCCGCCGGCGAATTGACGGTGACCGTGGCGGTCGCCGTGCCGGCACCGCCAACGCCGTTGCAGCGCAGGGTGTAGGTCACGGGGCCGGCGGCGGACGGCGTCTGCGACTCGTCGCCGAACAGCGCGCGAGGGCCGCTCCAGCCATCACTGGCCGTGCAGTCCGTGGCATCGCTGGACGACCAGACCAGCGTCACGGATTCACCTTGCGTCAGGGTCGTCGGATTGGCGACGAGGGTCACGGTGGCGGCAGGCGTCGTCGGGTCGGTCGATGAATCCTTCTTCGAGATGCAGCCAGCGAGGCCGGCGATCAGCAGCAACGGGATACCGAACTGACCGGCGGCGTGTTTCCACGATGGATGTCGATTCATGGTTGGTTCCGAAAGAATGGGCGGGCAACGCCCAATCCGGGGCGTCGGTGCCATCTCAGGCGGTTGCAGCGCCGAAGTCCCCACGGAATCCCATCGGAATTCCACCGAATTGCCGGCCTTCGCCACGAAGCGTGATGCCGTTCACACGGTTCGCGCGCGGCTGCGCCCGCCTCGCGCCGCAGGCGCCGGATGCGACCGGCGGCCGAGCCCCGGCACACCATCGGCTATAGTTCGCCGGTCATTTTTCCTGCCTGCTCATGGAACTCCCACCCGCCCTGCTTGAGGCGTTCAAGCCCGCGCCTCGCATTGGCCAGCGTTTTCGCGGTTTCCTGCCGGTGGTCGTCGATGTCGAGACGGGCGGCTTCAACAACCAGACCGACGCGCTGCTGGAAATCGCGGCCGTGCTGCTCAAGTTCGATCGCGACGGCAATCTGGTGCGCGATGAAACCCATCACGCCCATGTCGAGCCGTTCAAGGGCGCGAACATCGAGAAGGCGTCGCTGGAGGTCAACGGCATCGATCCCGGCAACCCGCTGCGCGGTGCGCTGAACGAACGCGATGCGCTCGGCAAGGTGTTCAAGCCGATCCGCCAGGCGGTGTCCGACCACAGCTGCACCCGCGCGATCCTGGTCGGCCACAACGCCCATTTCGACCTCGGCTTCCTGAATGCCGCCGTCAACCGCTGCGACATCAAGCGCAACCCGTTCCATCCGTTCTCGGCGTTCGACACCGCCACCCTGGGCGGCGCCATCCTCGGCCAGACCGTGCTGGCGCGGGCGCTGGAAGCCGCCGGCCTGCCGTACAGCAACAAGGATGCGCACTCCGCCGTCTACGACGCCGAACGCACGGCCGACCTGTTCTGCCTGCTGATCAACCGGCTGCGCGGCGTGCATGAGTCGTTCGTCGCCGGCAGCGCAGCGGCCGGTGCCTGAAGTCCGGCCGGTGGCCCGCCGCGAGCGGCTGGAAGGCTTCGCGTAAAATGCCGCCAATCCCGTTCGCCCAAGCTCCCCCGATGACCTCGATTGACCGACGGCACTTCCGGCGGCCCGGCTGGCCGCGTTTGTGGGCTCTGGCCAGCCTGTGCTGCGCGATCCTGCTGCCGGGCGCCGCGCTGGCCTTCGATCTCGACGATGTCGCGGTCAAGGCGCGCCAGCTCGCCGCCCAGCCGTTCCAGAAGCCGGAAGGCCGGCAGCCGAAGGCCTTGCAGCAGATCGGCTACGACCGCTACCGCGACATCCGCTACAAGGCCGATCGGGCGCTCTGGCGCGCCGAGAAGCTGCCGTTCGAGCTGCAGTTCTTCCACCAGGGCCTTTATTACGACCGGCCGGTGCGGATCAGCGAAGTCAACGGCCGCACGGTGCGCGAGCTGAAGTTCTCGCCGGATGATTTCGACTACGGCGACAACAAGGTCGACATTGAAAGCTTCCGCGATCTCGGCTTCGCCGGCTTCCGCGTCCACTACGCGGTGAACACGCCGAAATACAAGGACGAAGTGCTGGTGTTCCTCGGCGCCAGCTACCTGCGGGCGCTCGGCAAGGGCCAACGCTACGGCCTGTCGGCACGCGGTCTGGCGATCGATACCGGGCTGATCTCCGGCGAGGAATTCCCGCGCTTCACCGATTTCTGGATCGTCAAGCCGACCGCCACCGCGAAGGAGCTGGTGATCTACGCGCTGCTCAATTCGCGGCGCGCCACCGGGGCCTACAAGTTCGTGCTGAAGCCGGGCACCGACACGGTGATCGACACCAAGGCGCGGATCTTCCTGCGCGAGAACGTCGCCAAGCTCGGTGTCGCGCCGCTGACCAGCATGTACTACTTCGGCGAGAACCAGCCGGCGGATCACGAGGACTATCGACCGGAAGTTCATGATTCCGATGGTCTTTCGCTGGCCTCCGGAACGGGCGAGTGGATCTGGCGGCCGCTGGTCAACCCGAAGCGCCTGCTGGTGACCTCGTTCTCGATGACCAATCCGCAGGGCTTCGGCCTGATGCAGCGCGACCGCAAGTTCGAGCGCTACGAGGACCTGGAAGTGCGCCACGAGCTGCGGCCGAGCCTGTGGATCGAGCCGAAGGGCGCCTGGGGCGCGGGCCGCCTGGAGCTGGTACAGATTCCGACTCCGGACGAGACCAACGACAACGTCGTCGCCTACTGGGTGCCGGACAAGGCGCCCGCCGCCGGCGAGCCGCTGGCGCTCGACTACCTGCAGCACTGGCAGATGGAAAGCGAAACCCGCCCGCCGCTGGCCTGGGTCGAGCAGACCCGGCGCGGTCGCGGCGGCTATGGCCGCAACGATGACGGCAGCATCGGCCTGGTGATCGATTTCGTCGGCCCGGCGCTCGACAAGCTGGGCGCCGACGCCAAGGTCGAAGGCGTGGTGTCGGTCGATGGCAACGGCGAGCTGCTGGAGCGGACCACCTATCGCAACGAGGTGACCGGCGGCTGGCGCGTCAGCCTGCGGCTGAAGCGGGTCGACGATGGCAAGCCGGTCGAACTGCGCGCCTACCTGAAGGGCGACAACAACACGCTGTCGGAAACCTGGAGCTATGTGCTGCCGCCGGGTTGATCCGGGCCGCCGCTGCCGATGACCACGCCTGACGCCCTGTCCGCTGCCGAAGCCTACTGCGCGCGCCTGCGCCTGAGCGACGCCGCGCGCGCGGCGTTGCTGGCGGCGGCCACGGAAAGCGACGAGCCGATCGCCGAAATCCATCGCCTGCTCGATGCCGAACGGCACGATCCGGCGAATCCGGCGTTCGGCTCGATCGAACCCCGGCTGCGGATGGCGCTCGATGGCGCGACCCGGCGCGGCAATACGCTGGAGCAGCAGGCCTTCGCCCGCGATGTGCAGGGACGGGTCCGACTGGCATCGATGCCGCCGCTGAAGCGGGCTTCGTTCACCTCGCGGCCATGGTCGAGCAATCCGCTGCGGGCGCTGCTGCGCTCGATCGGCCGTCTGCTGCTCGGCAACCGCAGCGGCGCCGGCCATGCCGGGGACCCCGGCCTGCCGACACCGGATTCGCCGGCGCCGGTCGGCGCCTGGCATGTCGCGGCCTCGATCCGCCGCTTCATCCTGGTGTTCCTGGTGATTGCCCAGACCACCGTGGCCACCTACTACATGACGGCGGTGCTGCCGTACCACGGTCGCCATGCGCTGGAAGTGGCGATGCTGATCCTCTACGCGATCCTGTTCGCCTGGGTGTCGGCCGGCTTCTGGACCGCGATGATGGGCTTCCTGCAGTTGCTGATCGGCCAGGACCGCTATTCGGTCAACTCGAAGCGGGTGCCGGATACCCGGCTGCCGGACAGCGCGCGGACGGCGATCCTGATGCCGATCTGCAACGAGAACACCGCCCGCGTGTTCGCCGGGCTGCGCGCCACCTACGATTCGGTGATGCGCAGCGGCCAGGGCCATGCGTTCGATTTCTACATTCTCAGCGACACCTCGGACCCGGACATCCGGGTCGCCGAGCTGGAAGCCTGGCTGACGCTGTGCCGCGACGTCGGCGGTTTCGGCCGCATCCATTACCGGCGGCGACGGCACCGGATCAAGCGCAAGAGCGGCAACATCGCCGACTTCTGCCGGCGCTGGGGTTCGGACTTCAAGTACATGGTGATCCTCGACGCCGACTCGGTGATGAGCGGCGCCTGCCTGGTGCGGCTCGCCCAGCTGATGGAAGCGCACCCGAGCGCCGGCATCATCCAGACCGCGCCGCGCGCGGCCGGCCGCGACACGCTGTATTCACGCATCCAGCAATTCGCGACCCGCGTCTACGGCCCGCTGTTCACGGCCGGCCTGCACTTCTGGCAACTCGGCGAAAGCCACTACTGGGGCCATAACGCGATCATCCGCGTGGCGCCGTTCCTCGCCCACTGCTCGCTGCCGCGCCTGCCCGGCCGCGGCGCGCTGAGCGGCGAAATCCTCAGCCACGACTTCGTCGAAGCGGCGCTGATGCGGCGCGCCGGCTGGGCGGTGTGGATCGCCTACGACCTCGACGGCTCCTACGAGGAAATGCCGCCGAACCTGCTCGACGAACTGAAGCGCGACCGCCGCTGGTGCCAGGGCAACCTGATGAACTTCCGGCTGTTCCTGACCTCCGGCCTGCACCCGGCACATCGCGCGGTGTTCATGACCGGCGTGATGGCCTACCTGTCAGCGCCGCTGTGGTTCGTGTCGCTGCTGCTGTCGACCGCGCTGCTGGCTACCCAGACCTTCGCCGTGCCGCAGTACTTCACCGAGCCGAACCAGCTGTATCCGTCGTGGCCGGAATGGCATCCGGAATGGGCAATCGCGCTGTTCTCGGCCACCGCCACCCTGCTGTTCCTGCCGAAGATCCTGGCGGTGGTGGTGATCCTCGCCAAGGGCACGCGGAACTTCGGCGGCGGCGTGATCCTGACCCTGAGCATGCTGATGGAGCTGCTGTTCTCGGCGATGCTGGCGCCGGTGCGGATGCTGTTCCACGCCCATTTCGTGACCGCCGCGCTGCTCGGCATCGGCATCGTCTGGAAATCGCCGCCGCGTGAGGACTCGCAGACGCCGTGGTCGGAAGCGATTGCACGGCACGGCTTCGGCACCGTGCTTGGCCTGGCCTGGGCGGCGCTGGTCTATTACCTGGAGCCGGCCTTCCTGTGGTGGCTGCTGCCGGTGGTCGGCGCGCTGATGCTGGCGATCCCGCTGTCGGTGTGGTCAAGCAAGGTCACGCTCGGCCGGCTGTTCAAGAGCGGCCGCTTCTTCCTGATCCCCGAAGAAGCCGTGCCGCCGCGCGAACTGCGCTGGACGGCGCTGGGCTTCAAGCGCGCGCCGGACTACGCCGACTTCAAGGCCGCCGTGGTCGATCCGGTGGCCAATGCGCTGGTCTGCGCCGCCGGCACGGCACGCCCGTACCTGTCGGCCGCCACCCGTCGCGAGCGGCTGGCCCTGCTGCAGACCGCGCTGGTGCGCGGTCCGTCGGGGCTCGATGCCGCGCAGAAGAACATGCTGCTGACCGATTCGCTGGCGTTGTCGCGCCTGCATCTGCTGGTCTGGACCGCCAACGACGTACACGCTGACTGGGGCACTAAACGCACCTGACGTTGTCATGAAAGCATCAAGACACCGTCATCACACTTGCACGCGCCGTTCATAGAGTGACAACACCCGTCTTCCGGAGCGTTCGATGTCTGAAGCTGATGTGACCCTCTCGCACACCGCCGGCCCGCGCTTCGTGGCCGGCGTCGCCACGTCGCCGCAGGCGATCGCCGAAACGCAGGCGCTGCGCTACCGCATCTTTGCGGGCGAGATGGGCGCCGAGATCGACGGCGGCGAAGCCGGCCTCGACATCGATCACTACGATCCGTACTGCCAGCACCTGACCGTGCGCGAAACCGCGACCGGCCGCCTGGTGGCCTGCACGCGCATCCTGACCGACGACCAGGCGATCCGCGCCGGCGGCTTCTACTCGGCTGGCGAGTTCGACCTGAAGATGATCGACTCGCTGCCCGGCCGGGTCATGGAAGTCGGCCGCACCTGCGTCGACGCCGAATTCCGCAACGGCGCGGTGATCGCCGTGCTGTGGCAGGCGCTGGCCGAGTTCATCATCAAGAACGGCTTCGACTACCTGTTCGGCTGCGCCTCGATCGGCCTGGAAGACGGCGGCGCCAACGCCCATGCGATCCTGCGGCAGATCCAGCAGAAGTACATGGCCGAAAGCTGGCAGCAGGTGCGGCCGCTGAATCCGCTGCCGGTGGCGGATGCCCGCCCGGCCGACAAGGCGCCGCGCCTGCCGCCGCTGCTGAAGGCCTACTTCAGCCTTGGCGCCAAGGCCTGCGGCGAACCGTACTGGGATCGCGAATTCAACTGTGCCGACGTGTTCGTGCTGCTCAACGTCACCGACCTGCACCCGCGCTACGCCCGCCACTTCCTGGATCGCTCGAAGATCGAGGAGAAGACGCTTGTTGCGGGTCGCGCTTAAGGGGCTGCGCGTCATTGCCCACCTGCTGGTGGGCCTGCTGCTGGCGGTCTTCGTCGCGGCCTACGGCAAGGGCCGCTATTCGCGCGAGAACCTCGGCACCTGGTGGTACCGGGTGCTGCTGCGCATCCTCGACGTCCGCCTGGTGATCAGCGGCCAGCGGCTTGAAGGCACGCGGGTGATGGTCTGCAACCACATCTCCTGGCTCGACATCCCGGTGGTCGGCGCCTGCGAGCCGACCCGCTTCGTGTCGAAGGCCGAAGTCGGCGAATGGCCGGTGATCGGCTGGCTGGCTGACGCTGCCGGCACGTTCTACCTGCGGCGCGGCTCCGGCGGCACGCGGCAGCTGATCGAATCGATCGATCAGCATCTTGGCCACGACTCGATCGTGTTCTTCCCCGAAGGCACCACCACCGACGGCTCGCTGGTGCTGAAATTCCAGGCGCGCCTGTTCGCCACCGCGATCGAAACCCGCCGGCCGGTGCAGCCGATCGCGCTGCGCTTCTCGACCGCCGCCGACGGCACCGCCACCGCGCCGTACATCGGCGATGACGTGCTGCTCGACAACATCATCCGGCTGCTGAAGCACGGGCCGATCACCGCCGAGCTGCGCTACTGCGAGCCGATCGACCCGGCCGGACATGACCGCGCCAGCCTGGCGCTGGCCGCCCATACCGCGATCTGCCAGGTGGTGGCGCCCGACTCAATCCGCACCGCATCGCCGCGCGAGCCGCGCAACGCGATCGCAGCATGAGTGCACGCTGCGCCCCGTCGGCCGGCGCGCAGCGGCGTACACTTCCGCGCCTGACCCGCGTGTGAGTGATCCCGTGTCCGAGCAGCCCCCCGTCGCCCCTTCCCCTGCCCCGCTGGTTGCCGGCGTCAAGCTGCGCGCGGCCGACAAGATGGCGCGCATCCCGGTCAAGGTCGAGCCCACCGTCAACCCGCTGCGCAAGCCGACCTGGATACGCGCCAAGCTCGGCGAATCCGCCGAGGTGGCCAAGGTCAAGGCGGCGCTGCGCAGCAACGGCCTGCACACGGTCTGCGAGGAAGCCAGCTGTCCGAACCTGTCGGAATGCTTTGGCAAGGGCACGGCCACGTTCATGATCATGGGCGACATCTGCACCCGGCGCTGCCCGTTCTGCGATGTCGCGCACGGCCGGCCGAAGCCGCTGGATGCCGACGAGCCGGCCAAGCTGGCGCGCACCATCGCCGACATGGGCCTGCGTTACGTGGTCATCACCAGCGTCGATCGCGATGATCTGCGCGATGGTGGCGCTGCCCATTTCGCGGCCTGCATCCGCGAATCCCGGACGGCCTCGCCGAAGCTGACCATCGAAGTGCTGGTGCCGGACTTCCGCGGCCGCATGGACCCGGCGCTGGCGATCTTCAAGGACAACCCGCCGGACGTCTTCAACCACAACCTGGAAACCGTGCCGCGCCTGTACAAGCAGGCCCGTCCGGGGTCCGACTACGAGTGGTCACTGGACCTGCTGGAACGCTTCAAGGGTCTGCATCCGAACGTTCCGACCAAGTCCGGGCTGATGCTGGGCTTGGGCGAGGAGATCGAGGAGATCGAGCAGGTGATGCGCGACCTGCGCGCCCACGGCGTCAACATGCTGACCCTCGGGCAGTACCTGCAGCCGTCGAAGCATCACCTGCCGGTGACCCGCTATGTCCACCCGGACGAGTTCGAGCGCCTGCGCGTGCTGGGCCTGCAGATGGGCTTCGACCACGTCGCCAGCGGGCCGATGGTGCGCTCCTCGTATCACGCCGACCAGCAGGCCCACGGCGTGCTGGCCGACGCCGGCCACTGAGTCGAATCCGCCGCCGTCGATGACGGCGGCGGGTTCGAGTGCGATCAGCCGGCCACGTCGGTGCTGATCTCGAAGCGGCCGCTCAGCGCCTTGTGGATCGGGCACTTGTTGGCGATGCCGGTCAGATAGGTCTTCTGCTCGTCGGTCAGCGCGCCGACAAACTGCAGGGTTCGCGTCAGCCGGTAGACGCCGCCTTCCTCGACATGTCGGATGGTGACCTGCAGGTCGTCCAGCGGCATCTGCTTGCGGCGCGCGACCATGGTCACCGTCAGCGCCGTGCAGGCGCCGAGTGCGGCATCGAGCAGATCATGCGGATCGGGGCCGGCATCCTCGCCGCCCTGCACGGCCGGCACGTCGACGAGAAACTGGTTGATGCCGGCGGTCACCACCTGCATCAGATTGCCGTTGGCCGCTTTCTGGACGCGGATCTCGGGGCTGCTCATCGGGCTTGCTCCTGGTTGGGGGACAACAGGGATTCGAGGGCGGCGAGACGCTCCGGCGTGCCGACGTCCAGCCATTGCCCGGCATGAAGTTCGGCGCTGACCCGGCCACGGATCGCGGCATCGCGCAGCAGCGGCGCCAGCGGAAATGCGCCGGCCGTGCAATCGGCGAACAGTTCGGGGCGCAGCACCGACAGACCACTGAAGGTGAAGCTTTCGGCGCAGGCCGGAATCATCCGCCCGCCTGCCAGCCCGAAGTCGCCGCGCGGGTGGTGCGGCGGATTCGGCACCAGCACCAGATGCGCCAGATCCTGCGCCGGCAGCGTGCGCGCCCGATCGGCCAGTGCTGCCAGCGGCACATCGGTCCAGACATCGCCGTTGACCAGCAGGAATGGCTCGGCGCCGAGCAGCGGCAGCGCATGGTGGATGCCGCCGCCGGTTTCCAGCGCCGGCCAGCCTTCGTCGGACCAGGCGATCGACAGGCCAAAGGCACGTCCATCGCCCAGCTGCTGGTGCAGCCGGTCGCCGAGCCAGCCGGTGTTGATCACGATCTCGTCGATCCCGGCCGCCTTCAGCGCGGCGAGGTGCCAGCCGATCAGCGGCCGGCCGGCCACCGGGATCAGCGGCTTCGGCAGGTGGTCGGTCAGCGGCCGCATGCGCTCGCCGCGCCCGGCCGCCAGGATCATCGCCTTCATGCCCGGATTCCGGGACACGCAGGCCTCGGGGCAGATTGCGGGGGCCTCACGCCAGCGCGACCTGCGGCAGCACGCGCCGCTCGAACAGCCCGGCCAGCGGCGCCAGTTCCGGATCGCGGCGCGCCACGTCGATCACGTAGCGCACGAAACGCGGCGTGTCGGCCAGGTACTTCGGCTTGCCGTCGCGGTAGTTGATGCGGGCGAAGATGCCGAGCACCTTCAGGTGCCGCTGCACGCCGATCCCGTCGGCATCGCGGCGGAAGGCGGCGTAGTCGGCCGCCAGCGGCAGGCCAGCGGCCCGCCCGGCGGCGTGATACTGCCGCAGCCAGCCGTCGACGCGGGCTTCGGGCCAGCTCAGGAAGGCGTCCTTGAACAGGCAGATCGGGTCGTAGGCGATCGGGCCGTAGACCGCATCCTGATGATCGAGCACGCCGACCTGCACCGCCGGCGGCGGCGCGCCGAGCATCAGGTTGCGCGGCATGTAGTCGCGATGGACGTAGACCTTGGGCTGCGCCAGCGCGCGCGCGATCAGCCGCTCGCAGACCGTGTTCCAGTCGTCGAGATCGGCGCCGGCCAGGGTGATGCCGAGATGGCGGGCCAGGTACCAGTCCGGGAACAGCGCCAGTTCGCGAGCCAGCAGCGGCGCGTCGTAGTCCGGCAGCACACCCGGCTGCGAGGCGCGCTGCCAGCGGATCAGCGCCTCGATCGCCGGCGCGAACAGCGCATCGGCGTTGGCCTCGTCGATGACGTCGAGATAGGTCTGGCGGCCGAGATCGCTGAGCAGCAGGAAGCCCTGCTCGAGATCCTGCGCCAGCACCTGCGGCACGGTGACGCCGGCCGCATCGAGCAGCGCGCCGACCTTCAGGAACGGCCGGCAATCCTCGCGTGCCGGCGGCGCATCCATGACGATCCAGCTGCGGCCGTCGGCGGCGGTGACCCGGAAATAGCGGCGGAAGCTGGCGTCCGCCGATGCCGGCGCGAAGGTCGCCTCGGTCAGCGACAAGGCGGCCAGCGCCCAGTCGCGGGCAACGAGGGCGCGGTCATCCAGTGCGGTGGCAGGGGCGGTCACGGGCAGGCGGGGATCGGTGGGGCGCGAGGCCGCATAGCGTAAGAGCGCGCCCGGACATTTGCACCGCGCGGGAGCCAAACCCATACTTCGGCGGCCCTGAAGGACGCCCCCGCTTGCCACTCTCGAAATCCAGACTGCTGCGCGCCTGCGCGGCCTTGACCGTGCTGTACGGTGCGATCGCGCAAGCCGAGCCGGCCTCCTGCCCGCAGATCGATTTCACGCGCGAACTGCCGCCGATTCCGTCCGATCCCAAGCTGGTCCTCAGCGCCGACCAGGCCGACCTGTCCGAAGGCGGGCTGTCGAGCCTGCGCGGCTCGGTGCGGGTCAGCCAGAACGGCCGCGAATTCGCCGCCGAGCAGGTCAACTACAGTGAAGCCGAGCAGCGCATCCGCACCGATTCGCAGACGCTGTTCCGCGATGCCAACTACGCCATCCGCAGCAGCAAGACCGACTACGACCTGAACCTCGGCAGCGGCGTGTTTCTCGACAACAGCTTTACCCTGCGGTCGATCGGCGGCCGCGGCGAAGCCGACCGCATCGCCATCCGCGACTCCGGCGAAGCGCGGCTCGACGGCGTGCGCTTCACCACCTGCGCGCCGGGCAACGAGGCCTGGACGCTGTCCGCGTCGACCATCAAGTTCGACGAAGACAGCGGTCGCGGCGAAGCCACCAACGCGCTGCTGCGCTTCCAGCATGTGCCGATCTTCTACCTGCCGTGGTTCCAGTTCCCGATCGACGGCCTGCGCCATTCCGGTTTCCTGTTCCCGATCGTCGGCAACAACCAGAACACCGGCTTCGACATCCGCTGGCCGGTCTACCTGAACCTCGGCCCGAACTACGACGTGACGCTGATTCCGCGTTACCTGTCGGAGCGCGGTACCCAGATCGGCGGCCAGTTCCGCTACCTGATGACGCACCAGAACGGCGACCTGTTCGGCGAATTCCTGCCCAGTGACGACCGGCTAGACAACCGCAGCCGCAGCTACATCGATTTCCAGCACGTCGGCACGCTGGGCAGCCGGGTCGGCGTCGAAGCGAAGTACGGGCGGGTTAGTGACCGCAACTACTTCACGACCTTCGGCGGCGGCGTCGATCTGACCTCCACGCCGTTCCTCGAACGCGGCGCGCGGCTGACCTACCAGGCGCCGACCAGCTTCCGCGTCGAAGCGCTGGTGCAGGACTACCAGACGCTGTCGCAGGTGCAGGCGGCGTCGGCGCTCGGCGTGGTCGACCCCTACCAGCGGCTGCCGCAGATCCGCGTTGACGCCGCCTCGAAGAACAGCCTGCTCGGCGCCCGCGCCGGCTTCTTCGGCGAATTCACCAACTTCGCCCGCAGCGATTCCGTCGAAGGCCAGCGGATGATCGCCCAGCCCTACATCCGCTGGGAGCAGGACCAGCTGTTCTGGTACGCCAATGCCCAGGCTGACCTGTCGTACACCGCCTACAACCTCACCAACGTCGCGCCCGGGGTCTCCGATGCGCCGCGCCGGACGCTGCCGCAGTTCAGTGCCGAAAGCGGCCTGCGCTTCGAACGGCTGACCGGCGGCGGCGATCTGCAGACGCTGGAACCGCGGCTGTTCTATCTGTACACGCCGTTCCGCGAACAGGACGAGCTGCCGCTGTTCGACTCCGGCCTGCCCGACTTCGATTTCCCGCAGCTGTTCGCCCGCAACCGCTACTCGGGCTACGACCGGATCTCCGACGCCAACCAGCTGACCTCGGCCATCACCTCGCGCTTCATCGAAGCGGATTCCGGCATTACCCGGCTCAGCGCCACGCTCGGCCAGATCTACTATTTCCGGGGGCCGCGCGTTGACCTGCCGGGCTTCGCGACGCCGAGCGAAGGCAGCTCGAACTTTCTCGGCAACCTCGACTACGCGCTGTCGACGCGCTGGTCGGCGCTGGCCACCACCGAAGTGTCGTCATCGTTCGACAAGGTGGTGCGCAGCTCGATCGCGCTGCGCTACCGCGACGGCGCGGGTGACGACGGCCGCCGCTTCGACCTCGCCTATCGCTACCGGCGCGCGCTGCTGGAACAGGCCGATGCCAGCTTCTCGTCGCCGGTCACCGAGGCCTGGCGTCTGGCCGCACGGCTGCGCTACAGCCTGCGTGATTCGACGACCTTGGAATCGTTCGCCGGGCTCGAGTACTCGACCTGCTGCTGGGCCGTCAGCGGCACCTACCGGCGCTACCTGGTCGGCGGCATCGACCGTTTCAACAACGGCTTCTACGTGCAGCTGGAGCTGAAAGGACTCAGCAAGATCGGCAACGGCTTCGAACGACTGCTGCCGAGCGATGATTTCGCCGTCGACAAGCGCAGCACCAACGGCCGCTGAAGCCGCTCCGGGCTGCGTGCTACGCTTGCCGCTTCCGCCGTCCAGACCGTACCCGTGATGCTGCCCAAGTCCCTGAAACTGCTTGCTGTCGTGGTCGCTGCCGGGTGCGGCGTCGGTGTTGTCCAGGCGGCCGAGACGATCGATCGGATCATTGCCGTGGTCAACGACGGCGTGGTGCTGAGCAGCGAGATGGAGCGTTCGATGAAGCTCGCCGAAGCGCAGCTGCGGGAACGCAACATCGGCACGCCGCCGCCCGGCGTGCTGGAAACCCAGGTGCTGGAGCGGCTGATCATCACCCGCCTGCAGACCCAGCGCGCCCAGGACGCCGGCATCCGCATCGACGATCGCGAGCTGAACGAGGTTCTGACCGCCGTCGCCGCGCAGAACAAGCTGAGCCTGCCGCAGTTCATCGAGGTGGTGAAGAAGGACGGCATCGACTACGCCTCGATCCGCGAGCAGATCCGCGACGAGGTGCTGACCCAGCGCGTGCGCCAGAAGGAAGTCGGCTCGCGGGTCATGGTCACCGACCAGGACGTCGACCTGGCGCTGGCCAATGCCAGCACCGACGACAACATCGAATACCGGCTGTCGCACATCCTGGTGTCGGTGCCCGACGGCGCCACCGCCGAGGCCCGCGAAGCCGCCCGCGCCAAGGCTGCGACTCTGCTGAAGCGGGCTCGGGACGGAGAGGATTTCGCGCAGCTGGCGATCGCCAACTCCGACGGCCAGCAGGCGCTGTCCGGCGGCGACCTGGACTGGCGCAAGGCCTCGAACCTGCCGACCGCGTTCGCGATCGCGGCGCCGAAGCTCAAGGTCGGCGAAGTCGCCGACGTGATCGAATCGGGCAGCGGCTTCAACATCGTCAAGCTGACCGACCTTCGCGACTCCGGCGAAAAGGCCATGGTCAGCGAAACCAAGTCGCAGCACATCCTGCTGATGAACAACCAGCTGCGCGACGAAGCCGCGACGCAGGCGCAGATTCGCGAGATCCGCGACCGCCTCGACAAGGGCGAGGACTTCGCGGCGCTGGCGAAGAAGTATTCCGACGACCCGGGTTCGAAGAATTCCGGTGGTGATCTCAGCTGGCAGCCGCCGGGCGTGTTCGCGCCGGAGTTCCAGGCCGCGCTCGACGCCCTGGAGCCCGGGCAGACCAGCCAGCCGTTCCGCACCCAGTTCGGCTGGCATATCGCCCGCGTGCTGGATCGCCGCACCCGCGACGCCACCATCGAAGCCCGTCGCGGCCGCGCCCGCCAGGCCATCCAGGCGCGCAAGGAAGCCGAGGAGTACGAAGCCTGGATTCGCCGTCTGCGCGAGGAAGCCTACGTCGAGTACCGCATGGCGCCGACCGATCGCGCGGCCAAGCCGGCCGGCTGACACGTCCGCATGCGTCCGCCGTTGCTCCGGCTGATCCTGACGCCGGGCGAACCGGCGGGAATCGGCCCTGACCTCGCGGTCACGCTGGCACAGGCACCGCTCGCGGCCTGTTTGTCGGTGGTCGCCGATCCCGAGCTGCTGAGCGAACGCGCCGCCGCGCTGGGCCTGCCTCTGCGCCTGCTGCCGGCCAGCGATGCCGTCCACGTTCCGGGCAGTCTGCAGGTGCATCCGGTGATGACCGCCGCGCCCGTGGTGGCCGGCCAGCCCGACCCGGCCAACGCCGGCTATGTGCTGCACACGCTGCGGGTGGCGGCGCGCGCCTGCCTGAACGGCGATGCCGACGCGATGGTCACCGCGCCGGTCCACAAGGCCGTGATCAACGATGCCGGCGTGCCGTTCTCCGGCCATACCGAATTCCTCGCCGAACTGTGCGGCTCGGCGCTGCCGGTGATGCTGCTGGCAACGCCGCGTCTGCGCGTGGCGCTGGCCACCACCCACCTGCCACTGTCGGCCGTGCCGGCGGCGATCACCGCCGAGAGCCTGAGCGCCGTGCTGCGGATTCTCTGCGCCGATCTCCAGAGCCGGTTCGGAATCGAGCGGCCGCGGGTGCTGGTCTGCGGGCTGAACCCGCATGCCGGCGAAGGCGGTCACCTGGGCCGCGAGGAGATCGAGGTGATCGGCCCGACGCTCGACCAGCTACGTCGCGACGGCCTTGATCTGGTCGGCCCGCTGCCGGCCGATACGCTGTTCACGCCGCGCGGTCTCGCCGGCGCCGACGCCGTGCTGGCGATGTACCACGATCAAGGCCTGCCGGTGCTCAAGGCCAGCGGCTTCGGCGAGGCCGTCAACATCACGCTGGGGCTGCCGATCATCCGCACCTCGGTCGATCACGGCACGGCGCTGGAACTGGCCGGTAGCGGCCGTGCCGAGGTCGGCAGCCTGCGGGCGGCGATCGACGCGGCCATCGACCTCGTGTCCCGCCGGAGACGCGCATGAGTGGTGCCCCCAAGAAACGCTTCGGCCAGCACTTCCTGCACGATCAGGCCGTGCTCGAACGGATCGTCCGGACCGTCAATCCGAAATCCGACGACCTGCTGATCGAGATCGGTCCCGGCCGCGGCGCCCTGAGCCGCCTGCTGCTGCCGAAGCTCGAACGACTGCGGGTGGTGGAGATCGACCGCGACGTGATCGGCCCGCTGCGCGCGGCCTGCGGCCAGTCGGACAAGCTCGAAATCCACATGGGCGATGCGCTGGCCTTCGACTTCGCCCAGTTCGCCGAACCCGGCCGGCCGCTGCGTCTGGTCGGCAACCTGCCGTACAACATCTCCACGCCGCTGCTGTTCCATCTGCTCGACATCGCCGGGCAGGTCCGCGACATGCACTTCATGCTGCAGAAGGAAGTGGTCGACCGCATCTGCGCCGAACCCGGCAGCGACGACTACGGTCGGCTGACGGTGTCGATGGCAGCCCGCGCGGAATCCGTGAGCCTGTTCGATGTCGGCCCGGAGGCCTTCCACCCGCCGCCGAAGGTCGACTCCGCCGTGGTGCGGATCCGTCCCCGCCCGGCGCCGTTTCCGCTGGCCGACCTCGAAGCCTATGAGCAGCTGGTGGCGGCGGCGTTCAACCAGCGGCGCAAGACGCTGGCCAATGGCCTGAAGGGCCTGCTGTCGGCGGCGCAGATCGAGGCCGCTGGCGTGGCACCGGGCATCCGCGCCGAGCAGCTGGCGCCGGATGCGTTCGCGCGTCTTGCCGATGTCTGGAGCCGTGTGCGCGCCTCGGCTGCCGGCATGGTCCAGGGCTGAAGCCAGGCACAGGGCTTCGTCGGCTCAGCTGGGCTCGAAAGTCGCGAAAGCTGAAACGCCGATGCCCCGGCGTTCGTGTCGACGAACGCCGGGGCATCGGGTCTGGCAGGCGGGGCTTACTTGCTGCCCGACCCGTCCGAGGCGAACGACTCGCGCTTGAACGAATCCGGAATCGGGTGCTTGAAGCTGTTCGCGTAGCGTTCGTAGGCATTGCTGGCGGCATCGCCCGGCAGCGGCCGCGGCGTCACCGACGCGGCGCTGCCGCCGGTCTGCAGATCAACCCAGCTGCGGGCGCTGGCGCCGAAGCCGGTCGCCGTAGCGGTCGCGGCCGGCGCGGCGCCCGGTGCGATGGTCACCGCCGATTCCGGTTCCGGGGCGGTACCGAGATCGATCGTCGCGGTTTCGGCGCAGGGACAGGCCGAGGCGGCAGCAGGGGCATTTGCGGCCGAGCTCTGGGCATGGCTGGCACCGGCCGCCAGCAGGGCCGTCAGCAGTATCGTTGCGCGCATCTTCGTTCTCCTGTGTCGCGGCTGGCGTGCGGCCAGCCGTCGGTACGTCGTGTTGGGGGGCGGTTCAGCCGGGTGTGCGTCCGCTGCGGGCGAGTTGCTGGTTGCGGATCACCTGTGCCTGGCTGCGCAACTGTTTCACGGTTTCCGGCGAGGTTCCCGATTGTTTCGCCATCTGGTCGGCTCCGGCCTGATTACCGGTCAGCAGCATCAGGACGATCAGGTTGTTGCGGCTCTTCAGCTGCCCCGGCGCCAGCTCGGCGGCCGTCGACAGTTCAGGCAGCGCTTCGCCGTAGCGGCCGGCTTCCATCAGCGCATAGCCGAGATCGTTGCGGATCTCGACGTCGGTCGGCAGCCGGTTCGCGGCATTGCGCAGCGCCCGGATCGCTGCGCTGAGATCTTTCGGCGCGGTCAGCAGACCGATGCCATGCCAGGCCTTGCCTTCCAGCGGACCGCCCATCAGACGCCGGTACAGCGCCTCCGCCTGGTCGCGCTGCTTCAGATGACGGCGTGTCTCGGCTTCCAGGTACAGCACTTCGGGGTCGTCGCGCGTCTGCTGCTTCTGCGCCTCGATATGGGCAAGCGCGGCGTAGTACTGCCCCTGCTCCAGCAGCGCCTCGATCGCCTCGGTCTTGATCTGCTGCATCTTGACCGGGTCGGCGGCGGCCACTTCGTAGTTTTCGGCCGGCAGCGGCCGCGTCGGCTGGCTCTTGCAGGCGGTCAGGCCCAACACGCTGCACACCAACAGCAGGGCCGATGCGCGTCTCACTGCGAGCCGCCACCGGACACCGAACCGAGCGTGCTCATGATCGACAGCGCAGCCGGGCCAGCGACGAAGATCAGCAGCGCCGGGAAGAAGAACAGCACCATCACCACGGTCATTCGGCCGGAAATGACGTTGACCTTCTCGCGCAGGTCCATGCCGCGCCGTTCCTCGATCAGCTTCATCATGTCGAGCAGCGGCTCGCGCACTTCACCGCCATAGCGGTCGACCTGGCGCAGCACGCCGAGCACGCTGCTGAGATCGTCGACTTCCATCACGTCGCCCAGCTGCCGCAGCACGGTGCTGGTGTCGGCGCCGGCATCGAACTGGCGCACGCAGGAATCGAATTCGCGGCCCAGCTCGGGCAGCACACCGCGCCCTTCGCGGACGATCGAACCGAGCGCCTGCCGCGTCGACAGGCCGGCTTCGAACAGCAGCACCAGCAGGTGCACGAACAGCGGCACTTCGCTGCGCATCCGGGCGCGGCGGCGGGAGGCGGCGCCGCGCAGCACCCAGCGCGGCAACAATATCGACAGGATCAGCGCCGCAACAATCGTCAACACCAGCGGCAGGCCCTGGAACAGCTTGCCGCCCAGCGTGATTCCGGCCAGCACGCCCAGGCCGAGCAGGATCGGCACCAGGCCCTGCAGCGCGTAGAACAGCAGCCGCGCCTCCGGCCCGCGCCAGCCTGCCTGGGCCAGCAGGCGCGGCGTCTCGCCTTCCTTGTCGACCAGCTTTTCCAGCGACTGGCCCTGGCGCGCGAAGCCTTCCAGCAGTTGCTTGTGATCGGCGCCTTCGAAGTCCTCGGCACCTTCGCCGATCAGCCCGAGACGACGGCGCAGGCGCCGCGCGGCGCGTGCTTCCAGCGCCATGTAGATCAGCACGCCGAGGGTGGCGACGCCGAACAGGATCGCGAACGCCACCACGAACTGGAAGATGGTCGGACTCATGAATCACTCTCGTCGATGCCCTTGAGCATCCACCACAACGCGATGAAGCCCAGGAACAGCATCGAACCCGACCCGATCAGCAGCATGCCGCCCTTCGGATCGGCCAGCATCTTGTCGTAGTACTTCGGGTTGCTGAGGTACATGTAGACGAACAGGATGACGTTGATCACCGCAAGCATCTTCGCGGAGAACCGCGTTTCCGCTGTCAGCGCCCGCAGTTCCTGCGCTGCGCCGGCGCGCTGGCGGATCAGCACGATCAGGCTCTTGAGCACGCCCCGCATGCTGCCGCCGTACTTGCGGTTGATGCTGGCCGCCATCGCCATGACTTTCAGGTCGCGCAGCCGGTGGATGTCGCCGGCTTCCGACAGCACCTGTTCCAGCAGGGCACCAAGGCGCACCTGGCGGCTGATCGAGATGAACAGCGGCTGGATCGGATTCGGCGCCTCGCGCGCCGCCTGGTTCAACGCCTCGTCCAGCGTGTTGCCGGCGGCCAGGACGCGGATCACGTTCTCCAGATAGGCCGGCAGCTGCTCGACGATCTTGCGCCGCCGCCATACCGCCTGCTGCACCAGCACGATGTAGAACAGCAGCAGGAACACGCCGAGCAGCGGCAGCGTGTACAGCGGCCCGATCGTGATCAGCAGGAACACGGCAACCGCGCCGACGATCAGCAGCAGCCGCACCACGGCAGCCGGGCGGATGTCCGAACCGGTACGCCAGAACAGGTGGCAGATCGCCCGCAGGAAGCGGTTGTTGATCACCGTGCTGCCCTGCCCGATCGCCGTCTCGTCGCTGCCGGACACCCGCAGGCGCAGTTTCAGGTCGGCATCGGTCTCCCGTTCGCGGGCCTGCAGGAACAGCCACACGGAGCCGCCGAGCAGCAGCACCGCAGCCAGCACGAACAGCACCACGACGACGTTCATGCAGCCTCCCGCGGCACCAGCGTGCCGGTGTCCGGTTCGTAGCGGAAGACGTCATGCATCGACAGCTCGCGCCCGTGCATGCCGCGCAGTTCGGTGATCGACATCACGCGCCGCTGGCCGCTCGGCAGCCGCGCCACCTGCACCAGCAACTGGATCGCGGCGGCGATCTGGCCGCGCAAGGTCAGCTCGCCGCCGGTATAGCCGGCAAAGCCGGCCAGCAGCTCGATGCGGTGCATCGCATCGCGGACATTGTTGGCGTGCAGCGTGGTCATCGAGCCATCGTGGCCGGTATTCATCGCCTGCAGCATGTCGAGCACTTCATCGCCGCGTACCTCGCCAACGATGATGCGGTCCGGGCGCATGCGCAGCGCGTTGCGCACCAGGTCGCGGGCAGTGATCGCCCGCTGCCCTTCCAGGTTCGGCGGCCGGGTTTCCAGCCGCACGACATGGCTGTGGCGCAGGCGCAGCTCGGCGGCATCCTCGACGGTGACGATGCGCTCGCCCGGCGGGATCCAGCTGCTCAGCATGTTGAGGAAGGTGGTCTTGCCCGAGCCGGTGCCGCCCACCACGATCAGGTTCGCGCGGTTCTCGACGCGATGCTTGAGGTAGGCGATTTCCTGCTCGGTGATGCTGCCGCTGCGCACCAGATCTTCGGCGGTCAGCGGAATCTTGCGGAACTTGCGGATCGACAGGCAGGGCCCATCGAGCGCGATCGGCGGGATGATCGCGTTGATGCGCGAGCCATCCGGCAGGCGGGCGTCGACCATCGGCGTCGATTCGTCGACGCGCCGTCCCAGCGGCGCGAGGATGCGCTGGATCACGCGGATGACGTGGTTGTCGTCGTTGAAGCGCACCGGTGCCGAATACAGCCGGCCGGCGCGCTCGATGAAGACGTTGTTCGGGCCATTGACGACGATGTCGTTGACGGTGTCGTCGTCGACCAGGCTCTGGATCGGCCCGAAGCCCAGCAGTTCGTTGCGGGCGTCCTCGATCAGCGCTTCCGATTCGCGCTGGTTGACCGGCAGGCGCTGTTCCAGCACGTAGCGGCGCACCTGCTCGGCGACGAAGCGTTCGACCTTCTCCGCCGACCAGGTGTAGATGTCGAGCTTGCGGTCCTCGATCTGCGCGATCAGGTGCCGGTGGACGCTGCTCTTCAGCGTCTGGTACTGGTCCGACAGGCGAAACCGTTCGACCGGGTCAGCGGCGGCCATCGTCGGTTACCGGAGCAGGCGGTCGAGGAAGCCCTGCTGCTGGGCCACCGGCTTCATGTCGCCCGACAGCAGCGTGGTCGCGAGATCGCGCACGTCACCGCAGTACGGGTCCTTCTTGACCAGCGTGAACAGCGGCTCGCCGGAGTTCATCGACAGCAGCCGGTTGAAGCTTTCGGTATGCAGCGCCGTCAGCAGCGGCAGCTCGAACAGCTCGGCGAGGTTGCGCGGCTCCAGGCCCAGCCGGCGGCGGTAGTTGTCAACCACCAGCGAGGCCCGCTCCAGCGAGCAGTCCTGGGCCCGCAGCGCGCGCAGCAGATACTTGTTGTGTCGCGATTTCAGGATCGACTGGTCGGACAGCAGCAGCGTGCGGTCCGCCATGTCGACCAGGCCGGCCACCGCCGCGATCGGCGCGTGACCATCGATGGCGACCACCGTGTACGCGAACAGGCCGCGTAACACCTGCATCAGCTTCAGCAACTGCTCGGGTTCGAAGCTGCCGCGACCGAGCAGGTCTTCCGGCAGGCTCAGCACGTAAAGGCCGCTGCCGTACTTCGGGAACGCGGTGTCGATCAGCGTCTGGTCGCAGCGATGCGCGTCGTTGACGGCATCGAGCACGTTGTAGGTCGGGTTCAGGTTCAGGAAGATCGCCGCCGCGCCGGACGGCGTCGCGAGATCGACCAGCAGCACCTTGTCCGCCGGCCCCTGCTTCTCGGCGATCGCCAGCGCCAGATGCTCGGCGAAGAAGGCGATCGACTCGTGCGGATGGCCGGACACGGTCAGGAAGATCTGGCCGCTGCGCGCCGGCGCCACGGCGGCGGTCGACGCGGCGCTGCGCTTCAGCAGGCGGTTGATCTGGCTGCCCAGCGTCGCGTCATCGCGACCGCGGACCAGGAAATCGCGCGCGCCGGCGCGCATCGCCGCCAGCAGGCATTCCGCGTTCTCGCCGTTGCCGAGCCCGACCACCGGAATCTGCCAGTGCCGCTCGTGGAACTGCTCGACGAACGAGGCCCGCAGCATCGCGTTGGCCGAGGTGAACTCGCAGAACACCATGTCGTAGCGGGACTGCGCCGCAACGGCCTGCAGCAGCTGCGAGGGTTCGGTGCCGCGAATCAGGACGGCGTCCAGATTCGCGTCATCGGCGGATTCCAACCAGTGCTCGAAGCCAGGATCATCGGCAACGACCAGCACTTTCGTTTTCATGAAGACACCATCGGCGTGCGGGGCTCGTCGGATGTCCGGGCTTACTTGCTGTAACCGGTGGCCGCGTCCTGACCGAAATCACCGGTCTCCAGGAACATCGTCTCGGCAAAGTTCGGACGGTAGTTGTCGAGGCTGGCGCCCGGCAGCGCCGGCGTCTGCGTGCCCCGGGCCATCGGGCGCACCAGATGCGGCGTGATGATCATGATCAGTTCCTTCTCGGTCCGGTTGATGCTCGTGGTCCGGAAGAACGCGCCCAGCACCGGGATGTCACCCAGCCACGGCACCTTGTCGACGTTGTTGGTCAGGTTGCTGCTGACCAGCCCCGACAGCACGAAGGTTTCGCCATCGCCCAGTTCGACCGTGGTGTCGGTGCGCCGGATGATGATGCCCGGCACCGTGGTGCCCTGGATGGTCACCGCGTTGGTGAAGTCGAGATCGCTGACTTCCGGCGCCACCTTCACCGCGATGCGGCTGTTGGAAAGCACGGTCGGCGTCAGGTTCAGGCGCACACCGAACTCGCGGAACTGCACGGTGATCGCGCCGCCACCGGTCGCGCTGCCCTGCGGCACCGGATACGGGAATTCGCCGCCGGCGAGGAAGCTGGCGGTCTGGCCGCTGAGCGCGGTCAGGCTCGGTTCGGCCAAGGTCCGCGCCAGGCCCTTGCGCTCCAGCACGCTGAGGATGCCGGTGTAGCCGTTGTTGCCGAACACGATGTTGAAGGCGTCGCCGATCGGCAGGAAGCCGGTCGCGCTCAGGAAGCCGTCGCCGATGGCGTTGCCCAGCGACGTCGCCGACCGCGAGATGGTGCCCGGGTTGCCGATGCCGCCGACCGTGTTGTTGCCGAGCTTGAACAGGTTGATGCCGTACTGCTGAAGGGTCGTGCGGTTGACCTCGACGATCTTGACCTGGCTCATCACCTGCGTTTCGCCACCGGCGAAGCTGCGATCGGCTGGCGCCGGCGCGTCCTTGTCGCGCGGGCTGGTCGACAGTGTGGCCTTGCGGTGCGCCAGCAGGCTCGGCGTGGTGCCGTCGAGCGCACCGCTCGGCTGGATGTTCATCCCGGACAGTTCAGGGTCCGGCGCCACTGCCGTGGCCACCGCGATCCGGTATTCGGTTGCGCCGCCGCCCCGGGTCCAGACCAGCAGGCTGGTGACGCCGCCGGACTTGCCGTTGATCAGCACCTCGCGGCCGTTGACGACGTTGACGTCGGCGATCTTCGGCTGGCCGACCGCCACCCGCGAGACCGGCCCCTTGGCGCGGATCAGCTTGTGGGTGCCGGGTTCGACGGTGATCGTCTCCACCGCCCCGTCGGCGCTCGCCTGCGGCGCATGGCCGAGGACCGAGGTGGCGATCAGCGCGATGCCGAGTACGCGGGAAAGCTGTCGACCGATCGAGAAGCGCATGCCGGATTCCTTGCTGCCTGAAGGCGACGACCGGGCAATGTCCCGACCGCGATGAAAGAGGGAATGAATGAGGATTCGCCGGCCGTTCATGGCGACACCGACTTGAGGTCAGAACCGCGGATGATCTCGATGGTCGGCGGGCTTGCCGGCGCCAGACGCACCGGCGGCTTCTTCTTTTCCTTGGCCACCATCTTGGTCAGCTCGGTGGCGGTGATGATCTGCTCGGCTGCCAGCGCGGCCGCAGCGGCTTCGGCTTCAGCCTTGGCCTTGTCGGCCGCCGTCAGCGGCTTGGCCGGCGCCGCCGGTTCGGCCGACACCGCCGCGATCGCCGGTGCATCGCCAGCCGGGGTGGCCGCAGCCGGATCGGTGGCGGCGACCTCGGCCGGCGCACCATGCAGCGCCAGACGCAGTTCGCCGTAGGAGGCGCCGAGCAGCACGCGGGTGACCTGCAGTTCCGGAATCGCCAGCACCGCCGTGCGCTCGCGGCGCTGCTGCTGAGGATTCTTGTTGCGGTCCTTGGAATCCTCGAGGCCCTTCGGCGGGTCGACCAGATGATCCTCGTACGCCAGTACCTTGATGTCGCGGATCAGCACGCGGGCCTGGGTGGGAATGTCCTTCTTCTCTTCTTCCTTCGCCGATTCCTCGCCGGTCGGCGTATCGGTGACAGACCTGATGTAGACCAGCACGTCGACGGTGTCGCCTGGGCGAACGAAGCCGCCGACGCCGACCACGTCGTCCACCTTCAGCGACAGCGCCCGGTGGCCTTCCGGCACGCCGCGCGCGATCAGGTTGGTGTCCTTGAAGAAGCGCGGCACCACGGGCGCACCGGCATCGATGTCGATCATCGGCGTGCGGCCGATGGCGTCGTTGACGTTGGCGAAGTATTCGGTCGGCGCGATGGTCATCGGCGCGACGACGACATCGCTGTCCTTGATCGGCACGTTGGCCGCCAGCGGACGCGTGGCCACCACCACCATGATCTGCGGCGCAGCCGGCGCGGCGGCTTCGGTCTGGGCCTGCTGCTGGGCGCGCGCTGCACTTTCGGCGAACCCGCGACTCATTCGCCAGCCGACGATCACGAGCACGATCGCGATCACACGAATCGCGTTGCTGTTGTTCATGCTGCGCAGCTCCCTTCTTGGTGTATGCCGCTGTTTTCGCGGCAGCTTAAACGATCTATGTCCGCTGTTTCAGTTTGATGCCGACGGCTTCCCGAGCCCTACGAAAGCCGCCCAGCGGCAGTGGCTGTGAGGACCGGCGGCAACGGCGGAACGGCACCTACCAGCGGGATCGGGATGGTCGGGAACAGGGTCGGCGTGGTCAGGCTGTAAGTGATCACGGCCACCAGCGTGTCGCCGGCCGAACCGTCCTCCTGCAGCGTGTAGGACACCGTCAGCGCAGGCGGCACCGTGGCCCCTGCCGCCGTGAAATTCCGGGCGATCGCGAGATTGCCCTGCGCCTGCGCGGCAGCCAGGTAAGCACCGGAATTGTTGCCAGGCGCTACCGCGATCGCGGCGCGTACCGCTTCCTGCGCCAGGAAGTTGATGCGCTGCTGCAGGAAGTAGATGTAGCCGTAGCAGATGCCGCCGTAGACGATGGCGAACACGATCGGGAAGATCAGGGCGAACTCGATGGCCGAGGCACCGGCAAGCCGGCGCGGCAGTCGACGGACAAGGCGATCAGAAGCCATGGGCGAAATTTCCGGACAGGATCAGAAGCAGCAGGAAACCAGATGACAGCGCGATCGCCGCCGGCATGCGGCCCGGCCGGCGCCGCTGCAGGCGGGCGACGACAGCCAGTGAAACGGCCATCAGACCAAGCAAAAGCGCGGCCACCAGCGTGATCGCAAGAATACCCCGGGGGCCGCAGAGCAGGCCGAGCACTGCCATGTACTTGACGTCCCCGGCGCCGAACTGGCGCAGCGCGTAACCCGGCAGGCCGAGCAGCAGCCCGATACCGAAGCCGATCCATGCATCGGCGTTGCCGACGCCCAGCAGGCCGGCGCCCTGGATCAGCTGCATCAGCGCTGCGGGCACCAGCACCAGCAGCAGCAACGAATTGGGCACCCGCAACTGCCGGAAATCGGTTCCGGCAATCACGAGTGCCCAGAGGGACAGCAGTCCGGAGGTCAGTGCGATCGGCACCTGCCGGACAGATCCGTCGGCTTAGCCGCCCGCCGCGCTCGACAGGGCGCCGGAGATGTTGGTAAACAGCGACAGCAGGCTCTGGCCCGAAATGATCAGCACACCGACGATGACGACGGCGATCAGGCCGACAATCAGGCCGTATTCAACGGCGCTCGCGCCTTCTTCACGAGTCAGGAAATTCTGGATTTTCTTCAGCATGGGAGCACTCCGGTTGACGCGTTTGTGGGGGCGGTACGGGCGGGTACTGCCCGTGACGAAACCTTATGACAGGGGTTAAGGGCCGTCAAAGCAGCTGATTCCGGCAACTTCTACCGCTCATCGGTTATGGTGCCGGCCGGTTCCGTGCACCTTCCCTTTCCCGTGGCGATCTACGCAATCGGCGATGTCCAGGGCTGTTGCGACGCCCTCCAGCGGCTGCTCGACCATCTGCGCTTCGACCCGGCTTCCGACCAGCTCTGGCTGGCGGGCGACCTGGTCAATCGCGGCCCGCAGTCGGCGGCCACGCTGCGGCTGGTCCGGGCGCTCGGCGATCGTGCCGTCACCGTCCTCGGCAACCACGACCTGCACCTGCTGGCGGTGGCAGCCGGCGGCAAGCGCGGCCGGCGCGACACGCTTGAGGACGTGCTCGATGCACCCGACCGCGACGAGCTGCTGCACTGGCTGCGCCAGCAGCCGCTGATGCACGCAAGCCGCGACGGCCGCTGGCAGATGCTGCACGCCGGGCTGCCGCCGCAATGGACGATTGCCGAAGCCGCCGCCCATGCACGGGAAGTCGAGGCGCTGCTGCGCGGCCCGGATGCAAGCCCGCTGCTGCGCCACATGTACGGCGATCAGCCGGACTGCTGGGACCCGGAACTGACTGGCTGGCCAAGGCTGCGTTTCATCGTCAACGCCTTCACGCGGCTGCGTTATTGCACGCCGGACGGCCGCTTCGCCGCCGAGCCGAAGGGCGCGCCGGGCAGCCAGCCGGACGGTCTGCTGCCGTGGTTTGCGGTGCCCGGGCGGCGCAGCGCCGGCAGCCGCATCGTGTTCGGCCACTGGTCGACGCTGGGCCAGGTGCACTGGCCGGACGCCCAGGTCTGGGGGCTCGACACCGGCTGCGTCTGGGGCGGACGGCTGAGCGCGCTGCGGCTCGACGACGAGAAGCTGTCCGGCATCGACTGCGCGCAGTACCGCCGGCCGGGGCACGAGGGCGACTGAACGCGCGCCCCGCGTTGCGCTTCAGTCGCGTCCGGCCCGGGCCGGCGCACCGGCCAGCAGCAGGCTGGCGAATGCCGGCAGCACCAGCAGGCCGGACACCGCGATCACCGACCAGCCGATCGCCAGCAGCTTGCCGGCGCCACGCTGCGCCGGGTAATCGGCCAGGATCCACAGCGCGAAGCCGGCCGCCATCGCCAGCGCCACCAGCAGGATGCGGCCGTGCGCAACCATCGCCGCACGCAGCGCCGCCATCAGCGGATGGCCGGCCTTCAGCCGATCGTGCAGATGGCGGACGATCAGCAGATGGCCGACCAGCCCGGCCGCCAGGCACATCAGCCACAGCGTCAGCGTCAGCTGGGTCAGCGCCAGCCCGCTGATGGCCATCAGGCCCAGGCCGATCCAGCCGGCCAAGGCGAGCGGCAGCAGCACGGCCACGGTCGCCAGCGCATCGCCGAGCAGCAGCCAGCAACCGGCGGCCAGCGCCGCCGCCAGCACCAGCGCCGCCGGTCCCCGGAACGCCAGCAGCGCCTGCTGCCGCGCAAGGCTGGCACCAAGCGGCCCGGCCGCCAGCTGACCTTCGACCGGACAGCTGCGGCGCATCGGCTCCGGCAGCGGACCCAGCGGCCGCAGACGGCGCTGTTCGGCGCAGTAGGCGGCATCGACATCGCGATGGCTGTCGAAGAATTCCGCTGCATTGGCGGTGTTGAAACGCTCGACTTCGTTGGCGACCGCCAGCAGCGATTCGGCGTCGCGCCGCGACAAGTACAGGGAAATCGGCAGGGTCGCGCAGCCATCGGCATGCAGACCGGTATCGGCGCTGATCGGCGCCATCGCCTGGCGCAGGGTTTCGCGATTGCGCGGCAGCACGCGGAACTTCGGGGAGCCGTCGGCGAAGGCCGTCAGCACCCGCCGCTGCGCCTGCGGCAGCGCAGTGCTGCCGGTGACCATCGGCAGGTTCTCCAGCTGCCAGACCAGCCGATCGACCTGTTCCATCACGTCCGGATCGGTGCAGGCATCCGGATCGGCTTCGACGATCACCCGGAACTCGCGCACGTTGCGCGGGAACGCGGCCGCCAGCTTGGCGCCATCGGCCTTGGCCGGATTGGCTGGCGACAGGCGAGCCAGATCGGTGGCCGCCGGCTCCACCGGCTGATCGCGCTGCAGCCAGCCGCTGACGCCAGCCAGCGCGCCGACGGCGACCATCACGAACAGGCCCAGCCACGGCCGCGCCAGATGGCCGAGGCTGGCCAGCCGGGCGTCGAACCAGTCCGCCAGCCGCCAGCCGATGCGCGCCGTGCCGGTCCAGCTCAGCAGGATCGGCAGCGCCAGCAGCGTGATCGGCAAGGCCGCCAGCAGACCCAGCGCAGTCACCACGGCGATCTGCCGGATCAGCGGCACATCGCTGATCAGCGCCAGCGCAGCAGCAGCGGCGGTTGCGGTCAGCAGCACCACGGCCAGCGGCCAGGCCAGCTGATGCCAGCTGCGCAGGCTGGCGCTGAAACCGGCGTGGCCGCCGTCGGCGGAGTTGTCGAGCCAGCGCAGACCGAACTGCGCCATCGACAGCAGACCGGCCGTCGCCGTCACTGCCAGCGCCCAGGCGGCATCCGGATCGAGCCGCAGACTGGTCAGCTGGATCAGGCCGAGCTGCCAGATCATCTGGATCACCAGGCAGCAGAGGCTGATGGTCGCCACCCGCGCCGCGCCGATCATGAACACCAGCAGCGCCGCGCTGAGCAGCAGCCCGCATGCCGCGACCAACCAGGCTTGCGGCACTTCCTCGGCCAGCGCACGGGCCAGCGCCGGCGCCCCGCTGACGTGGACGCTGAAGTCGCCGCCGCTGGTGGCCCGCGCGGCCCGCAGCACATCGCCGATGCCCTGCATGATCTGGTGCTGGTCGAACGGCTGCCCGGTCTCGGGATCGCGTGCCAGCCAGGCCGCTTCGATCAGCACGCCGCGCCGATCGGCGCTGACGTAGCGGCCGGTGATGCCGGCCTTGGCAACGTTGCGGCGCAGCCGCGCCAGCTCGGCCGGCGTGGCGTGCTCAGGATCGAACTCCGCCGGCACCACGCTGCCGCCGAAATAGCGCCCTTCAACCACCTCGACGTAGCGGACTTCCGGCGTGAACAGCGAGCGCAGATGGCGGCGATCAATGCCGGGCAGTGCGGCCAGGCCATCGGTCAGCGCCTTGACGCGCATCAGGAACACCGGGTCGTAGAGATCGCCCTCGCTGCGCAGCACGGCGATGCGGACCGGATTGGCGCCATCGAAGACATCGCGATGGCGAAGGTCGACCTGGCTGTAGGGATGGCGCACCGGCTGGGCGCGGTCGAAACCTGCTTCGAGCGTCAGTCGTGACGCCTGCTCGGCAAGCAGCAGGGTGATCGCGAGCAGCACCGCCAGCAGCAGCCGGCGGTGGGCGAAGATCATCGATTCCAGCGCCGACTTCAGCCGGGCGCCAGCGCGTCTGCGCGGTCGGGTACTCATGAGCCGGACGGCCGCTTGAGCAGATGCAGGCCGCGCTCGCCGGCCAGCACGGCGGCGTCGCTGCCGTCGCCGACCGCGATCGCCGACCAGGTGCCCGCCGCCGGGCTTTTCAGCCGCTGCGCCTGGCGCCTGGCGAGATCGGCCAGCAGCACCGTACCTTCGGCCCCGGCCAGCAACGCCTGACTGCGACCGAACACCGCGCAGGCGTGCAGCGCCTGGCCGGACCCGGTGGCGATCGCCTGCCAGCCGCCGTCACGCACCGCCTTGCTGAGCCAGGCCTGACCACGCAGCCCGCAGATCAGCGCACCGCTGCTGCCGTAGGCGGCGGCAGCGAACACCGTGGCTTCCATCGGCGAGACCTGCTTCGACCAGCTGCGGCCGGCATCGGTCGACAGCAGCAGCCGGCCCTGCTCGCCGACGATCAGCAGGTCGTCGTTGCCGAGCCTGACGATCGCATGCAGGTTCAGCTCGTCCTCGTCGACCACCGGGGCATTGACCGGCGACCAGCTGGCACCGCCATCGACCGTACGCAGAAACAGGCCGAAAGCGCCGACCGCGAAGCCGCGCCGACCATCGATGAACAGCACGTCGAGCAGCGGCTTCTCGATCTCCGGTTCGAACTGCTGCAGCGCCCAGCTGGCTCCGCCGTTGCGGGTCGACAGGATCACCGCGTCATGGCCGACCGCCCAGCCGTTGCGGGCATCGACGAAGCTGATGGCGGTCAACGCGGCACGGACCGGCACCGGAACCTGCTGCCATTTCTTGCCATCGGCCGAACGCAGGATCTGGCCACGTTCGCCGACCGCGACATAGCCGGACCCGACCTGCGCCACATCCAGCATCAGGCTGCTGGCCGCCCGCGGCGCCATCAGCGCCGGACGTGGCGCGATGGCGGCCGGCGCCGCCCGCAGCGACGGCAGCATGAACAGCGCGCCGACCAGCAGCGCGCACGACAGTCGAGCCAGATTCGGCATCGGCATCAGTGGGGATCGATCCAGATCAGGGCCGCCATCCGGCCACAGATGCCGTCGCGGCGAAACGAGTAGAAACGTGCCGGATCGGCGTGAGTGCTGATGCCACCACCGTAGACACGGCACAAGCCTGCTGCCGCCAGCCGTTGCCGGGCCAGCGCGAACAGGTCGCCGTAATGCTTGCGCGGCGCATTGCCCGGCCGGAAGCAGGCAGCGGCGGCGGGATCGGCTGCGACGAAGGCGGCCCGCACTTCGTCGCCGACCTCGAAGGCCTCCGGGCCGATCGCCGGCCCGAGCCAGGCCAGCAGCCGCGCCGGATCGCAGTCAAGCGCGGCGACCGTGCGCTCCAGCACGCCGCTGCACAGGCCGCGCCAGCCCGCATGGGCGGCGGCCACCCGCGAGCCGTCATCGGCGCACAACAGCACCGGCAGGCAGTCGGCAGCCTGTACGGCGCAGACCACGCCGGGCTGCCGGGTGAATGCCGCATCGGCCTCCGGCTCGACCCGCGCCTGCGGCCATTCGATCACCTGCGTGCCGTGCACCTGGCGCAGCCAGCCCGGGGTCTGCGGCAGCCGCAGCGCCGAAGCCAGCAGCCGGTGGTTCTCGGCCACCGCCTCGACATCGTCGCCGCAGTGGCGACCGAGGTTCAGGCCGGCGTGGGCGGCCGTGCTGACGCCGCCCGCGCGCGTAGTGAAGGCGGCGCGGACGGCCGGTGGAGCCGGCCAGTCCGGAATGATCGGCTGCAGGTTCATCGCGCCGCGGCCGCGCGCAGCTGGACATCGGCGCGCAGCCGGTCCAGCAGTCGCAGCATGTCGGCCGGCGGCTCGGCACTGAATTCCAGTTCCTCGCCGGTCACCGGATGTTCCAGCCGCAGCTCGCGGGCGTGCAGCGCCTGCCGGGGAAAGCCGTTCAGCGCGGCGCGCAGGGTGTCGTCGATGTTGCGGCCGCGCGTCACCTTGCCGCCGTAAACCGCGTCGCCGACGATCGGGTGAAGGATCTGCGCCATGTGCACGCGGATCTGGTGGGTACGGCCGGTTTCCAGCCGCACACGCAGCAAGGTGTGGTTCGGGAAGCGTTCCTGCACGCGGTAATGGGTGACGGCCGGGCGGCCATCGCTGACCACGGCCATCTTCAGCCGGTTGCGCGGATCGCGGCCGATCGGCGCATCGACGGTACCGCCGGCGGTCATCGCGCCGTTGACCAGCGCGTCGTATTCGCGGTTGATCTCGCGCGCCGCCATGTCGCTGACCAGCCGCGTGTAGGCGGTCAGCGTCAGGCCGACGATCAGCAGCCCGCTGGTGTCCTTGTCGAGCCGGTGGACCAGCCCGGCGCGCGGCAGCAGCTCGGTTTTCGGGAAGCGGTGCAGCAGCGCGTTCTGCATCGTCGAATCGCTCTGCCCGGCACCGGGGTGCACAGTCAGGCCCGGCGGCTTGTTGATCACCGCGATGTCGTCGTCCTCGAACACCACGTCCAGCGGGATCGCCTGCGGACGATCATTGCCCGCCAGCGGAGACTCCTCGGCGGTCAGGCTCAGGCAGTCACCGGTGGCCACCGGCTGCCGGGATTTCTCGGCGGCGACACCGTTGACGGTCAGCGCGCCATCGTCGATCCACGACTTCAGCCGCGACCGCGACCACGCCGGGAACAACTGGGCGGCCACTGCGTCCAAGCGCTGGCCATCGAGGTGTTCGGGGACTTCCGCCTGCTCGATCCGGCTCATCGGTACCCGTATCCCGGCCGTTGCGCGGGCGCTGCGGCCGCCGGGAATTGGGGCCCGCAGCCATGGGCTATACTCGTTTTCTGACTCAACGTGCTGATGCTCCGCGTAATGATCAATCGTTCCTTCCGCGGTCCTTCCGCGTCGCGCGCGCTGCGCGTTCTCTGCCTGCTGTCGCTCGTTGCCGCCACCGCCGGCTGTGCTTCCAAGGAGAAGCGCGACAACCCCGACAACCCGTTCCGGGCCCCCACCGATGTCGGCTCCGGCGGCGTGCCGCAGTCCGAGGCGGTGCTCCGTCAGCAGGCGATGAAGGCCTACGCCAAGGCGCATTCGTCGCTGCTGAACACCGACTACGAAGCAGCGGTCGACCAGTTCACGCAGCTGATCGCCCGCTACCCGTTCACCGAGTTCGCCACCCAGGCGGAGCTTGAAAAGGTCTTCGCGCAGTATCGCAGTTTCAAGCCGGACGAGGCGCTGCTGGGTGCCGACCGCTTCCTGCGCGAGCACCCGCGCCACAAGAGCGCCGACTACGTCCAGTACCTCAAGGGCCTGATCAACGCCGCGCGCACCGAATCGGTCAGCGACTTCCTGCCGATCGACAGCAGCAAGAAGGACGTCAATGCCGAGCGCCGCGCCTACGAGGACTTCGCGGTGCTGGTGCAGCGCTACCCGAACAGCGTCTATACCGGCGATGCACGCAAGCGGATGGTCTACCTGCGCAACCGCATTGCCAGCCATGAGCTGTCGATTGTCCGCTTCTACATCAAGCGTCAGGCCTGGGTCGCGGTGTCGAAGCGCGCCGAGAACCTGATCGCCGAATACCCTGGCGCACCGGCCACCGTCGAGGCGCTGTCGCTGCTCCGGCTGAGCTACGAGCAGCTCGGCCAGACCGCGCAGATCGCCGATCTCGACCGGATCATCGCCGCCAACCAGGACGCGATCCGGCAGGCCGGCGTGCCGAAGATCAAGCCGGGCCCGCGCAGCCGCATCGGCTTCCCCGAAGAGGCGGCCTCCACCGCCCAGGCCCCGGCCGCCGACACGGCGCCTGCCCAGGCTGCTGCTGCCGCCGCCAGCCCTGCCGAAGCGCAGAAGGAAGAACCGAAGGGCTTGTTCGGCAAGCTCGCCGGCTTCCTGAACGGGCTCAACAAGAGCTACACGCTGGATGCCGACAAGACCGCGAAGGCGGCTGACGGCACGAGCGGCGAGGCCCGCAAGGCGCCGGCTGCGGACGCGGCCAAGCATCCGGTCGGCGACGCCTCGCTGGTCACCGGGCCCTACACCGGCGAGCCGGTGGTGGTCGACGTGCCGCCGGTGTTTTCGGATGGCGGCGCGGCGCCAGCGGCGAAGCCGGACAGCGCACCGGTCGCCGCCACAACGGCCAGCGGCGACGCCGCCAAGGCCGAGCCGCCGAAGGATGAAGGGGGCGGCCTTTTCGACTTCCTGAACAAGAGCTACACCATCGGCGGCGACAAGAAAGCCGAACCCGCTGCCGATCGCACGACCGGCACGCCGGACACCGCAAAGCCGGACACCGCACCGGCCGAGCCGGCTGCCGCCAAGTAAAACGGCCGCGCCGCGCGAGCGGCGCTGGCGCTACAGGTCGCCGTAGCGCGCCGTGATCGGGTAGCGGCGCTCGCGCCCGAACGCCCGCTGCGTCACCTTCGGCCCCGGCGGCGCCTGCCGGCGCTTGTACTCCGAACGGCGCACCAGGCTCGCCACGCGGCGTACGGTCGCCTCCTCGAAACCCATCGCGACGATCTCGGGAATCGAGCGGCACTGTTCGACGTAAGCCTCGAGAATCGGGTCCAGCACCTCGTACGGCGGCAGCGAATCGGAATCCTTCTGGTCCGGCCGCAGCTCGGCGGTCGGCGGGCGTTCGATCACCCGCTCCGGGATCACCGGCTGGCCGGCCGGCGCCAGGGAGTTCCGGTAGCGCGACAAGGCATAGACGCGCGTCTTGTAGACGTCCTTGATCGGCGCGAAGCCGCCGCACATGTCGCCGTACAGCGTCGCGTAGCCGACCGCCATCTCGCTCTTGTTGCCGGTGGTCAGCACCACGCTGCCGAACTTGTTCGACAGCGCCATCAGCAGCACGCCTCTGGAGCGCGACTGCATGTTTTCCTCGGTCAGGTCGATCGGCCGGTCGCCGAACAGCGGCGCCAGCGTCTCGCCGAACGCGGTGAACGGCTTTTCGATCGGCAGCACCGAATAACGGATACCGAGCCGCTCGGCCTCGATGCGGGCGTCGTCGTTGGACATGTCGAGCGTGTAGCGCGACGGCAGTGACACCGCCCAGACCTGGTCCGGCCCGAGCGCATCGGCGGCGATCGCCGCGATCAGCGCCGAATCGATGCCGCCGGACAAGCCCAGCAGCACGCCGGGGAAGCCGTTGCGGGTCACGTAGTCGCGCGTGGCCTGTACCAGCCCGGTGTAGATCTCCGCTTCGACCGAGACCTCGGCGCGCAGCGCGCCGCGTGGCTGGCCGGCGTCGATCGCGATCGGATACACGCCTTCTTCGAACAGCGGCGCCCGGAAGCGCGGCGCACCGGTGGCGTCGACCGCCATCGAGTCGCCATCGAACACCAGTTCGTCCTGGCCGCCGGTGCAGTTGACGTAGACGATCGGCAGGCCGACCTCGGCCACCCGCTGACGCAGCACGGCCAGACGCTCGGCTGGCTTGCCGACGTGGTACGGCGAGGCGTTGATGTTCAGCAGCAGTTCGGCACCGGCGACCTTCGCAGCCGCGGCCGGCACCGGCCCCCAGATGTCCTCGCAGATGCACAGGCCGATCCGCAGGCCGTCGAGCGCGAACACGGTGGCGCCGGCCGCGCCGGGTTCGAAGTGGCGCTTCTCGTCGAACACGCCGTAGTTCGGCAGCAGCTGCTTGCGGGCGCGGGCGACGAGCCGGCCATCGCGATAGACGGACGCCGCGTTGTAGGTTCGGCCATCGGCCCATTCGGGATGGCCGACGACGATATGAATGCCCTGCGAAGCGGCGGCGATCTGCGCCAGCGCGGCATCGATCGCCTGCGGCAGCGCGGTGCGCAGCAGCAGGTCATCGGGCGGATAGCCGAGCAGCGAGAGTTCCGGCGTCGCGACCAGCTGGGCACCCAGTTCATCGCGCGCCTTGACGGCCGACGCGATGATCTTCGCGACATTGCCGTCGAGGTCACCGACCCAGAGATTCAGCTGGGCGGCGGCAAGGACCAGCGGCTTGTTCATCGGTTGTTCGGATCCACGTGAAAGACGGGCCACGATAAACGAGAAAGGGCGCGACGAATCGCGCCCTTCCCGATCGTCCCGACGGCTGCGGGCTTACTTCAGCAGCGACTTCATCGCCGCGCCGAGATCGGCCGGCGAACGGACGGTCTTCACGCCCGCCGCTTCCAGCGCCGCGAACTTTTCGTCGGCCGTACCCTTGCCGCCAGCGATGATCGCGCCGGCATGGCCCATGCGCTTGCCGGCCGGGGCGGTGACGCCGGCGATGTAGGCGACCACCGGCTTCTTGATGTGCGCCTTGATGTAGGCCGCCGCTTCTTCTTCCGAGGAACCGCCGATTTCGCCGACCATGATCATGCCGTCGGTTGCCGGATCAGCCTCGAAGCGCTTCAGCACGTCGATGAAGCCCAGGCCGCGCACCGGGTCGCCGCCGATGCCGACGCAGGTCGACTGGCCGAGGCCGTTCTGGGTCGTCTGGTGCACGGTCTCGTAGGTCAGCGTGCCCGAGCGCGAGACGATGCCGATGCGGCCCGGCTTGTGGATGTGTCCCGGCATGATGCCGATCTTGCACTGGCCCGGGGTGATCACGCCGGGGCAGTTCGGGCCGATCAGCACGGCGTCCGGGTAGGCCTTCAGCGCGGCCTTGACCTTGACCATGTCGATCACCGGAATGCCTTCGGTGATGCAGATGATGACCTTGATGCCGGCATCCGCCGCTTCGAGGATCGCGTCGGCCGCGCCCGGAGCCGGCACGTAGATCATCGTCGCGTCGGCGCCGGTCGCCTTGACCGCGTCATGCGCGGTGCTGAACACCGGCAGGCTCAGATGGGTGGTGCCGCCCTTGCCGGGTGACACGCCGCCGACCATCTTGGTGCCGTAGGCGATAGCCTGTTCGGAGTGGAAGGTGCCCTGCTTGCCGGTGAAGCCCTGGCAGATGACCTTGGTGTCTTTGTTGATCAGGATGCTCATTGCTGTCTCGTAATCCTTCGGCTTCAGGCCTTGCTGGCGGCAACGACGGCCTTGGCCGCCTCGGTGAGATCGGAAATCGGCGTGATGGCGAGGCCGGATTCACGCAGCAGCGCCTGGCCCTTTTCCATGTTGGTGCCCTGCAGGCGCGCGATCACCGGAATCTTCAGGCCGACCTGCTTGACCGCGGCGATGATGCCTTCGGCGATCAGGTCGCAGCGGACGATGCCGCCGAAGATGTTGATGAAGATGGCCTTCACTTCCGGGCTGGCGGTGATCAGCTTGAAGGCTTCCGTCACCTTCTCGGCCGTGGTGCCGCCGCCGACGTCGAGGAAGTTGGCCGGCTGGCCGCCGTGCAGCTTGACGATGTCCATCGTCGCCATCGCCAGACCCGCGCCATTGACCATGCAGCCGATGTCGCCTTCCAGGGTCACGTAGTTCAGGTCGTACTTCGAGGCGGCCCGCTCGCGCTCGTCTTCCTGGCTCGGATCGCGCATCTCGGCGATCGCCTTCTGGCGGAACAGCGCGTTGTCATCGAAGTTCAGCTTGGCGTCGAGCGCGAAGACATTGCCTTCGGCGGTGACGATCAGCGGGTTGATCTCGACCATGCTGGCGTCGAGTTCGACGACGATGCGGTAGACGCCCTGCAGGATGCGGGTGAACTGGTCGACCTGCTCCTTGGTCAGGTCCATGAAGAAGCCCAGCTCGCGGGCCTGGTACGGCTGCAGGCCGGCAGCCGGATCGACTACCACCGACTTCAGCTTTTCCGGCGTGTGCTCGGCCACTTCCTCGATGTCCATGCCGCCGGCGGCCGAGGCCATCACGACGACCTTCTCGGTCGAACGGTCGACCAGCGCCGAAACGTACAGCTCACGGGCGATGTTGGACGGCTTTTCAACCCACACGGTATTGATCGGCAGGCCCTTGGCGTCGGTCTGCTTGGTGACCAGATGCTTGCCGAGCAGCGCCTTCGCAGCTTCCTCGGCGGCATCGGCGCCGCTGACCAGTTTCACGCCGCCGGCCTTGCCGCGACCACCGGCATGCACCTGCGCCTTGACCACCACCTTCTCGGTGCCGAGCTGCTTGGCGACCGCGCGTGCCTGCTCCGGACTGGTCGCCAAGCCGCCCTGCGGCACCGGGATTCCGTAACGCGCAAAAACTTCCTTCGCCTGATACTCGTGCAGGTTCATGCAGCCCCCAAGGGTGATAAAGACAGATTGCATTGGTACAACTGTGCGCCAATGCCTGTGCGGAATTGATACAACGGTTTTTGCAGCGCGCGCATTTTCCATGAATCCACCGGTGCAGGCAAAGCATTCGCACCGCTACACTTTTACGACATTCACGAAAAAACACTTCGTGAAATCAATCATCAGCGAAACCAACATGTCACTACTCATTCGGGTGTTCTTTCTCGCTGCCGTGGTCTGGCTGCTGTACCGGACCTACATCCGCTGGCAGACGGGCAACGGCAGCCGCACCCCACCTCAGGACGCGCTGCAGACGGTCGCCCGCTGCGAGGGCTGCGGGGTCTATCTGCCGGTGCAGACGCTGTCGCCGCTGGGCCGCTGCGGAGCCTGCGAGCAGAAGCGGCCGTGAGTCCGCGCCGCAGCTGAACACGGCGCATGGACAGCCGCGAGCGCAGCCATTTCCTCGATCCGGAAGACTGGCGGATCCTGATCACACTGGCGGCCTACCGGCTGGTGCTGGTAGCGCTGCTGGCGGTGGTCCACGGTTTCAAACTGGTGCCGTATTTCTTCGATCACGCCGATCCGGGCCAGTTTTTCGCAATCGTCCTGGTCTACACGCTGCCGGCCGTGGCGCTGCTGGCGGCGGCGCTGACCCGGCAACCGGCGCTGAGCACGCAGGCGCATTTCTCGTTCGTCATCGACACGCTGGCGATCGTCTCGATGATGTACGCCGCCAACGGCGTGTCGTCCGGCCTCGGCATGCTGCTGATCACGCCGGCGGTCGGCTGCAGCCTGGTGCTGCCGCCCCGGCTCGGCCTGCTGCATGCCGCGCTCGGCACCTTCGCGGTGTTCGGCGCGGAACTGTGGCGGCAATCGCAGCAGCAGTTCGAGACCGCCGACATCACCAACGCCGGCCTGATCGGCCTGATGCTGTTCGCCACCTCGCTGGGCGCCGGCGCCGTCGCCCAGCGGGCACGCAGGAGCGAAGCGCTGGCCGCCCGCTTCGGCAGCGATCTGGCCAGCCTGTCACGGCTCAACGAGCGGATCGTCGAAAGCATGGACACGCCGGTGCTGGTGATCGACGAGGAACGCCGGCTGCGCGTGCAGAACGCCGCCGGGCGGCGGCTGCTGGCCAGCCCTGCGCTCGATGGCCGGCCGCTGGCCAGCGCGCTGCCGACGCTCAACGGCGCGCTCGAGCAGTGGCAGGAAGCGCCGAACCGCAGCCCGCAGCCGATCAGCCTGAGCATCGGCGGGCCGGAACTGCTGCCGCGCTTCACCCGCCTCGGCTTCAATGCCTGGGCGCCGGTACTGGTGCTGCTCGATGACGCCGCCCGGGTTCGCGAACAGGCGCAGCAGCTGAAGCTGGCGGCGCTCGGGCGGCTGTCCGCCGGCATCGCCCACGAGATCCGCAATCCGCTGTCGGCGATCCGCCATGCCGGCCAGCTGCTGGCCGAATCGCCGGACCTGCCGGCCGAGGACCAGCGCCTGCTGGAGATGATCCAGCGCCACAGCACGCGCATCGACAAGATCGTCGAGGACGTGCTGCGGCTGTCGCGCCGCGAGGCCGCCGTGCCGCGCACCCTGCCGCTGCGCGCGTTCCTGCAGCGCTGCATCGCAGTGTGGTCGGAAGGCTGCCCGGACGGCGCGCGGACGGTGACCGTGGAGGGCGTCAGCGAAGCGCTGACCGTGCGCTTCGACCCCGACCAGCTGCAGCAGGTGCTGCACAACCTCTGGCAGAACAGTTTCGATCACGGTGCCGCCGACGGCCGCGCGGTGACCGTGCGGCTGAGCGCCGGCCGGATGAACCCCGGCCACCGGCCGTATCTCGACATCAGCGATGACGGCAGCGGCATCCCCGCCCAGGTCAGCGAACAGCTGTTCGAACCGTTCTTCACCACCGCCAGTCGCGGGACCGGCCTCGGACTGTATCTGTCGAGGGAAATATGTGAATACAATCAAGCACGTCTCATGCACCTGCCGAGCGAGACGGGCACCCGCTTCCGGCTGATCTTCGCCGGCTGACCTTCTTCGATCCGATCGCTTCATGAGCAAAGCACTGGCGCTGATCGTTGACGATGAAGCCGATATCCGCGCCCTGCTGGAGATCACGCTGTCGCGCATGGGCCTGCGCACGGCGGCGGCCGGTTCGCTGGGCGAGGCCCGCGCGCTGCTGGCCGAGCACAGCTTCGATCTCTGCTTCACCGACATGCGGCTGCCGGACGGCAACGGCATCGAGCTGGTGACGCTGATCCAGAAGAAGCACGCCGGCTTGCCGGTCGCCGTGATCACCGCCTACGGCAGCGCCCAGGCGGCGGTCGAAAGCCTGAAGGCCGGCGCCTTCGATTTCGTCTCCAAGCCGATCGATCTCGGCCAACTGCGCAAGCTGGTCGACACCGCGCTGAAGCTGCGCGCCAGCCCCGATGCCGACGACGGTGGCCTGCTGGGCCGCACGCCGGCGATCGAGGCGCTGCGGGCGTTGGTCGAGCGGCTGGCACGCAGCCAGGCGCCGGTGCACATCACCGGCGAATCGGGCACCGGCAAGGAGCTGGTCGCGCGCCTGATCCACAGCCGCAGCCCGCGCGCCGATGCGCCGTTCGTGCCGGTCAACTGCGGCGCGATCCCGGCCGAGCTGATGGAGTCCGAGTTCTTCGGCCACCTGAAAGGCAGCTTCACCGGCGCCAGCCGCGACAAGGCCGGGCTGTTCCAGGCCGCCGAGGGCGGCACGCTGTTTCTCGACGAGGTCGGCGACCTGCCGCTGCACATGCAGGTCAAGCTGCTGCGGGCGCTGCAGGAACGCGCGGTGCGGCCGGTCGGCGGCGAAACCGAGGTGTCGGTCAATGTCCGGGTGATCTCGGCCACCCACAAGGACCTCGCCGCGCTGACCGCCGATGGCTGCTTCCGCCAGGATCTCTACTACCGGCTCAACGTCATCGAGGTGCGCACGCCGAGCCTGCGCGACCGCCAGGACGACATCCCGCTGCTGGCCGAGGCGATCCTGGCCCGGCTGGCCCGCGACAACGGCCTCGACCCGCCGCCGCAGCTCGATGACGCCGCGCTGGCCCGGCTGCGCGACTACCCGTTTCCCGGCAATGTCCGCGAGCTGGAAAACGTGCTGGAACGCGCGGTGACGCTCAGCGATGGCCAGCGCATCTCGGTGGCCGATCTGCGCCTGCGCTGCGACCTGCCGGCAGCGCCGGCGGCGGCAGCCGTGCCTTCGAGCGCCGCGCCGGCCGGTAGCAGCGCCGGCAGCGACCTCGAAGGCCAGATGGAAGAGCTGGAGCGCCGCGCAATCATCGAAGCGCTGGAGAAGGCGCGCTACAACAAGACAAGGGCCGCCGCGCTGCTGGGCATGACGTTTCGCTCGCTGCGCTACCGGATCAAGAAACTGAACATCGAATGAGGCGGCGGCCGCGCGCCCGAAACGCGCCCGGCCCGCCGCTCGCCTGACTGGGGAATGACGTGAAGACGATCCGCTACACCACGGCCCTCGCCGTGGCTCTGCTGGCCGGCGGCTGCGCCGGCAAGGCTGCCAAGCCGCCGGTGGCCGCCGTGCCGCCGGCCGTGCTGGCCCTGAAGGCGCCGCCGGCCAATGTCGATCCGGCGAAGCAGCTGTCCGAGCTGCTCGCTGCGGAATGGCAACGCTGGCTGCGCAACAACCCCGAGGAAGCCTCGCTGCTCGGCGACCACCGCTACGACGACCGCTGGAGCGACTACAGCCTGGCGACGATCGAGACCCGTCACCGCGCCGATGCCGCCGCGCTGCTGAAGCTGCTGGAGATCGACCGCGAACGCCTGGGCCCGGCCGACCAGCTGAACTTCGATCTCTACCGGCAGCAGCTCGAACGGCAGATCGAGGATCACCGTTACCGCAACTTCCTGATGTCGCTCCACCACCTGAGCGGCCCGCAGCTGGCCGACCAGATGACCGAGCTGCTGCAGCTGGCGACGGTGGCCGACTATGAACACTGGATCGCCCGCATTCGTGGCGTCGCGCCGATGGTCGAGCAGACCATCGAACTGCTGCGCACCGGTCTTGCCGAGGGCCGCAGCGCGCCGGCGATCACCGTCAAACGCGTGCCGGCGCAGATCGACCGTCAATTGGTCCGCAAGCCGGACGCCAGTCCGTTCTACGCCCCGTTCGTGCACCTGCCGGACAGCATTCCGGCGGCCGAGCAGGCGCGTCTGCGGGCGTCGGCCCAGGCGGCGATCAGCGAATCCTTGCTGCCCGCCTACCAGCAGCTGCGGCGCTACGTGGTCGATGACTATCTGCCGCACTGCCGCGACAGCATCGGCCTGGCGGCGATCACCGACGGTCGCGATGCCTACACCTTTGCCGCCCGCGCCAGCACCACCACCAACTTGAGCCCGGACGAGATCCACGAGCTGGGCCTGCGCGAAGTGGCGCGTATCCGGGGCGAGATGGAAGCGATCCGCAAGTCGGTCGGTTATGCCGGCAACCTGAAGTCGTTCTTCGGCTATCTGCGCAGCGACCCGAAGTTCTTCCACAAGGACGGTACGGCGCTGCTGCTGGCCTATCGCGACATCGCCAAGCGGATCGACCCGGAACTGCCGAAGCTGTTCGGCAAGCTGCCGCGCCAGCCCTACGGCGTGCGCGCGGTGCCGGCTGCGCAGGCGCCCGACACCCATACCGCGTACTACCAGCCGGGCGCTGCCGATGGCAGCCGGGCCGGCAATTTCTACGCAAACCTCTACAAGCCGGGTTCGCGGCCGAAATGGGAACAGGAAGCGCTGACCGCCCATGAAGCAGTGCCCGGCCACCATCTGCAGATTGCCCTGCAGCAGGAACTGGTGGCCGATGCCGGCGGCGCGCTGCCCGACTTCCGCAGCCAGATTTCCTTCACCGCGTTCGTCGAGGGCTGGGCGCTGTACGCCGAAAGCCTCGGCCCGGAGATCGGCCTGTACCAGGACCCGTACTCCAAGTTCGGCCAGCTGACCTACGAGATGTGGCGCGCGGTACGGCTGGTGGTCGACACCGGCATGCACTGGAAGGGCTGGAGCCGCCAGCAGGCGATCGACTTCTTCAAGGCCAACACGCCGCGCGCCGAACTGGACATCGTCAACGAGATCGATCGCTACATCGCCTGGCCCGGCCAGGCGCTGGCCTACAAGATCGGCGAGCTGAAGATCAAGGAACTGCGCGCCCGTGCCGAAGCGGCGCTGGGCCCGAACTTCGACCTGCGCAGCTTCCACGACACCGTGCTCGGCAGCGGCGCGATTCCGCTCGACATGCTGGAGCGCAACATCGACGCCTGGATCGCTGCGCGGCAAGGCGGCGTGGTGGTGAAACTGCGCGGCGCGCCGGCGCCCTGAAACCGCAGCGGGCCGGCGCGCGGCCCATCGATCAGGCGATGGTGCGCACCAGCCCGCCCTCGGCGCGGATCGCCGCGCCGTTGATCGCCGCCGCCCGCGGGCTGCTGATGAAGGTCACCACGTCGGCGATCTCCTTCGGCGCGATCATCCGGCCGATCAGCGAGGTCGGCCGGTTCTCGGCGATGAAGCGGCGCTCGGCCTCGGCGAGATCGACGCCGGGGAACAGGTTGGCGATGAACTTCTCGACATTGGCGGTCCGCGTCGGGCCCGGCAGCACCGAATTGACGGTGACCGCGGTGCCCTTGGTCAGCTCGGCCAGCGCCCGGGCGATGCCCAGCTGCATGGTCTTGGTGGCGCTGTAGTGCGCCATCTCCGGCGCCGGATTCAGGCCCGATTCGCTGGAGATGAACACCACCCGCCCCTCGCGCCGCGCGATCATGCCGCGCAGGTAGTGGCGCGCCAGGCGCACGCCGCTCATCACATTGACCTCGAACAGCCGCTGCCAGTCGGCATCGGTCTCGTCGAAGAAGCCGACGGCTTCGTAGATGCCGAGGTTGTTGATCAGGATGTCGACCTCGGGCAGCGCGGCGATGGTCGCCTCGCAACCTTCGGCGCTGCCGTTGTCGGCCACCAGCGGCCGCAGCCGGGCCTCCGGCTGGCGCGACTTCAGATCGGCGATCGCCGCGTCGACCACCGCCTGGCTGCGACCGTTGATGACCACCGTCGCACCTTCGCCGGCCAGCGCCCGGGCGATTTCGAGGCCGATGCCGCCGCTGGAGGCGGTGACCAGGGCGGTCTTCTGTTCGAGATCGAGTTTCATGCGGAATCCGTTGAAAAAGAAAAGGCGCGGCATCCGGAACGGATGCCGCGCCGAAGGGTAGCGCAGGGTGGCTGCGCGAGGAGACGAAGACGGCCGGATCAGGCGGCGCGGGCATACTGCGGCGCGACCTGCGGGCGGGTCCCGGCAACAGTCGCCGCAGCGGCGTTGCCAGCGAGCGGCCCGAACACGGCGCGAACGTTGTCGACCGTCACCGCCGCTTCCAGGATCGCCAGCCGCGACAGGCCCTCACCTTGCGCGCGATCCCGCTCGACGCTGGCATCGCGACCGGCCACCAGCGCCTCGACGTAGGCCGCCAGCGCCTTCAGGCGCGGCGTCTGCAGCGCCGGAACCGGCAGCGGCGCCAGGCCGTCAATCGCCGGCAGGCGGCCCTGCACCACGGCCTGCTCGGCGGTATCAAGCTGGGAATCGCGGCCGAACAGGCCACGGCGACGGAACAGATCGGCCAGCACGCGGCGCGGCAGGCCGGTGGCGCCAAGGATGGTGCCGCGAGTTTCCGAATTCAGGTTCTGGGTGTTCATCTGAGTGACTCCTTGCTGCGACGCCGCGAAGGGCTGGCGTTTCATGGCGTGCACTCTGCGCTTTGCTCTGTTGCAAAAGAAGCCGCAATTAACGCACTCTGTTTTTGCATTTTTGCAATCAACAGCCGCCCTGCCATGGACTGGGACGATCTCCGCTATGTGCTGGCCATCTCTCGCGCCGGCGGCCTGAACGGCGCGGCCCGAGCGCTGGGCGTCAACCCGTCCAGCGTCTATCGGCGTCTCGAAGCGCTGGAAAAGGCGCTGGAAGTGCGTCTGTTCGAACGGCTGCGCGCCGGCTACCGGCTGACGCCCGGCGGCGAGGCGCTTGCTGAAGCCGCCGGGCGCATGGAACGCGAGGCGCTGGGTGTGGAGAACCGCATCAAGGGCACCGACGTGCGGCTGGAAGGCCACTTGCGAGTGTCGACCAGCGAAGCCGTGACCCTGCACCTGCTGCCGCGCTGGCTCGCCGAGTTCCGCGACACCTATCCGGGACTGACGCTCGACATCGCCTCGACCAACCAGATCGTCGACCTGTCGAAGCGCGAGGCCGACGTGGTGATCCGCGGCACCGATCGCCCGCCGCCGCATCTGGTCGGCCGCCGCTGCGCGCCGATCGTGTTCGCCGCCTACGCCTCGACCCGCTATCTGGACAAGGCCGGGCGCGGCCGGCCGCTGGCCGACTACGAATGGCTCGGCTTCGACGGCCCGATGCTGCGGGTGCAGCAGGCCAAGTGGCTGGCCGAGCAGGTGCCGGAATCACGCATCCGGCTGCGCTACGACAGCTTTGCGCCGATCCGGCTGGCCACCGCCGCCGGCCTCGGCTGCGCGGCGCTGCCCTGCTTCGCCTGCGAGGAAGACCCGGCGCTGGAACGGCTGCCGGGCACGATGAACGCGACCACCTACCACTTCTGGGTGCTCACCCACCCGGACCTGCGCCGCAGCGCCCGGGTGCGCGCCTTCCTGCAGTTCTTCGGCACCCGGCTGGCGGCACTGGATGAATCGGTGATGGGTGCCGCCGCAACACCCGCCTGAGCGCTCAGGGCGACACGTAGCGGATCGTGAGCTTGTCGACGAAGAACGTGTAGCCCGCGTAGTAGTTGGTGTTCGCCGAATAGCGCAGGCCGATGCTCAAGGTGTTGCTGCCGGCGTTGAGGCGCACCAGCTGGTTCATCGTCACGCTCGGCCCATGAACGCCGACCGGACCGGGACTCATCGCGCTGTCCGGCACGCTCAGCACCTCGACGCCCGCTGCCTTGATGACGAGGGCCTGGTTGGCGACCTCGGTGACGGTGGTGTTGCTCTGCAGCTTGTTGGCTACCGCCCGCACGTCGTACAGGCCGGCGACCGGCACCGTGATCGTCTGCCACCAGGTGGGATTCACCGGCGCCGCCTGCAGCGTGCTCGGCGTGCTGCCCGGCTTGCTCGACACGATGCCGAGACGGGTATCCCGATAGCTGCAGCGGCGGTTGAAGCGCGGGAAATTGGTGCAGGCCCAGTTGTCCGGCACCCGGTAACCGCTGCCGGGAGTGACCGTGTACGCCGACATCGTCGGATTGGCGACCAGCTGATCGCCGACCACCACGGCATGAGCGGCAGTGGCGAGAAAGGCCGACGCAACGGCGACGGCAGTACGAATGGTGAAGGTGTTCATGGAAGGTTCGGAGCAGGGGCGGAAGGGGCGCGCCGCAATCTCGAGCAGCGGTCTCCGCCGGCCGCGAACTGCGCTGCGCGCCGCATCCTATCGCCAGCCTGATGCGAATCTGTTTGATTGCATTGATTTAATTGCCCGGCAAGATGGCGGCAAGGTGGCCGACGCCGGGGCTCGCCGTCGACCGGCAACGCAGCAAGCCGTTCAGCCGCCCGGCTGCTCGCGGATCAGCAGGAACGGCAGCCGCAGCCACGACGGGCCACGCGTCCAGCGCCAGTCGGTGCGCGCCATGCCAAGCCAGACCTCGCCGCTCTCCGTCGGCCAGCGCCGCAGTTCATCGACCACGGCCGGCCACGGGAAGCGGGCGCTGCCGTCATACCCGACACGCACCACGGCGCGGCCATCGTGCGGCGAACGATCGAGCCGCAGCTGCATCACCAGACGTTCGACTTGCGGCCCGCCTTCGGTCGCCGGACGCAGCAGGTTCACGCCGCTGCCATCGGCCCGGAACCGCTTGCCGTGCCAGCGCGGCAGCCCACCGATCGCCAGCCCAAGTGCTGCGAAACGCCGGAACCAGACCGGGCCGAGCAGCACGGCGCGGTAGTCGCCGGCCGGCAGCGCAGCGGGTTCCGGCAGCTGCGGGTATCGGGCGCGGGCGTCGCGGAGGCTGAGAATGTCGGCGGGGGTCATCGGCGGGACGGGCCTACAGCCAGCCGCAGCGGCTTATGCGCTTTCCGTCGTTCGCTGCGCGCTCGCGAGCGGTGCCGATCAAGCCCGCGGCAGATCCGCCAGCTTCACCACCCCGCCCTTCGCGTACGCCGGCACCGGCACGCTCTTGTCGATCAGCAGCGCGCGCAGTTCCTGGATCGCCGGGAAGATCTCCTGGTTCCAGTCCTCGCCCTGGGCGTCGAACGCGGCCTGTTCGGCTTCGACGATCTCGGTGTCCTGGCCGAAGATGCCGTTGGTGAAGGCGACGATGAACGGCCAGATCACGTGGATCATTCCCGGGATCGGCGGCTTGCGGATCATCATCAGGCCGTAGGTCTGGTTCCTGCGCTGCTCGGCGTCGGTCGGCCAGTAGCAGTTCCACAGATCCAGGGCCGGCTCGTCCTTCGGCGAACCCGCTGTCCAGAACTTCAGGGTCTGGTACGGGTATTCGGTGCGGATCGTCATCATGTCGATCGAGCCGTCGGCGACCTTGGCCGCGCCCTTGCGGTTGATCATGAAACGCTCGCCGATCGGCTGCTTGCCGGCGGCGCGGGCGAAGGTGTAATCGCACTCCACCCAGCCGTTGCCCTTGCGCACATCGAGGCAGGTGGCGCGGATCGAGCCCATCAGGCTGCGGTGCAGGAACTGATGGTTCATGTCCATCAGGTTCTCGTGCATGAACGACCAATGGCAGCCGATGGTGCGGTCGAGCGTGCGGGTCTTGTACTCGCCCTTGGCGAAGGTCGAGACATCCGGGAAGGCGGCAAAGCCGGGCGCCGATTGATCGCCGGTGTAGACAAACAGGAAACCGTAGGCCTCGCGCACCGGATAGCTCTTCACGCCATTCGGCAGCTGCTTGCCTTCATCCAGGTACGGCACGTTGACGCAGGCGCCGGTGCGGTCGTAGGTCCAGCAGTGGTAGTGGCACTGCAGGCGTTCGCCACGGACCACACCCATGGTCAGCGGCACCTGCCGGTGAGCGCAGCGGTCTTCCAGCGCGAACACCTCGCCCTTCTCGGGGCGCACCAGCGCGATCGGCTCGCCGGCAAAGCTGACCGCCAGCGACTTGCCGGCCTTCAGCTGCTTCGAGCGCGCCAGCGGATACCAGAAATTCGGATCGAGCCCGGATTTGCGCAGGTCCGCAGCCTCGAACTTCGGGGCGGGTGCGTGGCGGCGGAGGGCAGTGATCGAGGACATGGAGAGGCATTCCGGAGGTGAAAATTTCGGGCAGAAGCCTAGCACGGGGTCTGCGAAGGCTTGCCGTTCAGCGCTTTCGAGGCAGCGGCACCGGACGATGACGTGGCTCGGCGCCGCAACGGCCACGCCCGCCCGATTCCGTCATTCCGGCTTCCGCCGGAATGACAGCACCCAATTCTCGGGTGGCCCCCCGCGCCCATCCGGTGCCGAACGCGGGGGCCAACCGACCTCAGCCCTTCAGCAGCGGCTTCAGGAAGCGCCCGGTGTGCGAACGCTTGATCTTGGCGATGTCTTCCGGCGTACCGGCGCCGACGATCTCGCCGCCGCCGCTGCCGCCTTCCGGACCAAGGTCGACGATCCAGTCGGCGCGCTTGATCACGTCGAGGTTGTGCTCGATCACCACCACGGTATTGCCGGCGTCACGCAGGCGGTCGAGCACCTTCAGCAGCTGGGCGACGTCGTGGAAATGCAGGCCGGTGGTCGGCTCGTCGAGGATGTAGAGCGTGCGGCCGGTATCGCGTTTTGACAGCTCCTTGGCCAGCTTCACGCGCTGCGCTTCGCCGCCGGAAAGTGTGGTCGCGTTCTGGCCGAGCTTGACGTAGGAAAGTCCGACATCCATCAGGGTTTCGAGCTTGCGGGCCAGCGCCGGCACCGGCTTGAACAGCGCGAGCGCGTCCTCGATGGTCAGCTCGAGCACGTCGTTGATGCTCTTGCCTTTGTAGCGGATCTCCAGCGTTTCGCGGTTGTAGCGCTTGCCCTTGCAGGTATCGCAGGTGACGTAGACGTCCGGCAGGAAGTGCATTTCCACCTTGATCACGCCATCGCCTTCGCAGGTTTCGCAGCGGCCGCCCTTGACGTTGAAGCTGAAGCGGCCGGCCTCGTAGCCGCGCTCGCGGGCCTGCGGCACCTGGGCGAACAGCTCGCGGATCGGCGTGAACAGGCCGGTGTAGGTCGCCGGATTGGAACGCGGCGTGCGGCCGATCGGCGACTGGTCGATATCGATGACCTTGTCGAGATGCTCCAGCCCTTCAATGCCCTCGCAGGCCGCGTGGCGGGTGCCGGCGTTGTTGAGCTGACGCGCCGCGTAGCCGAGCAGCGTGTCGTTGATCAGGGTCGACTTGCCGGAGCCGGACACGCCGGTGACGCAGGTCATCAGGCCGATCGGGATTTCGGCGGTCACCGATTTCAGGTTGTTGCCGCTGGCGCCCTTCAAGACGATCTGCTTTTTCGGATCGCGCTTGTGGCGGGTCTTCGGGACCTCGATCGACACCTTGCCGGACAGGTACTGGCCGGTCAGCGACTTCGGGTTGGCCATCACCTCGGCCGGCGTGCCCTCGGCGACGATCTGGCCGCCGTGGACGCCAGCGCCGGGGCCGATGTCGACGACGTAGTCGGACTGGCGGATCGCATCCTCGTCATGCTCGACGACGATCACTGTATTGCCGATGTCGCGCAGGTGCACCAGCGTCTTGAGCAATCGTTCGTTGTCGCGCTGGTGCAGGCCGATCGACGGTTCATCGAGCACGTACAGCACGCCGACGAGGCCGGCGCCGATCTGCGAGGCCAGACGGATGCGCTGGGCTTCGCCGCCGGACAGCGTTTCGGCCGAGCGCGACAGGGTCAGGTAATCGAGGCCGACGTTGTTCAGGAAGCCGAGCCGCGAGCTGATCTCCTTCAGGATCTTGTCGGCGATCTCGCCCTTGTGACCGGGCAGCTTCAGCTGCTGGAAATGCACTTCGGCATCGCGCACCGATTTCGCGACCACCGACGGCAGGCTGCTGCCGCCGACGAAGACGTGGCGCGCCGAGCGGTTCAGGCGATCGCCGTGGCAGTCCGGACAGGGCTTGTCGGACAGGTACTTGGCCAGTTCCTCGCGCACCGCGACCGATTCGGTTTCCTTGTAGCGCCGCTCCAGGTTCGGCAGCACGCCTTCGAACTTGTGGATGCGGGTGACGATCTTGCCGCGCTCGTCCGGATACTCGAAGGCGATCTTGTCGTCGCCCGAGCCGTACAGCACCGCATTGCGCGCCTTCTCCGGCAGCTTCTGGAACGGCTTGTCGGTATCGAACTTGTAGTGCTTGGCCAGCGACGAAACCAGCGCCCAGTAGTACGGATTGCGCCGATCCCAGCCGCGGATCGCGCCTTCGGCGAGGCTGGCATCCGGGTGGGTCACCACCCGCTCGGCGTCGAACACCTGCAGCTGGCCGAGGCCGTCGCAGGTCGCGCAGGCACCGCTCGGCGAATTGAACGAGAACAGCCGCGGCTCGAGGTCTTCCAGCGAATAGCCGCAATGCGGGCAAGCCATGCGGGCGGAGAACGTGATGTCCGGCGTCGCGTCGCTGCCATGCGGGGCGACCAGCGCCAGGCCATCCGACAGACGCAGCGCAGTCTCGAAGGATTCGGTGATCCGCTGCTTGATGTCCGGTCTGACCTTGAAGCGGTCGACGACGACCTCGATGTCGTGCTTCAGCTTGCGGTTCAAGGTCGGCACCTCGTCCAGCTCGTAGACCTTGCCATCGACACGGGCGCGGACGAAGCCCTGGGCGCGCATCTGCTCGAACCATTCGGCGTGCTCGCCCTTGCGGCCGCGCACCACCGGCGCCAGCAGCATCCACGCGGATTCGGCCGGCATCGCCAGCACGTGGTCGACCATCTGCGCGACGCTCTGCGCTTCCAGCGCCACCTGCGGGTGATCCGGGCAGTAGGCGGTGCCGACGCGGGCAAACAGCAGACGCAGGTAGTCGTAGATCTCGGTGACCGTGCCGACCGTCGAGCGCGGGTTGTGGCTGGTCGATTTCTGCTCGATCGAGATCGCCGGGCTCAAACCCTCGATCGAATCGACATCGGGCTTCTGCATCATCGACAGGAACTGCCGCGCGTAAGCGGACAGGCTTTCGACGTAGCGGCGCTGGCCTTCGGCGTACAGCGTGTCGAACGCCAGGCTGGACTTGCCGGAACCGGACAGGCCGGTGATGACGATCAGCTGGTCGCGAGGCAGCTCCAGCGAGATGTTCTTCAGGTTGTGGGTGCGCGCACCGCGGATGCGGATCGAATCCATGGACGGGAGGGGTCAAAAAGGGACCGGCAACTATATCGGGATTGGCGCCCCCGCCTGTGCCCGCCGCCTGGCTGCGCCGCGCGGACCGCCGCCGGCGCTGTCATCGCACGGTCACGGCGTTGTCACCGCGCCTGCGCAAGATCGCCGCACCCTCCCCCGCCGGCCGCACTTGATGACCGCCCGCCCGCTGAACCTCGCGATCTTCGACATGGGCCTGCTGAAGGCGCCGTTCTTTCTGGGCCTGCGCGAGCACCTGGCACCGACGATCCACTGCCAGTACTGGTCGCGGCGGCTGCTGATGCGGCGCTATGCGCAGTCCGCCGGCATTCCGGTATTCCCGGCCTCGCTGGCTGAACCCGCGCAGCGCGCGCAGTTGTCCGACGATGAACTGCGGGCGGCGATCGGCGTCAAGGCGCAGCTGCGCGGCGCGGCCGGCAAGCTCGATCAGGCGCGCCGCCGCTACGCCGAGATCGAAGCGTTTCTGGATGCGCAGGCGATTGACGCGCTGCTGGTCTGGAACGGCTCGAACCGGCTGCTGTCGCTGGCCATTCACGCGGCCCGGCAACGCGGCATCGCCGTGATCCATGCCGAACACGGCTACTTCCCCGGCTCGATGCAGCTCGACCGCGACGGCGTGAACCAGGATTCGTCACTGACCCGGCTGATCCGCCAGGGTCTTGCCTGGCGCCCGCCGTCGGCAGCGCTCGATGCCCGGCTCGACGCGATCATCGCGGCGGTACGCGGCGCCGCACCGTCGCGCGTCGTGCGCACCGCGATCCCGCCGCAGTACCTGCAGACCCGGCAGGCGCGCAGCCTGAATGCCCTGTTCTACCGGCTGCGGCCTTATGGTCTCGGCAAACCGCTGTTGCCCGGCTACCAGGACCCGCCGCTGCCGGCCGAGCCCTTCGTGTTCTATCCGCTGCAGGTCCGCAAGGATTCCCAACTGCTGCTGCATTCGCCGGTCTGGGGCAACGACCACGCGGCGGTGATCGCGGCGCTGTCGACCCAGTTGGCGCAGATGCAGCCGCCGCGCCGGCTGGTGGTGAAGTTCCATCCGCAGGAAGACCGGCTGGCGCAGATCCGCAACGACGCGCTGATCCGCCAGTTCCCGGAAGTCACCTTTATCTGCAACGTCCCGGCGACGGAACTGATCCAGCGCGCCCGCTTCGTGGTGACGATCAATTCCAGCGTCGGCTTCGAGGCGATCCTGCTCGACAAGCCGCTGGTCACGCTCGGCAACAGCTTCTACGCCGTGCCGGCGCTGGCCGAAGTGGTGCGCGACCGGTCGGAACTGCGCGCCGCGCTCGACGCCGCCGACCGGCTGCCAGTAAAAACCGAGGCACGGCGTGCGGCGCTGCGCTACTGCCTCGCCGATTTCTTCACGTTCGGCACCTACTTCGATCATCGCCCGGACAGCTATGCCGCCGTGGCCGAGCGGGTCCGGGCCTTGCTGAACCCGCTGGCCATGTCGCAATCGGTCCGGCCGTCACCTGCCCGGCACGCCGACCGGCAGCCGGCCGCGCCGCTGCTGTCGCGCGCCTGATTCAGCGCGGCTGTTCGAGGAACGCCGCGATTGCCGCCGCGCCGGCCGCCGCCGAGCGGCCGATGGCATCCGGCTCGGCATCGAAGGTGGCGCGGAAGTAGTCGCGCTGGCGCTCGATCCACTGCGGGTGGCTGGCCACCGCTTCGCGCAGCGCCTGGCCCAGCGCCTCGGCGTTGTCGATCACCGGCCCCAGCTCCCAGAACAGATAGTCCGGGTTGCCCTGCCAGTGCGCGCCGTGGCTGTTGATGAACAGGCAGGGCCGCGGTCGCACCATGAACTCGGCGATCTGGCTCGATACGTCGCCGAGATAGACGTCGGCGCCCTGCGTGTAGGTCATGTCGATCGAGGCATCGCTGCCGGTGTCGATGCGCAGGTGCGGCAGGCTGCGGTATTTCTCAAGCTTCGCCAGCCACTCCGGCTGGTGGCGGTCGAACATGCGGATGTGCGGCGCGAAGATCAGGTTCCAGTCGCGCGATTCGGCGAAGTAATCCAGCACCCGGAAGCCATCGCGCGGCCAGGACGACAGTTCCGGCTCGAAGTGCGGGTTGTAGAGCACGGTCGGCCGGTTGTTGGCGAACAGCTTCTGGCGGCGGGCATCGAGCCGGGCCACGAGATCGAATTTCGCGTAGGTGCCGGTGTGGTAGCGGCCCTCGCGCAAGGTGCCCTGCTCACGCATCCGCGCCGCCTGCCGCTCGCCGGCCAGCAGCACGAAATCGAACTCGATCAGGTCGTCGGCATAAGTCACCGCACGGCCCGGCGCGCCGTGGTTGGTCCAGATCATCCGCAGCCGCGGCAGCCACAGCTTGCGCAGGATCAGCGAGGTGCGCTCCGGCACCACCACGGCATCGGCTTCGGCAAACAGCCGGCGATTGCGGATCAAGGTCAGCGACTTCTCCGGAATGCCGGAGCCCAGCCGCTTCTGCAGCCAGAGGATGAAAGCGTTGGGCCGGAAGCGCTCGACCGGCAGCCGCGCCTGCGGGTACAGCGCCACCAGCCGCCGGACCACGCGTTCCTGGGCGTCGGACGAGCAGACCAGGCGGATGTCCCAGTCCGGCCGCTGCATCGACAGCTCGGCGGCGATCGGCAGGCTGTGCGGAATCTGGTGAGTCTGGGCGATGTACGGAAAGACGACTTTCATCGGGGCGGGCAGGCGCAGCGCAGGGTTCGCGATGGCGAACCCCAGCTGTACGCGGTGAGGGCCGGATATAGTAACGGCACGCCCGTTGCTGACTGATCGGCGACGGCGCCGGACGCCCCGCCATCGCCGCCGGGAACCATCTGGCGTTGACGCCATCAACACTCGCAGCGTCGTCACCTGTTCCGTGCTGCCCCACTCCTTCCGCCACCGAGGCCCGCGCCCCATCCGCCGGGCCTGTCCGCCATGAACCGCGACACCCTCCGCCTCCCCGCCAGCCGCTGCGTGCCTGGAAGCCCGTCATGAACCGCGACGAAATCCGCGCCACTGCCGGCCTCAGCCTGATCTACGCGCTGCGGATGTTGGGCATGTTCATGATCCTGCCGGTGTTCGCGCTGTACGCCCGCGAGCTGCCGGTGCCGGCCACGGCCGCGCAGGCCGGGCTGGCGGTGGGCCTGTACGGGCTGGTGCAGGCGGCGCTGCAGATTCCGTTCGGCTGGCTGTCGGACCGCATCGGCCGCAAGCCGGTGATGGTTGGCGGGCTGGCACTGTTCGCGCTCGGCAGCGCGCTGGCCGGCGCCACCGACAACATCCACTGGATCATGGCCGGCCGCGCGCTGCAGGGCGCCGGGGCGATCTCCGGCGCGGCGTCGGCCTGGCTGGCCGATGTCACCCGGCCGCAGGTGCGCAGCACGGCGATGGCGATCCTCGGCGCCGGCATGGGCGTGTCGTTCATCGTCGCGCTGGTGCTCGGCCCGGTGGTCGCCGGCTGGGTCGGCGTGCCGGGCATCTTCGATCTGACCGCGCTGCTGGCCGCGCTCGGCATTCCGCTGGTGATCTGGGGGCTGCCGGCGGCGCCGAGACTGCCGGCGGACGGCCAATCGGCCTCGCTGCGCGCCGCCCTGGTCGATCCGCAGCTGCTGCGGCTGGACGCCGGCATCTTCCTGCTGCACGCGGCGATGACCGCCGTGTTCGTCGCCTCGCCACTGGCGCTGAAGTCAACGCTGGCGCTGCCGGGCGAGCAGCACTGGAAAGTCTGGCTGCCGCTGCTGGTGCTGTCGCTGCTGCCGGTGTTCGCGCTGTTCCGGGTGGTGGAACGGCGCCGGCTGGGCCGCGCGGCGTACATCGCGGCGGTGGCGCTGATCGGCCTGTCGATGCTGCTGGCGATCGAGCTGTGGATGTCGGCGGCTGGCCTGCTGATCGCGCTGCTGCTGTTCTTCGCCGCCTTCAACTACCTGGAAGGTGCGCTGCCGTCGATGATCTCGCGGCGGGTGCCGCCGGAGCGCAAGGGCGCGGCGCTCGGCGTCTATTCCAGCGCGCAGTTCCTCGGCGGCTTCGCCGGCGGCTCACTCGGCGGCCTAGCGCTGGGCCGCTGGGGCCTGGCCGGCACCTACGGTCTGGTCGCCGCGCTGGCCGCGATCTGGCTGATAATGGCGTTCGGCCTGCAGGCCAGCGAAGAACCGCTCGCCGCACCCCGGCAGCACCCCACGACTTGAGCAGTGAGTAATTCGAAAACAAGTTGGGAGCCGATGGCCGTAGGCTCCTTATATTTTTTGTAAATAAGTTGGGACTTCTGACACTGTGGTGAATTAAAGTTGGAAAGCCCTAGAAATCACCTGTGTAAGCAAATGAATTTGCTGATATTTCTGTAATTAACTGTTGCCGTCATTGTGGGACTTAGTTTTTTAGGCGTGACTGAGCTTTCTGGGCGTGCTGGTTCGGTTGCGCATTCGGTAGCTGATCCGCCTTAGGGAAGGTCTGATTAAACCCCAAATTTCTCGGAACCGCCGATATAAGTCATTGATTATGTTGGTCGCGGCATTTCGCCGATGGAGTTAATCAGAGCATCCTTAGGTCGAACGGTTTACTACCTAGACTGCCGCATGTTGCATGGCCTGTGCCCCTAAAAGTTTTGAATAAGACCCCAGCCGCTGAGGAAAACGTCGTCCAGCACTTGCATTTTCCTATCTACAGCTAAACGCTACTAGGTGAACTGCATTCAGCGGCAGCGAGTTGCTCAGAACGGAAATCATTTGGTCCATCACCGCCGAAGCCAGTGTTCGCAGCGGAAGCCCAGCTACCCTTTTGGCAAGCCGCCCAGCCGGCCGACTCCCCAAACGGATTAATTGAGCGTCTACCCACGCGTCGCGGCTCGTTTTCGGTTGGCACGTTCCCTCAGCGAGAACACCAAGCACTCACCACTTCGGCAGCGATTGCTCGACCCCCCGACGTTGGCGGCGCTACCGGGCAGGCGCGCAAAAGCGGCGACTGATGTACATTTATACATCTGCCACTGTGGAGCAGTGGTCTGCGTCCAAAAAGCCTACGCGTCCGCCTTGTTGGCGGACAGTGTTCGAACGAGTTCGTCAACGTCCGCCAGGATGCGTCTGACTGCAGCCTCTCCCGGTCCCGAGTACGTCGCAAGGCGCTCGAGACTGACCGTCGACGTTTCCATTGTTTTATTTTTTGCAACGCAATAAATCTTTTTGAATGCAGGTGTCCAGGACGCCCGCTCCCGCCCTGGAAGCGCCCGGCCCACGGTCGACGGCTGTTGCGGCGCATTGAAAGTTGACCCCCGTGTTCCCTGACTCGCCGTCGGCGCAACAACGCTCAGAACTTCGTCGCATCCAGGCGCTGCACGCCGACATCGCCGACCAACAGCACGGTGCCGTCACGCGCCGGCATCACCCAGGACAGCGTGTCGGTTTGCTTGTTGCCAGACTTGTCGGTGATTGGCACCAGCTTGGACTTGCCGGCGGCGTCAAAGACCAGCAGCGTGGCGTTGAGGCCAGCCATGACGATTTTGTTGTCGGGTAACGCGGCCATGCCGAACAGAGACTGGTCTGTACCGGTTTTGATCTTCGACCACTCTCCGGCCGCTACATCGGTCGTGTAAAACGAATTGCCGCGCAGGCCACCGATCAGCGCCCCCTTGTCGCCGGCCGCGATGACGCAGAACAACGAGCTTTTGTAGGGACTGACGACCCTGGTCCAGGTCTGGCCGCGGTCGTCGCTGAGGCCGATCAAGCCTGCTTCGCCCACCACCACGAGGCTGCCGTCGCCGAGCAGGGTCAGCGCATTGAAATGGCGCTCGTCTTCGGTGACGGCGTTGACCGGCACCTGCGCCCAGGTGGCTCCGGCATCGGTGGTAGCAAGCATCAAGCCGTAGGCACCGACCGCCAGGCCATTCTGCGGATCGAAAAACAGCACGTCGAACAGCGGCTTGCCAAGATCGGGCTGGAAGTTCTGGAGCTTCCAGGTCTCGCCGCCATCCGTGGTGGCGAGGATGGTGGCGTCATGGCCGACCGCCCAGCCGTGCCGGGCATCGGCGAAGGTGACGCTGGTCAACAGTGCATCGACCGGCGACGCCACCTGCTTCCAGTCCCTGCCATCCGCCGAGGTCAGGATGTGGCCGCGAGCGCCGACGGCAACGTAATGCTTGCCGGTGCCGACCACCTTGAGCAGCGGGTTGCTGGCCGCCTTGGCAGCCATTTCGGACGGACGGGCGGCCATGGGCTTGGCCGCCGGCGTCTCTGGTGCCACTTCCTCGACCGCGGCCCCGTCAGTCCCGCTGTCAGTACTCGCGGCGCCCACCCCAGCAGCCGAAGCCTCGGCTGCCATGTCGTCCTGAGCAGTCACCATCATCGACAAGGGCGTGGCGAACAGAGCGACAAGCAGAGCGGACAACTTGACGGTGGTGGCGCGCATGAGAACTCCGCTTAGAACTGGTACTTGAAGAAGATGCCGATGTTGTCGCGGTCGCGGTACACATTGTTACCGCCGCCGCGGGTGTAAGCGTTGTACGAAATGCTCATCGACAACGCTTTTTCGTAGCGGATCTCGACCACCGAGTTCAGCTGCATACGGCCCTCGACGTAGTTGGCACCGGGTCCCGGCGAATTGTTGTAAATGTCGTGCTGGAAAATCAGGATCGGCTGAATTGAGATACCCGGCAGCACCGACTCGTAGCTGATGCGGCTCACCACGCGATAACCGCCTGCCAAGCTGTGCGCGAACTGGTTACGCGAGGCCTGGAACGGGTTGAAGCGCAAGCCGTCCGGGCCGACCGTGCAACTGATGTTGGTCGAACAGGCGAGCCGCGAGCCATCCGCGCCCGAACCATCTGCACCGGCCGAAGCATGGGTGTACGCAGCTCCGGGACCTTCGATCTGCAGTTGGTCAAACTTCGGCAGATTCAATACATGCGTAGCCGCCACCTCGTAGAGCAGGATGACCTGATCAGCGCCGATCCAGTTTTCCGAAGCTGACAGCACGCGCGTGGCGCCGAACACGTAATTCAGCACCTTGCCCGGAATCCAGCCCTGAATGAATGAGTTCGGGGCGTTCTCACCAATGGTGCCGCCGCGATACGGAGTGATGAAGTTCGGGAACGAACGGGCCGAACCCGGTGCCGCGCCGACCACCAGATTGATGTTGTCGCCGTACGGCTGGTTGCCGTTGGCGTCGACGAAATTCGAGCTGTCGTAGACGGTATACGTGTTGCCACCATTCTCGGTGAAGCCGAGCGTAGCAGTCGCACCAGCGCAGCCAATCGCGGCGTCGTGGCAGCGGGTCAAGGTCGGGCCGAACGACGCGAACACCACGTCGACGAGAGCCACCTGGAGCGGCACATTCGGACGGTAGGAAATCTCACCCTGATAGCTGTACTCGCCGTACGTGGTGTTGAAGCTGAACCCGATCAGCTTGCGGTT